>NZ_JBVJNN010000006.1:172834-230707 GCF_055583685.1 Streptomyces sp. NPDC104581
CGGCGGCATACCTCCCCCCGACGCCCCGTCCCCGGAGCCGTTCAACACCGCACCCCCGGCGCCGACCCCTTGTCTGGGGGGGGGGGTGGAGGGGCGCCCGCCAATGGCGGGCGCCCCTTCGTCGTTCCGGCGGATGGACCGGGCGGACCGGGCGGGCCACGCGGTCAGGGTGGACCGGGCGGGACTTCGCGGACCCGTCCTACGGCAGCGCCAGCATCCGTTCCAGCGCGAGCTGCGCGAAGTCGGCCGTCTCCTTCTCGACCTGGATCCGGTTGATGTCCTTGCCCTCGACGAGCGATTCGAGCGCCCACACCAGGTGCGGCAGGTCGATGCGGTTCATCGTCGAGCAGAAGCAGACCGTCCTGTCGAGGAAGACGATCTCCTTGTCGTCGGCGGCGAATCGGTTCGCCAGCCGCCGCACGAGATTCAGCTCGGTGCCGATCGCCCACTTCGAACCGGCGGGCGCCTCCTCCAGCGTCCTGATGATGTACTCCGTCGAGCCCACGTAGTCGGCCGCCGAGACCACCTCGTGCTTGCACTCCGGGTGCACCAGCACATTCACGCCGGGGACGCGCTCGCGGACCTCGTTGACCGAGTCCAGCGAGAAACGGCCGTGCACGGAGCAGTGCCCGCGCCACAGGATCATCTTCGCGTTCCGCAGCTCCTCGGCCGTCAGGCCGCCGTTCGGCTTGTGCGGGTTGTAGAGGACGCAGTCCTCCAGCGACAGCCCGAGGTCCCGTACGGCCGTGTTGCGCCCCAGGTGCTGGTCGGGCAGGAAGAGGACCTTGTCGCCCTGCTCGAAGGCCCAGTCGAGGGCGCGTTCGGCGTTGGACGAGGTGCAGATGGTGCCGCCGTGCTTGCCGGTGAACGCCTTGATGTCGGCGGAGGAGTTCATGTACGAGACGGGGACGACCCGCTCGGCTATGCCGGCCTCGGTCAGCACGTCCCAGCACTCGGCCACCTGTTCGGCCGTCGCCATGTCCGCCATGGAACAGCCGGCGGCCAGGTCCGGCAGGACGACCTTCTGGTCGTCGGCGGTCAGGATGTCCGCCGACTCGGCCATGAAGTGGACACCGCAGAAGACGATGTACTCGGCCTCCGGGCGCGCGGCGGCGTCCTTGGCGAGCTTGAACGAGTCACCGGTCACGTCGGCGAACTGGATGACCTCGTCGCGCTGGTAGTGGTGGCCGAGGATGAAGACCTTCTCCCCGAGCTTCTCCTTCGCCGCGCGGGCGCGTCCGACCAGATCCGGGTCGGACGGCGACGGCAGGTCACCGGGGCACTCCACGCCGCGCTCGCTGCGGGTGTCGGCCTCGCGGCCGAGCAGGAGCAGTGCGAGGGGCGTCGGCTGTACATCGAGATCCTGACGGGCTTGGGCCGTGGTCACGTCACGCACCCTTTCTTCTCTGCGGAGGAGCCTTTTCGTCTAATTGACGCTATCTATCATAACCGCTTCATGTCACTTTGACGATGTCGATAACGTCGATGTGACGCATTCCCGGGAGCAGCGGTCGGTGCCGCTCCGGAGCCGGGTGTGCGAGCATGAGAAGAAGAGCGACAGACCAGGCGAGCGGCGGGCCCGGAATGATTCCGCGGCCTCGGCGGTTGTAGCTGTCGGCAATGAGTCCGTTCTTCCCCTGCCTCGGCGGGGAGGCCCCACCCCGGGAGAGAAGCAGATGTCCGTATCGGACGAGACCACCACCGTGAGCGACGGCATCCTCCTGTCCGACGCCGCCGCGGGCAAGGTCAAGGCCCTGCTCGACCAGGAAGGCAGGGACGACCTCGCGCTGCGCGTCGCGGTCCAGCCCGGCGGCTGTTCCGGTCTCCGTTACCAGCTGTTCTTCGACGAGCGTTCGCTCGACGGCGACGTCGTGAAGGACTTCGACGGCGTCAAGGTCGTCACCGACCGGATGAGCGCCCCGTATCTGGGCGGCGCCTCCATCGACTTCGTCGACACGATCGAGAAGCAGGGCTTCACGATCGACAACCCCAACGCCTCCGGTTCCTGCGCCTGCGGCGACTCCTTCAACTGACCGCCGTCCGGCGGCCCGAGTCGTCCGCCCCGTAACGGGACGGTGAAAGGCGGCGGCCCTCCACTGGAGGGCCGCCGCCTTTCGCGTGCCTGATCTCTCCGTGGCCGCCGGACGCTTCCCGGCGTGCCCGGCTACTTCCGGAGCGGAACGGCGTCCCCGGTGACCGTGTCCACGACCTTCCGGTCCCCGAGCGGCCGGTCCAGCGTCACCTTCTCGGTGAACGCCTTGGCCATCGCGATGCACACACCGCCCGGCGGGGCGGAGTCGACCACCCTCACCTTCACCGCCGACCCGCTCTCGTCCGCCCGCAGCGAGTACTCGCCGCACACACCGCCCGTGAAGCGCACGCTCAGCGTCCTCCCGTCGGCGCTGTACGTCTCGATCGGGGGCTCCGGCGCCCCGCTCTCCTGCGGGACCGCGCCGACATCGCCGCCGCCCGTGCCCGGGCCGCCGTCGCTCCCGCCGTCCGGGGCCAGATACTCGGCGGGGACCGCCGTCCGGGTGACGTACGACGCGGGTCCCTCCCCGGCGCCCGCCACCTCGAACCACCACGACGGTACGAGCGCGGCCCGCCCGTCCACCTGACGGGATGCCAGCCCGAAAACGGCCTCGTCCACGGCCACCCGCGTGGGTTTCGCGCTCTTGCCGTCCTGCTCGCACGGCGCCGCCGGCTCGCGGCCGTCCTGATGCGGCACCGCGGACGCGCAACCGCCGATGCCGCTCGTGCCCCGCTTGCCCGCCGCCCCGTTCAGCAGCTCCAGCGCCTCGGCGGCGCCCATCACCGGATACTCGGGGCCCTTCGCAGGCTCCTTCAACTTCCCGCTGCCGGCCACCACTTGGCCGTCCGCGCCGATCTGGATACCGGTGGACCAGCCGTACGTCGGCAGCCCGCCGATCACCGGGGCGGCGTTCACCACCCGTACGGCGCCCATCAGCTGGCCCGCGTCGAGTGCCGCGTCCTGCTGGCCCAGCGCCTTGAGCACCGGCGCCGCGGCCTTCTTCGCGGCCCCCTCGCTCACCGGGCCCGCCCCGTCACCGGGCACGACGGGGTTGCTCCCGCCGCCTTCGCCGCTCGGGCACTCCTTGGCCTTGAGGCAGTTGTCACCGCCGGGCGCGGGCCCGAAGCGGCCGAACGTCCAGTCGCCCGGCGCTTTCTCGTCGACGGTGAGCAGCGGCCCCGAACCGTCCTCGTGGCCACCGACCTGCCAGGTCGTACCGGAGCGCTCGGGCACGCCGGGCACCCCCAGCACCTCGGCGAGACGCGCCACGTCGGCCGCGGCGACGGATCCCTCCGGGCGGTGCACGGCGGCCGAATCGGGCCCCTCGGGCAGCGTGCCCGAGGCGCGGTACTCGACTCCGTACGGGCTCGGCTCACCGGGCGCGATGCCGAGGCCGGGGCCGGTGCCCCCCTCGCCGCCCGCCTCCGTGCCGAGTGCCAGCGGCGGCGGATCGAGGTCTCCCGCGCCACCCGCGGCGGACTTGCCGCCACCGCCGTCCGACGACGTGGTGGCGAAGTAGACGCCGCCACCGCCGGCGAGCAGGACGGCCGCCGCCGCCACCGACACGACGGCCAAGGGGGAACGCCGCCGTCCGGCCCGTTCGCCGCCGTTCTCGCCGCTCTGATGAGGTCGTTCCGTACGCGTCACCGTCTGCTCCTTCGACCGGGTCGCCCCGCCGGGCCGGGACACCGGTGGGACGGCCGCCGCGAGCGCTCGGTTCCCTCGGGGGTTGGGTTGGGGTCTGTCGTTTGGATCAGGCCCTAGTCCCCGTACTCGGCCATCGCGTCGATCAGCCTGGCCGAGGCGGGCGGTACCGTGACGCCGTGGATCAGCGACGGGGGGACGGGGGCCGGAGCGGCGGCGGCCGGCCGCACCCAGAGCGGCGCCATCCGCGCGCAGTCACCGCGCAGTTCGGCCAGGCTGGTGTCGGATTCGTGTGCGACGCGCTCGCGCGGGACGGTGTGGTTCCTCATGTACGCACCGTAAGTACGGAGCGGTTGAGAGAAAAGCCCTACTATCGGGTAGTTCTGCTCCATCGATGTAAGAGTGCCGACCAGATAGCGTGAACTGTCCATTGTTCTCCTCCACAGGAGCAGTCACGCCGTGAGAATCGCAGTCACCGGCTCCATCGCCACTGACCACCTCATGACCTTCCCCGGTCGCTTCGCCGACCAGTTGGTCGGGGACCAGCTGCACACGGTCTCGCTTTCCTTCCTCGTAGACACCCTCGACGTACGCAGAGGCGGCGTCGGCGCCAACATCTGCTTCGGCATGGGCCAGCTCGGCACCGCGCCGATCCTCGTCGGCGCGGTCGGCCCCGACTTCGACGAGTACCGCGCCTGGCTCGACCGGCACGGTGTCGACACCGCGTCCGTCCGGGTCTCCGAAGTCCTGCACACCGCACGCTTCGTCTGTACGACGGACGCCGACCACAACCAGATCGGCTCCTTCTACACCGGCGCCATGAGCGAGGCCCGGCAGATCGAGCTGAAGTCGGTGGCCGACCGGGTCGGCGGCCTCGATCTGGTGCTCATCGGCGCCGACGACCCCGAGGCGATGCTCCGTCACACCGAGGAGTGCCGCAGCAGGTCCATCCCGTTCGCCGCGGACTTCTCGCAGCAGATCGCGCGGATGGAGGGCGAGGAGATCAGACTGCTGCTCGACGGGGCCACGTATCTGTTCTCCAACGAGTACGAGAAGGGGCTCATCGAGTCCAAGACCGGCTGGAGCGAGGCCGAGATCCTCGACCGGGTCGGCCACCGGGTCACCACGCTCGGCTCCCGCGGTGTCCGGATCGAGCGCGCGGGCGGCGACCCGATCGAGGTCGGCTGCGCTGAGGAGACGGCCAAGGTCGACCCGACGGGTGTCGGTGACGCCTTCCGCGCCGGCTTCCTGTCCGGTCTCTCGTGGGGCGTCGGCCTGGAGCGGGCCGCGCAGGTCGGCTGCATGGTCGCGACCCTGGTCATCGAGACGCTCGGCACCCAGGAGTACACGCTGCGCCGGAACAACTTCATGGACCGCTTCACCAAGGCGTACGGCGACGAGGCGGCCACCGAGGTCCGCGCGCACCTGAAGTAGGAGCCGCCGCCCCGACGCGCCGCCCGCCGGACCCCGGTGGGCGGCGCCGTTCTTCCGCCCGTACCCGCCCCGGCCCATTGAGTGACCCACGTCACACCTGATTCGCCTTGGCCCGGACCGGGGACAGGTGTCACTCTTTCTGCACGTTCGTCGCGCCCGAGAACAGCCGACCCCCGTACCGCAGCCCGTCCGACAGGACGCCGGTCCGGGGGTTTTCCCATGCCCCGGCGCGCCCACCGAGTCGGCCCGTTGCACGGCCACGCCGCCTTCGTCCACCCGTAGTTGAAGAGGTCCCGGAGTATGGCCCTGCGCACACGTCCACCCATCAACATCGGCCTCGTCTTCGACTGGCACGCCCGGAAGAGGAACCGGACGGTCGTCCATCTCGACCGGCCCTTCGACATCGCCCCCGACGGCGGCACCACATACGGAGCCGAAGCGCTCGCGGAACAGGTCAGGGAGGTCTCGAACCGGCTCCACGCGGCCGGGCTGCGCCACGGAGACCGGCTCGCCGTCGTCAAGGACAACCACTTCGACATGGTCCTGATCGCGGCCGGCGCGGCACGGATCGGCGCGCTCCCCGTGATGATGGCGCCCATCCAGGACGTCGACGCCATCCGCACCATGATCGGGAGGGCCGATCCGACGGTGCTGCTCGCCGGCGCGGGCGTGCTGACGAGGGCGGCCGAGGCCGGGATCTCCCTGGCCGGCCCCGGCGTACGGCAGGTGGCGATCGGTGAGCCGGCGGACGGACTGCCGCCCGGCGCGGTGGCCTTCGGCGACCTGAGCGGCGCGGCCGACGCGCCGGTACGGGTACGGGGCGACCACGAGCCCATGATCGTCACGCACACCTCGGGAACGACCGGTGTACCCAAGCTGGTCGTGCACTCACCGTTCACCGCCCTCGGGGCGCTGCCCTACCGGCTGGAGTCCTCCCCGATACCGCTGCTCACCTCGGGCCGCGGCGACGTGGTCGCCAGTGCCATCTCCTTCTGCCACATGCGGGGGCTGTCCTGGACGAAGTCGCAGTTCGCGCTGGCGCCCCGGGCCATGGTGGTGATCTCCGACCCCGGCCTCGAATCGGTCGCCCGGGTGCTGGCGGAGCACCGTCCCACATCGCTGGAGGCGATGCCCAACATCTACCAGCGGTGGGAGGAGCTGGCGGACGACCGGCCCGGACTCTTCTCCCAGGTGCACCGGTTCATCAGCACGTTCGACGCCGTGCATCCGCGTACGGTGCGCAAGTTCCTCGCCGTCTCACGGGCCCGGTTCCCGGTGTGGGCCTGGGGGCTCGGCCAGTCCGAGATCGCCGGTATCTCGGCGAACATATTCACCCGCGGCACCATGCGCAGGGCGGGCACCACCCGCCACGACGTGACCAACCTGGGCTGGCCCACCCTGGTGCGGGTCAGGATCGTCGACCCGGAGACCGGGCGCCGGCTGCCCAGGGGCGAGCCGGGACTGCTGATGGTCAACACCCGGACCCGCTGTCTGGACTACCTGGGGGAGAGCGACCGGCACCGGATGAAGACCGAGGGCGCCTGGTGGAACACCGGAGACCTCGGCGAACGCACCCGGTTCGGCCGGATCAGGCTCGTCGACCGCGAGGTGGACATGATCCCCGGCATGAGCTGCATCGAGGCCGAGAGCACCCTGCTCGACCGTCTGGAGCGGGCCCAGGAAGTGGTCGTGCTCAGCGTGCCCGACGGGCCGCCCGTTCCCGTCCTCTGCATGCGCGACAACCGGATCGACCCCGAGGAGTGGCGGCGGGCGACGGCCGGCCTGCCCGAACTCGGCGAGCCGCGCCTCGTCCCGTGGCAGGACGTGCCCCGGACGGCCACCTGGAAGGTCCGCCGCACCCAGTTGCGCGAACAGCTGCTGGGTGAGAAGCGGGGCAAGGGCACCGGCCAGTGGACGTGACGGAACCGACCGAACGCTGAACCCCCGTACCAGGTAAGGAGACTGACAGTGTGGTGGCCATCCCCTTTGTTCGGCGACGAGGGACGGATCCGGCTGGAGGAGGCGCGTGACCTCCCCGACTGGTATTACGTGGGACTCGTGCTCGTCGTCGGCGGCTTCTGGCTCGCGGCGTACATGTTCGCGATCCAGCGCGCCCGGCTCGACCGCCGGGTCGGCATCCCGGCGGTGGCGGTCGCCTTCAACATCGCCTGGGAGTTCAACGACACCTTCATCGTTCCGCACGCCGGCTGGCAGCGGCCGTTCAACTTCGCCTGGTTCCTGCTCGACATCTACATCGTCATGCAGGTCCTGAAGTTCGGCCTCAAGGACTACCCGGCACTCACCCCGAAGGAGTTCAAACGGTTCTTCGGCGGCGCCTTCCTCTTCGCGGTGCTCTTCATACCCGCCGCGGAACTGGAGATCAACGACTACTACGGCGCCTACGCGGGCCTCGGCGTCAACTGTGTGATGAGCATGGCCTTCATCTCCATGCTGCGGCGCCGCAAGTCCTCGGCCGGCCAGTCGATGTACATCGCGGGCTGCAAGGGCATCGGCTCGGCGCTCGGAGTGCTGATGTCGGTCTCGCTGTACCCGGAGAGCCTGATGATCCCGGTGCTCGGCGCGACCGTGATCATCCTGGACACCGCCTACGCGCGGATGCTGTACCGCCAGATCAAGCGGGAAGGCCAGTCGCCCGCCGCGCTCAACCGGCCCGCGGTGAGCGCGCCGGACGAGAAGCCGGTCGCGGTCTGACCCCGGCACGCCTCAGCCGGTACGGGTGAGCCTCCCGGGATCGACGACCCCGTGGATCCGGCTCACCCGGTCCCCCGCCCGGGTCAGTTCGAGTACGACCACGGTGTGCAGCCGGTCCCCGGCGAACAGCAGCGCCGCCGGTTCGCGGCTCGTGTTCACATAACGGACCGTCAGACCGGAGGTCAGGCCGGGGGCCTTGGCCCGTACGAGACGTACGACCCGGTCCCGGCCCTCCACGACGCGCCGCGCGATGCCCGGCGTGCCGTCACCGTCCGTCCACATCGCCACGTCCGGGGCGAGTACGTCCATCAGGGCCCCGAGGTCACCGCCGAGCGCCGCCGACAGAAAGCGCTCGGTGACGGCCCGGCGCAACTCCGGGCCGGGTTCGCCTCGGGGCCTGCGGGAACGGACACCGGACCGGGCCCGGTGGGCGGTCTGGCGGACGGCGGCCGAGGTGCGGCCCAGCAGGCCGGCGATCTCGCCGTGGTCGTAGCCGAACACCTCCCGCAGGACGAACACGGCGCGCTCCAGCGGTGTCAGGGTCTGAAGCACCACCGTCAGCGCCAGCGACACCGACTCCGCCCGGAGCGCGCCGTCCTCGGCGCCGGCCGGGCCGGTGAGCAGTGGCTGCGGCAGCCAGGGGCCCGGGTCGACGGCGTGCTCGCGGCGGGCGCGCCGCAGCCGTGCCAGCGCCTGGTTCACCGCGATACGGACCAGATACGCACGGGAGTTGGCGATGCCGGAGTGCCGGGCCGATACCCAGGCCAGCCAGGTCTCCTGCAAGGCGTCCTCGGTGTCGGCGACGCTGCCGAGCAGATTGTGGACCAGCGAGAAGAGCAGATCGCGATGGGTGGCGAACACCTCGGTCGCCGCGTCGAGCGCGCCGGGGGCGAGCGTGTCCGGGCCGGTGGCGGGGGAGTGGGGGCCGGCGTTCTGCACCGCCGTCGCCTCCTGTCCGGATCGAGAAGCACTGTGACGCCGGACACATTGTGTCCGGTCGGCTCACACCCCGGACTCCTGACGCCTCGTATGCCTGGCGCATGCCGAAACACCCGTCGAGTCTACGAGGAATGAGAACCGAGAATGCTGGAAACCGTAGCGGGGCTCGCCCTGCGCAGGCGCCGGGCGGTGGTCGTCGTCGCCCTGCTGCTCGCCGTACTGGGAGGCGCGGCGGGCTCGACGCTCTTCACCAAACTCACCGCCGGGGGCTTCGACGACCCCCGCGCGGAATCCGGCCGCGCGGCCTCGGCGCTCAGAGCGGACTTCGGCCACGCGCAGTCGAATCTGACGCTGCTGGTCACCGCGCCCGGCGGTGTGGACGAACCGGCGGCGAGCGCCGCCGGTGCCTCGCTCGGCGCCGAACTGGCCGGTGAACCGGGGGTGGCCGACGTCATCGGCTACTGGGGCGGCGACCGCGCCCCCCAACTGCGCGGTGCCGGGGGCGACAAGGCCCTGATCCTGGCCACCATCACCGGCGACGAGACGGAAGTGGAGGCGCGGGTCAAGGAGTTGCTGCCGCGCTACCAGGGCACGCACGACGGACTGGAGGTCAAGGTCGGCGGCTACGCGCCGCTCCAGCACGAGATCATCGACCAGGGCCAGAAGGACGCCACGAAGGGCGAGATGATCGCCTTCCCGGTGACGCTCGTCCTGCTCGTGTTCGTCTTCGGCAGCCTGGTCGCCGCGGCGCTGCCGCTGGTGATCGCGCTGGTGACGGTGCTGCTGTGCATGGGCTTCATGTGGATCCTGGCGAGTCTGACCTCGCTGTCCTCGCTCTCGGTCAGTGTGATCACCCTGCTGGGGCTGGGCCTCGCCATCGACTACAGCCTGCTGATCGTCAACCGCTACCGCGAGCAACTGCGCGCCGGACACGGCGAGGGCGAGGCCGTCCGCGGCACGCTGCGCTCCGCCGGGCGCACGGTCGTCTTCTCGGCGGTCACGGTGGCGGTGGCCCTCGCGGGCCTGGCCTGGTTCCCGCTGCCCGCCGTGCGGTCCATGGCGTACGCGGGCGTGGCGACCGCCCTGCTGGCCGCCCTCGCCTCGGTCACCCTGCTGCCGGCCCTGCTGGTGGCGCTCGGCCCCCGGATCGAGAAGGGGCGGGTGTTCCGGCGCCGCGAGCGGCCGGCGACGGCGGAGTTGGAGAACGGCTTCTGGCATCGCCTGGCCACCGTCGTGATGCGCAGGCCGCTGCCGGTCGCGACCCTCGTGACGGCCTTCCTGCTGCTGCTCGGCGCGCCGTTCCTCGGCATCAACCTCGGGATGCCGGACGAGCGCACCCTGCCCGAGTCGTCCATGGCCCGGCAGGTGGTCACGGAGATCCGCGCCGAGTTCGACACCAGCGAGCAGAGCGCGCTCCAGGTCGTCGTCCCGGGCGCCCGGGGGAACGGCGAGATCGCCTCGTACGCCGGCGAACTCTCGCGGATGCCGGACGTGGCGCGGGTGGACACGGCCACCGGGAGCTACGCGGACGGCGTACGGGCGTCGTCCGCGACCGAGGCCCATCAGCGGTTCCGCGGCGACGGCTCGGTCTTCCTCTCCGTCACACCCGCGTCGGCCGACGCGGACCTGACCGCTGGGCTGGTCCGGGAGATCCGCGACGCCCCGGCGCCGGCGGGAACCCTGGTCGGCGGTACGGCCGCCGTCAACGAGGACGCGACCGACTCGATGATCCACTGGCTGCCGTACGCACTGGTGTCGGTGGTGCTCGCGATGCTGGTGCTGCTGTTCCTGGTGACGGGCAGTGTGCTGGTGCCCTTCATCGCCGTACTGCTCAGCGCGCTCAGCCTGACAGCGACCTTCGGGGCGCTGGTGTGGATCTTCCAGGACGGTCATCTCGCGGGTCTGCTCGGTGGATTCACCGTCACGGGGGACATCGCGGCGACGGTGCCCGTGATGCTCTTCGCGCTCTCCTTCGGCCTGGCCATGGACTACCAGATCTTCCTGCTGGCCAGGATCAGGGAGGAGTACGAGATCACCGGGGACGGGAACGCGGCGGTCGCCCGCGGCCTGGAGCGCATCGGACGGATCGTCACCGCCGCGGCGGTGCTGATCTCCGTGGTGTTCCTCGCCTTCGCCGTCTCGGACATCACGCTGTCCAAGGCGTACGGCATCGGCCTGCCGCTGGCCGTCCTGATGGACGCGACCCTGATCCGGGGACTGCTGCTGCCCGCGCTGATGCGGCTCGGCGGGCGCGCCACCTGGTGGGCGCCCGCCCCGTTGCGGCGCGTGCACGCCAGGTTCGGCCTGAAGGAGTACGACGGCGCGCCGGACGCCGAACAGCCCCGGCCGGTGACCGCGGCACGCCGGGGCGTGTCCGCGCCCGACCGTATGTGAGTTGTCCGTAGCAACCGAACCGACCGGCCGCCCGCAGGGGCCGGCTCCGGCGCCTTCCGCGCCCGAGCCGGCCCCTGCGTCGTGCCGGAGACCAGCGAGCGAGAGGTAGGGCAGTGACAGTGGTGAACGGAAAAGAACGCCGGCTGCGTCGGCTGATCGGGGAGGACGGCAGAACGCTGCTCGTGGCGCTCGACCACTCGGTGACCACGGGTGTCGCCGGCGGACTGGCCAACATGGGGTCCGTCATGCGCTCCGTGGTCAGCGGTGGCGCCGACGGCATCGTCGCGCACCGGGGATCGGCCGCCCGGGAGATGCCCGTGCAGCGGGACACGGCGATGATCGTGCACCTGTCGGGCAACACCGCGCTCAGCCCGCAGTCCGAACTCAAGGCCACGGTCTGCGAACCGGAGACCGCCGCCGCGATGGGCGCCGACGCCGTGTCGGCGCACATCACCCTCGGCTGCGGCCACCGGGAGGACCGCGACGCGCTCGTGGGGCTCGGCGCCGTCGCCCGCTCCTGCGACCGGCTCGGTATGCCGCTGCTGGTGATGACGTACATCAGGACCGAGGCGGCGGACATCGGCCCCGACGTGCTGCACGCCTCGCGGATCGCGGCCGAACTGGGCGCGGACATCGTCAAGGCGGCCCACCCCGGCGAGCAGTACCTCACCGATCTGGCCAGCCAGGTGCCGGTGCCCGTGGTGATCGCCGGCGGCGGCCCGGACGGCTCGTGGGACGCCTTCCTCAACTCCGCCAAGAACGCGATCGGCTCGGGCATCGCCGGTCTCTGCGTCGGCCGCCGGGTCTTCGGCAGCGCCGACCCCGCGCGGGCCACGGCCGAACTCCGCGGCGTCGTGCACGGCTCCGGCTGAGCCGGCCGCGCGTCGACCCGCGGCACCCTCCCGCACCCCGGAGCCGTCAGCGCTCTCGCAACCCTCGGAACCTCTCAGAAACGGATGGCACGTGGACACGGAACAGGAACTCTGGGCGGACGTCACGGGACTCGGCCCCGACGCGACGGCTGCGGCCCTCGCACACGCGCGGTCCTCCGCCGCGACGACGGTCCTGCTGCGCCCCGACCAGCTCGACGGCTGGGAACCGCTGGAGCGGATCACCCTGGCCGCCCTGGTGGACGCGGACAACGCCCCCGCCGCACTGGACGACCAGCGGGTGGGCGTCCTCCTGGTGGAGACACCGGCGCAGCTCGACACCGTACGGGCCCTCGCCGGTGGCCGGCCGGTCGGTGTGCGCTGCGAGATCGTCGACGGCGAGACCATGAACACGGCGGCAGATCTCTGCGGCAGGGCCGATGTGCTGGTGGCGGCCTTCATCGACGAGACCAACATCCCGCTGGAGCTGCTGCTGGCCCGCGCCCAGGACGGCAGGACCCGGGTGCTGAAGGAACTGCTCAGCTCGGCCGAGACGGCGAGCGTCGCCGGTGTGCTGGAGAGCGGGCCCGCCGGCCTGGTCGTCCGCGGTGACCAGCTCGCCGACATCGACCGGGTGGGCGAGGCGCTGCGGCTGCGCCGGCAGGTCCGCAAGGACCTCGTGCCGCTGGAGGTCGTACGCGCGGAACCGATCGGCATGGGGTACCGGGGCTGTGTCGACACGGCCACGCTGTTCGGCGAGGACGAGGGCATGATCGTCGGCTCGACGTCCTCCGGCGGCATCCTGGTCTGCGCGGAGGTGCACTACCTGCCGTACATGAACCTCCGCCCGTTCCGCGTGAACGCCGGTGCCGTGCACAGCTATGTCTTCGGGGCGGACACCACCGCGTACATCACCGACCTCGCCGCCGGGGAGCGTTCGCACGCCGTCTCGGCGGACGGCACGTTCCGCGAGGTCGTGGTCGGCCGGGTGAAGGTCGAACTCCGTCCGCTGCGGCTCATCGAGGCCACGTACGGGGACGTCAAGGTCAACGTCTTCCTCCAGGACGACTGGCACGTGCGGGTGATGAGCGCCGAGGGCAAACCGCTCAACCTCACCGACGTGGTGCCGGGCACCAAGCTCCTTGGCCATGTCACCGAGCCCGGACGGCACGTCGGGATCAAGGTGGCCGAGCAGATCAGCGAGTTCTGACGGACCCCCGGTGCCGGGGGACCGAGGGGCCCGGCCCGTCGCGGTGCCGGGCCACCCGCTCCAGGAGGGGTGGCCCGGCTCCGCGGTGCTCAGCGGTCCGGCCCCTTGGCGATCACGGTGAGCTCCGCGATGTCGAACTCGGCCCGGCCGGGGGTGCCGTAGCGGGTGAGCTTCCCCCGGCGTACCCACTGCCGGATCGTCGCTTCCGGAACACCCACGGCGAGCGCGGCCACTTTCGTCGGAACGCGCCGGTGGCGCGGCGGCCTGGTCACGCGCTGACCCCCTTCTTCCGCTCGATACGGCTCTGGAGGAGGAACCATTCGTGAACCTCCCAGGAATGCCCGGCGGCGCAGCTGACGCCGCGGGAATCCGAGATTCGCTGGCCCGGCGCCGCGGCGGTGATGATTTCCGCGCAGCCGGGTTCGACGCACCGGCCCAGCGTGATGAGCCGGGCCTCAGGCGCCGGATCGATCGTCCGCCGCGCCTGCGTCGTCAGATTCTCGATCTCGTCCGCGAAGACCACGGCCTCGGTGGATGTGGCGAGCCAGTGCAGATGGCTGAGGAGAAAGTCCGTCAGACTTTTAACCGAGGTGCCGGGTGCGGGTGTTCCTCTGTCGTCGGCGACACTGCTCGACCATGCGGTGAGCACACCGGAGATATTGCTGCGTGTCTCGATGGCCGAATCATTGAGGGGGGCCACTTCCCGGCTTCCCGCCACTCGTTGCCGTGCCGGGTTCCGGGGACCCCCGAAAACATGGTCGACGCATTCCTCGTGCAGCGCGGGAAGGCTGGTGAGATTTCTTTCCGTCTGTCGTAGACAGGGTGCGCAAAGCCGGAGCCCTTTCATCGACTTCATCTCCACCATATGGTTTCGCTCGCACAGTGGTCCGGTCATTTTCTTTCCCCCATGTGAATGAACCGAATTCGCCGTGGTGTTCTGGATCACCGCCCTCCACCGCTACCGGTGAAGGGCGAAGAACGTCGGTACGGCGATGCCGGCGAACCCGAGGTTGTACGCGATGAGTCCGAGCTTCCTGGCCCGGAGCCACTGGCCTCTGACCGGCCCGTGATAGAGCTGCGCCGCGTGCAGGGCGGTGGCGGGGAGCGCGGTGAGGAGCAGCCACCCCGGCCATCCGGCGGTCGTCGCGAGCGCGGTGAGCAGACCGGTGGAGAGCAGGAAGAACGTGGCCATGGCCGCGTTCTGGACGGCTCTGCCCGTGGTCACGGCCAAGGTGCGCCGGCCCGCCATCCGGTCGCCGGCCACGTCGTTGACGTTGGAGTAGCTGCTGACCATGACCAGCCAGAGGCCGAGCAGCAGGGCCTGTGCGACGGCCGGCCACGTCCAGTCGCGGTTCACCGCGAGAAAGGGCGCGAGCAGCCCCGCGGCGGTCGACAGGCAGAGCAGCGTCTCGCCGCCGCCGCGCCGGTAACTCACCTTCAGGCCGACCGAGTACTGGACGCTGAACACGAATCCCAGAAGATAGAGCGCATAGGCGCTGAAGGGAGCGTGCCAGTCGAGCGCCCAGAATGCCGCCGCCCCGGCCAGCAAGGCCAGGAATCCTGATCCGACGGCGAAGGCGAGAGCCTGCCTCTCGGTGACGGCGCCGGTCAGCAGCGGCTTGGCGCGAATGTCGCGGAGCTGCTCGTCCGACTGGTAGTTCATCAGGTCGCTGCCATTCCTGAATCCCGCAATGTCGTCACTGGCGCACGCACACGCGACGATGGCGACCGAGCCCAGCAGGAAGAGGAGCATCGCGGTCGTGGCACCCGGTCGTCGCAGCGCTTCCGGGCTGAGCAGCAGCCATGCGAGAGCGAGACCGAAATAGTGCTGGAAAACGCGGATCTTCGAAAGTCGAAGTAATCCGCGGAGGACGGTTGTTCGGGATGTTTTGGATGCTGCCTCAGATATTTCGGCAGACTTTGTTTCCATGCAGACCCCCCGGTTCCGCGTTGACCCGATAACGAACTCGGGACAATAGGGCCACGATCCTTCCATGGGCGGTTGGGCTTGTCAACGGCTTTGCCGCGCGGGGGAGTTGTGACCTGTTGGTGAAAGTGTGTGGCGGTACGTCCATCTTGAGGTGCTGGATTACTGGACCGTAATTCAAGTTTTTCTCAAGGAAGATTTTGCCATGGAATTAGAAATTCCGATTGAGCCCCAGGAGACACGTGTGACCACCGAAGTGACCGCCCGGTCCGACAACGGCGTGCTGACGGCGGACTCCGCGCGCCGCACCACGCGCCACCTGCTGGAGCGGGTGGAGCACCGCCTGCGCGACTTCCTCACGGCCGAGAACGAGATCTGGACGGCCGTCGACAAGCGCGCCCCGGTCCCCGTCGAGGCCGTGGCCGACCTGATCGACTCCGGCGGCAAGCGGCTGCGCCCCGCCTTCTGCGTCATGGGATACCTCGCGGCGGGCGGTGCCCCGGACGCGCCCGGAGTCGTACCGGCCGCCGCCGCGCTGGAGATGCTGCACGCCTGCGCGCTCATCCACGACGACGTCATGGACGCGTCCGGACAGCGTCGCGGCGCGCCCACCGTCCATATGAAGCACTCGGCCGAGCACAGGGAGCGCGCCTGGCAGGGCGAGGCCCGCCGATTCGGCGAGAGCGTGGCCATACTCGCCGGCGACCTGGCGCTCATCTACTCCGACCGGCTGATGGCCGAGGCGCCTCCCGCGCTCGTCCCCGTCTGGAGCGAACTGCGCGCGGAGCTGATCATCGGTCAGTACATGGACGTCGCGTCGGCGGCCGAATTCTCCGTCGACCCGGAACTCTCCCGCTGGATCGCGCTCGCCAAGTCCGGCCGCTACACCATTCACCGGCCCCTCGTCGTCGGCGCCACCCTCGCGGGGGCCACCGGACTCGCCGAGGCCTTCGAGGAGTACGGGGGCGCGCTCGGCGAGGCGTTCCAGCTCCGCGACGACCTGCTGGGCGCGTTCGGGGACCCCACCGAGACGGGCAAGCCCGCCGGACTCGACTTCTCCCAGCACAAGATGACGCTGCTGCTCGGCTGGGCCATGCAGCGTGACGAGCGGGTCCGCGACCTGGTCACCACTCCCGGACACGACGCGGACGAACTGCGCGACCTGCTCGTCGCGACGGGCGTCCCGGACGACGTGGAGAAGCACATCGACGAACTCGTCGCGCGTGGCCGCGCGGCACTCGACGCCGCCCCCATGGACCAGGTCTGGCGCGACCAACTCGGCGCCATGGCCCTGCGCGTCGCCTACCGGAAGACCTGAGACACGCGCGGGCGCGCGGAGACACGCGGGCGCACGGAGACATACGCCGGACATGACGGGAACGGATGAGCGGGGAGCGGGAGAGAGGGAGAGAGGGAGTGCGCGTACGGCCGGCGGTCAGACGAGGCGGCGCACGAGGAACGCGGTGCCCTCCCGGCCGCCGTACTCGTGTCCGCGCATCTCGCACCAGGCCGGGATGTCCAGCCGGGCGGCCTCGTCGTCGGACAGGACCGTCACCGTGCCCCCCACCGGCACGTCCCCGATCACCTTGGCCAGCTCGATCACCGGGACCGGGCACAGCTTGCCGAGCGCGTCCACGACCACCGACGCCGCGGCGCCCGGTGCCCGCCCGTCACCGGCCTCCGGCGCCGCCGGAACGCCCAGCCGCTCCCGTACGCCCGCGACCACCCCCGGCAGCACCTCCAGGAACCGCTCCACATCGGCCTCGGCCGTCCCCCGGGGCAGCGACACCCTGACATTGCCCTCCGAGAGCACCCCCATCGCCCGCAGCACATGGCTGGGGGTCAGTGTGCCGCTCGTGCAGGACGAACCCGACGAGACGGAGAACTCCGCCCGGTCCAGTTCGTGCAGCAGTGTCTCCCCGTCGACATAGAGACAGGAGAAGGTGACGAGGTGCGGGAGCCTGCGCACCGGATCACCCACCACCTCGACGTCGGGCACCGACCGGGGCACCCGTGCCCGGATCCGGTCCACCAGCACCCGCAGCCGGGCCGCCTCCCGCTCGGCCTCGGACCGCACCGCCCGCAGCGACGCGGCGGCGGCGACGATCGCCGGCAGGTTCTCGAATCCGGGTACGCGCCCCGACTCCCGCTCGTCCGACGGACCCTGGGGGGCGAACCGCACCCCCTTGCGCACGGCGAGCAGCCCCACCCCGGCGGGCCCGCCCCATTTGTGCGCGCTCGCGGTCAGCAATGACCACGCCCCGTCCACCGGACCCCATCCCAGCGACTGCGCGGCGTCCACCAGCAGCGGCACCCCGGCCGCCCGGCACGCCTCGGCGACCTCCCCGACCGGCTGCACGGTGCCGACCTCGTGGTTGGCCGACTGGAGGCAGGCGAGCGCCGTGCCGGGGCGCAGGGCCGCCGCGTACGCCGACGGGGACACCGCCCCCGTCCGGTCCACCGGGACCTCCGTCACCGCCGGGTCGTCCCCATCCGTGACCCGCGTGCGGGCGGCGTGGAGCACCGACGAGTGCTCGACGGCCGAGACCACCACATGGGCGCCGACACGCCGGCGTCCCGCGAGCGATCCGGCCACCCCGGAGTGCACCGCGTACGTCCCCGAAGGAGTGAATACCAACTCGTCGGGTCGGCACTCCACGGCCTCCGCCGCGGCCTCGCGCGCGGCGTCCAGCAGCAGCCTGGCCCGCCGTCCCTCCCGGTACAGCCTGGCGGGATCGGCCCAGCCCTCGTCCAGGGCCGCGCGCAGGGCCTCGTGTGCGACGGGGTGCAGCGGTGCGGAGGACGCGGAGTCGAAGTAGGCCACGCCACCACGCTATGCCTTGCGCGGTCCGGGGGCGGCGACGGCTTCCGGAAGGACCGTCAGAAGGGCCCCGGACCCGGCCCCTCCGCCCCTTCGGGCCCCCGGGCGGCGCGTTGGGCACCCTCCATGCGCGACCCCGAATTGCGTCCAGTAGGGTTTGGTCCGCATAAACATCCAAACCCCTGCCCGCGTCGGGCCGGCGACCGACCGTGACGGCCGCAGCCGGCTGTGCGGGCGAGACTCTCGGGAAGGCGCTACGTGAGTCCCAACGGCTCCGACCGCTCGTCGCGGCGCCCGATGCGGCGGAAGCTGCCGCAGGTGCTGACTGCGGGCCTGATCCTCGCGACCGCCTCCGGTTGCACGTACAAGGATTTCCCCCGCCTCGGAATGCCCACTCCGGTGACCGAGGAGGCCCCCAGAATCCTCTCTCTCTGGCAGGGCTCGTGGGCGGCAGCGCTCGTCACGGGCATCCTGGTGTGGGGGCTGATCCTGTGGAGCGTCATCTTCCACCGGCGCAGCCGCACCAAGGTGGAGGTACCTCCACAGACCCGTTACAACATGCCCATCGAGGCGCTGTACACGGTCGTCCCGCTCATCATCGTCTCGGTGCTCTTCTACTTCACCGCGCGTGACGAGTCGAAGCTCCTGTCTCTCGCCGACAAGCCCACCCACACGGTCAACGTGGTCGGCTATCAGTGGAGCTGGGGCTTCAACTACGTGGAGAACGTGGACGGCGACGCCTCCACGGGCACCGAGGTTCCCAAGGAGCTCGGTGACATCCCGCAGAAGTTCCAGGACGACTTCCCGGCCGGCGCCGAAGGCGTCTACGACGCCGGAATCCCGGGCACGCGCAACCCCCAGAACGGCAACCCGGGTCCGACCCTGTGGCTGCCGAAGGGCGAGAAGGTCCGGTTCGTCCTGACCTCGCGTGACGTCATCCACTCCTTCTGGGTCGTGCCGTTCCTGATGAAGCAGGACGTCATTCCGGGGCACACCAACGCCTTCGAGGTGACTCCCAACCAGGAGGGCACCTTCATGGGCAAGTGCGCCGAACTCTGCGGCGTGGACCACTCCCGGATGCTCTTCAACGTCAAGGTCGTCTCCCCGGAGCGCTACCAGCAGCACCTGAAGGAGCTGGCCGAGAAGGGGCAGACCGGCTACATCCCGTCGGGCATCGGACTGACGGACCCGGCCAGGAATGCGGAGAAGAAACAACTGTGAGCATCCTCAACGAACCCAAGGGTGCCGCCGCAGCAGCTGACGACTCGTACGAGAACGAGCTGCCGGTACGGCGCAAGCAGCCCGGCGCTGTCGTCGTCAAGTGGCTGACCACCACCGATCACAAGACGATCGGCACGCTCTATCTGGTCACGTCGTTCGTCTTCTTCTGCATCGGTGGTGTGCTCGCGCTCTTCATGCGCGCCGAGCTGGCCCGTCCCGGCACGCAGATCATGTCGAACGAGCAGTTCAACCAGGCGTTCACGATGCACGGCACGATCATGCTGCTGATGTTCGCGACGCCGCTGTTCGCCGGTTTCGCGAACTGGATCATGCCGCTCCAGATCGGCGCGCCCGACGTGGCGTTCCCGCGGCTGAACATGTTCGCCTACTGGCTCTACCTGTTCGGCTCGCTCATCGCGGTGGCCGGTTTCATCACCCCGCAGGGCGCGGCCGACTTCGGCTGGTTCGCGTACTCCCCGCTGTCGGACGCGGTCCGTTCGCCGGGCATCGGCGCCGACCTGTGGATCATGGGCCTCGCCTTCTCCGGCTTCGGCACGATCCTCGGTTCGGTCAACTTCATCACCACGATCATCTGCATGCGCGCGCCCGGCATGACGATGTTCCGGATGCCGATCTTCTGCTGGAACGTGCTGCTGACCGGTGTGCTGGTCCTGCTCGCCTTCCCGGTGCTGGCCGCCGCGCTCTTCGCGCTGGAGGCCGACCGGAAGTTCGGTGCGCACATCTTCGACGCCGCCAACGGCGGCGCGTTGCTCTGGCAGCACCTGTTCTGGTTCTTCGGGCATCCGGAGGTGTACATCATCGCCCTGCCGTTCTTCGGCATCGTCTCCGAGATCATCCCGGTGTTCAGCCGGAAGCCGATGTTCGGATACATCGGCCTGGTCGCGGCGACGATCGCCATCGCCGGCCTCTCGGTGACGGTGTGGGCGCACCACATGTATGTGACGGGCGGCGTACTCCTACCGTTCTTCTCGTTCATGACCTTCCTGATCGCGGTGCCGACCGGTGTGAAGTTCTTCAACTGGATCGGCACGATGTGGAAGGGCTCACTGTCCTTCGAGACACCCATGCTCTGGACCATCGGCTTCCTGGTCACCTTCACCTTCGGCGGTCTGACGGGCGTCATCCTGGCCTCGCCGCCGATGGACTTCCACGTCTCCGACTCGTACTTCGTCGTCGCGCACTTCCACTACGTCGTCTTCGGCACGGTCGTGTTCGCGATGTTCGCCGGCTTCCACTTCTGGTGGCCGAAGATGACGGGCAAGATGCTCGACGAACGGCTCGGGAAGATCACCTTCTGGACCCTGTTCATCGGCTTCCACGGCACGTTCCTGGTCCAGCACTGGCTGGGCGCCGAGGGCATGCCGCGCCGTTACGCGGACTACCTGGCCGCCGACGGGTTCACCGCGCTGAACACCATCTCCACCATCAGCTCGTTCGTGCTCGGTCTGTCGGTCCTGCCGTTCTTCTACAACGTCTGGAAGACCGCCAAGTACGGGAAGAAGGTCGAGGTGGACGACCCGTGGGGCTACGGCCGTTCACTCGAATGGGCGACTTCCTGCCCGCCCCCGCGGCACAACTTCACCACGCTGCCGCGCATCCGCTCCGAATCCCCGGCGTTCGACCTGCACCACCCGGAGATCGCGGCGCTCGAACACCTTGAGAACGACGGACAGAAGGACGCCGCTCTGCTCGGTGGCAAGGAGGTCGGCAAGTGAAGGTCCAAGGCTGGATGTTCCTCTGGCTGAGCCTCTTCATCCTCGTCGTCGCCGGTGTCTACGGCGTCTGGTCGAAGGAGCCGGTCGGCACCACGGCACTCTTCCTGGCCTTCGGCCTGAGCCTCATGATCGGCTTCTACCTGGCCTTCACGGCCCGGCGGGTCGACGCGATGGCCCAGGACAACAAGGAGGCCGACGTCGCGGACGAGGCCGGCGAGGTCGGGTTCTTCTCCCCGCACAGCTGGCAGCCGCTCTCCCTGGCCATCGGCGGAGCGCTCGCGTTCCTCTCCGTCGCCATCGGCTGGTGGCTGCTGTTCTTCTCGCTCCCGATCATCCTGGTCGGCCTGTGGGGCTGGGTCTTCGAGTACTACACGGGTGAGAACCAGAACCAGTAGGCACAACGGCCTCGACCTGCCGTGACGCGAGACCAAGGGCCCGGATCCCCCTCACCCGTGAGGAGGATCCGGGCCCCTCGTTTGCAGTCACACAGCGCGCCGTAACCGGACATTCTTCTTAACGTGTGCTTATGAACCACACGCCGCGCTATCGCACCGTTCTCGGCTGCACGCTGCTGGTCCTGTCCGTGGGGGCCGTGGCGACCGGCTGTGGCGATACGGATCGCCACCCGCTGTCCGGCAAGCCCTACGACGCAGCCGACCAGGTCTCCCTCAACGCGCCCAAGGGGGACGCCAAGGCGAACCCCGACAAGCCGCTGGAAGTCGTCGCCAAGGGCGGCGACGGACGGATCACCGATGTGACCGTCACCGACAAGGCCGGCCACCACCTCGCGGGTGAACTGGCCGCGGACGGCGCCCGCTGGCACTCCACGGCCCCCCTGGCCGCCGGCGCGCGCTACACCGTCAAGGTCTCCACGGAGGACGAGGACGGCGCTCCAGGCAGCCGTACGTTCGACTTCGAGACGTCCTCGGTGCAACGCAACCTGAACGTCAAGTTCGGCCCGGAGGCGGGCAAGTACGGCGTCGGCCAGCCCATCACCGCGGAGCTGAGCGCACCCGTCAAGGACCGGGAGGCCAGGGCCGTCGTCGAACGCGGCCTCAAGGTCCGCTCCAGCCCCGCCGCCGAGGGTGCCTGGTACTGGGTCGACGACAAGAAGCTGCACTTCCGGCCCAAGGAGTACTGGCCCGCGAACGCGACCGTCAGCGTCACCAGCACCCTCGACGGGATCAAGGTCGACAACAAGCTGTACGGCGGCCCGGTGAAGCCTCTCAAGATCACCACGGGCGACCGCCTCGAAGCCGTCGCCGACGCCGGCACGCACCACATGACGGTCATGCGCAACGGCGAGGTGATCAAGACGATCCCCGTGACCACCGGCAAGCCGGGCTTCTCCACCCGCAACGGCGTCAAGGTCGTGCTGGAGAAGCAACAGTTCGTACGGATGCGCGGTACCAGCGTCGGTATCGCGGCCGGCAGCAGCGAGTCGTACGACCTGCCCGTCTACTGGGCGACGCGGGTCACCTGGAGCGGTGAGTACGTGCACGCCGCGCCGTGGTCCGTCGGCTCACAGGGGTCGGCGAACGTCAGCCACGGCTGTGTCGGCATGTCGACCGAGAACGCCGAGTGGTTCTTCGACGCCGTCCGCCAGGGCGACATCGTCAAGGTCGTCAACAGCGGCGGCGACGACATGGACCCGTTCGGCAACGGATTCGGCGACTGGAACGTGGACTGGGCCAAGTGGCGCCAGGGAAGCGCGCTGACCGGCGGCACCGGGGCCGGGGACGGCACCGGCCCTGTCGAGGCCGCCCGGCTGCGCCCGCACGTCTGAGGAACACGCCGCGGGGGCCGGGTGACCGGCCCCCGCCGGGGTGGAGCCTGTCAGGCCCCCACGGCGAGCCTGGTGCGCAGCAGCGCCGCCAGGGCGTCGGGGAAGCCCACCGGGTCCACCGGCAGCGTCACGGCGGACTCCGCGCGGCTCCAGGTCGCCAGCCAGGCGTCCTGCGGGCGGCCCATCAGCAGCAGCACGGGCGGGGAGTTGAAGATCTCGTCCTTGATCTGCCGGCACAGGCCCATGCCGCCGATGGGCGTCGCCTCACCGTCGAACACACAGGCGTCGACGCCGCCCCGGTCGAGTTGCTTCAGCACGGCGTGCATCGTCGCGCACTCGATGTACTCGACCGGTGGCAGATCGGCGGCCGGCCTGCGCCCCGCGGCCGTCCGCACCTGCTCGCGGGTGTTCGCGTCGTCGCTGTAGATCAGGACCGTGGCAGTCGGCTGCATTGTTCCTCCGTGACATCCGTCGTGACATCCGCACATCCGCGTCTGCGAGGGCTTCGGAGTCCGGGGCCCGCCGTGTGGACCGGCCCGGGGCGCCGAGAGCCCGCTGCGCGGATGCTACTCCGTCGCACACCATGTCAGCACGGGTCCCGGTCCTCCCGCGATGGGCCGTTCGGTCCTTCCCCGAGTCCCGTCCGAAGCGGCTGACACTCCGAATGGGACCCCCGGGAGTGAGGGCGGGATAAGCGACCGACATAATGTCGGTCGTGGCGACAGCAACGACAGTAGAAACCGGGCACGCGCACCCGACGGTCAATCGGCCGAACCTCACCAGTGTCGGAACGATCATCTGGTTGAGCTCCGAGCTGATGTTCTTCGCGGCCCTCTTCGCGATGTACTTCACCCTGCGGTCGGTGACAGGGGATGCGTTCTGGTCGGAGAAGGCCGATTCGCTGAACATCCCGTTCTCCGCGGTGAACACCACGATCCTGGTGCTCTCCTCACTCACCTGCCAGCTCGGCGTCTTCGCCGCGGAGCGGGGCGACGTGAAGAAGCTCCGCTCGTGGTTCGTGATCACGTTCGTGATGGGTGCGGTCTTCATCGGTGGCCAGATCTTCGAGTACACGGAGCTCGTGAAGCACGAGGGCCTCTCGCTCTCGTCCGACGCGTACGGCTCCGCGTTCTACCTGACCACCGGCTTCCATGGTCTGCACGTGACAGGCGGTCTCATCGCCTTCCTGCTGGTTCTCGGCAGAACGTACGCGGCCAAGAGGTTCACCCACGAGCAGGCAACCGCCGCCATCGTCGTGTCCTATTACTGGCACTTCGTCGATGTCGTCTGGATCGGCCTCTTCGCCACGATCTATCTGATCAAGTAGCGGGCCACGCGCCCGAAGCGCTCGCGCACAGTCCAGAAGCACCGACGCAGAAGATCCTGACACCGGGGTAATCCGTGAAAAAGCTCTCCGCACGACGACGCCATCCGTTGGCGGCGGTCGTCGTCCTACTCCTCGCGCTGGCGGCCACCGGGGGGCTGTACGCCGCGTTCGCGCCCGCGGGCGAGGCACAGGCAGACGACACCGCCCAGTCCCTCGCCATCGACGAGGGCAAGAAGCTGTACGCCGTGGGCTGCGCCAGCTGCCACGGCGTCGGCGGTCAGGGCACGTCCGACGGCCCGTCGCTGACCGGCGTCGGCGCCGCCGCCGTGGACTTCCAGGTCGGCACCGGCCGGATGCCGGCGCAGCAGCCCGGCCCGCAGGTCCCGAAGAAGAAGGTCATCTACGACCAGAAGGAGATCGACCAGCTCGCGGCGTACGTCGCCTCGCTCGGCCCCGGGCCCTCGGTCCCGACCGCCAAGCAGTACAACCCGGAAGGCGCGGACTCCGCCAACGGCGGTGAACTGTTCCGCTCCAACTGCGCCCAGTGCCACAACTTCGGCGGTGAGGGCGGTGCTCTCACGAACGGCAAGTATGCGCCGGGGCTCGAAGGGGTATCCCCCAAGCACCTGTACGAGGCAATGCTGACCGGTCCGCAGAACATGCCCTCGTTCCCCGACTCGACGATGCCCGAGCAGCAGAAGCGGGACATCATCGCGTACGTCGATGCGGTGAACGGTGACGAGTCCTCGAATCCCGGCGGTCTGAAGCTCGGTGGTATCGGGCCCGTCAGTGAGGGCCTGTTCTCCTGGATCGTCGGTCTGGGCGCACTGATCGCAACTGCCGTCTGGGTCGCGGCGCACACCGCTAAGGCCAAGAAGTCATGAGTAGCAACCGGAATTCAGACGAGAACCTGCCGAGTGAGCAGGTGCCGGGACACGGCGAGGTCGAGCGCGCGGAGAACCCCTTCGCCGACCCCGGACTGCCGGCCCACCGGCCGCGCATCCAGGACATCGACGAGCGGGCCGCCAAGCGGTCCGAGCGCGCGGTGGCCTTCCTCTTCACGCTGTCGATGCTGGCCACGGTCGGCTTCATCGCCTCGTTCGTGATCTTCCCTGTCGACAAGATCGTGTACATCTGGCCGTTCGGTCATGTGAGCGCGCTCAACTTCTCGCTGGGAATGACGCTCGGCGTCGCCCTCTTCGCCATCGGCGCGGGCGCGATCCACTGGGCGCGCACGCTGATGAGCGACGAGGAGATCGTCCAGGAACGCCACCCCATCGAGGCGACTCCCGAGGTCGCCGCGCAGGCGAAGAGGGACTTCCTGATCGGCTCGGCGGAGTCCGGCTTCGGGCGCCGCAAGCTCATCCGCAACACGATGTTCGGCGCGCTGGCCATGGTGCCGCTCTCCGGCGTGGTGCTGCTGCGTGACCTCGGCCCGCTCCCGGAGGACAAGCTCCGCAAGACGTTCTGGAAGAAGGGCCTGCTGCTCATCAACCAGAACACCCACGAGCCGCTGCGTCCCGAGGACGTCACCGTCGGGTCGCTGACCTTCGCCCAGCCCGAGGGGCTGGACGAGCACAATGAGAACTTCAACAATGAGATCGCCAAGGCGGCTCTCATGATCGTTCGCATTCAGCCCGAGGAAATCAAGGACAAGCGCGAACTCGAGTGGTCGCACGACGGCATCGTCGCGTACTCCAAGATCTGCACCCATGTCGGCTGTCCCATCAGCCTGTATGAGCAGCAGACGCACCACGTGCTCTGCCCGTGCCACCAGTCCACCTTCGACCTCTCCGACGGCGCCCGCGTCATCTTCGGCCCGGCCGGTCACGCCCTTCCGCAGCTGCGGATCGGTGTGAACGGTGAGGGTTACCTCTACGCGCTCGGCGATTTCGACGAGCCCGTCGGTCCGTCCTTCTGGGAGCGCGGATGAGTACTGCGTCTGAAGAAAAGAACCGCAAGGCACCCGCGGGAGAACGGGTCGCCGACTGGGCCGACGGCCGCCTCGGGATCTACGGCGCGGCCAAGGGCATGCTGCGCAAGGTCTTTCCGGACCACTGGTCGTTCATGCTGGGCGAGGTCGCCCTGTGGAGCTTCGTCGTCATCATCCTCACGGGTGTGTATCTGACGCTGTTCTTCCACCCGAGCATGAACGAGATCGTGTACGAGGGCAGTTACGTACCGATGCAGGGTGTCCGGATGACCGAGGCGTACGCCTCGACGCTGGACATCAGCTTCGACGTCCGCGGCGGTCTGCTGATCCGGCAGATCCACCACTGGGCCGCGCTGATCTTCGTGGCCGCGATGTTCGTGCACATGATGCGCGTGTTCTTCACGGGCGCGTTCCGCAAGCCGCGTGAGATCAACTGGGTGTTCGGCTTCCTGCTGTTCTTCCTGTCGCTCTTCACCGGACTCACCGGTTACTCGCTCCCGGACGACCTGCTGTCGGGCACCGGTGTCCGCTTCGCGCAGGGCGCGATCCTGGCCACGCCGATCGTGGGCACGTACATCTCGATGTTCCTGTTCGGCGGCGAGTTCCCCGGCCACGACATCGTGGCGCGGTTCTACTCCATCCACATCCTGATTCTCCCGGGCATCCTGCTCGGGCTCGTGGTGGCGCACCTGATCCTGGTCTTCTACCACAAGCACACGCAGTTCGCGGGCCCCGGCAAGACCAACAACAACGTGGTCGGCGCGCCGTTCATGCCGATCTACATGGCCAAGGCCGGCGGGTTCTTCTTCCTGGTCTTCGGTGTCATCACGATCATCTCGGCCATCGCCACGATCAACCCGGTGTGGGCCATCGGCCCGTACCGCCCGGACCTGGTCTCCACCGGCGCACAGCCGGACTGGTACCTGGGCTTCTCCGAGGGCCTGATCCGCGTGATGCCGGGCTGGGAGCTGAACTTCTGGGGCCACACGCTCGCCCTGGGTGTGTTCATCCCGCTGATGATCTTCCCGCTGGTACTGGTGGCCCTCGCGGTCTACCCGTTCATCGAGTCGTGGATCACCGGTGACAAGCGCGAGCACCACATCCTGGACCGGCCGCGCAACGCGCCGACCCGGACCGCCTTCGGTGTGGCGTGGCTGACCCTGTACTTCATCCTGCTCATCGGTGGCGGGAACGACATCTGGGCCACCCACTTCCACCTGTCGATCAACACGATCACCTGGTTCATCAGGATCGCGTTCTTCGTCGGCCCGGTCGTCGCGTTCGTGATCACCAAGCGGATCTGTCTGGGACTCCAGCGCCGCGACGCCGAGAAGGTGCTGCACGGACGCGAGTCCGGCATCATCAAGCGGCTGCCGCACGGTGAGTTCGTGGAGATCCACGAGCCGCTGAACCAGGGCGACCTGCACACCCTCACCGCTCACGAGCAGTACAAGCCGGCCGAGATCGGGCCGACTGTCGACGAGAACGGTGTCGAGCGCAAGACGTCCCCGGCGGAGAAGCTGCGGGTCAAGCTCAACAAGGGCTACTACGGCGAGGGAAGCCAGATCCCCAAGCCGACGGCCGAGGAGTACAAGGAGATCACGAGCGGCCACGGCCACCACTGATCGAGCACGACCGTACGTCCAGGGCCCCGGGGGGGGGGGGGGTCCCGGGGGGGGGGGGGGGGGGGGGTGGTGGGGGGGGGGGGGGGGGGGGGGGGGGGGGGGGGGGGGGGGGGGGGGGGGGGGGGTAAGACCCACCCCCCCCCCCCCCCCCCCCCCCCCACCCACCCCCCCCCCCCCCCCCCCCCCCCCCCCCCCCCCCCCCCCCCCCCCCCCCCGGGGCCCTCGTGCGTGGGCGCGCGTACGGGGGTGGGCCGGGCCGACCACCCGCCGTCAGCCACGGTGTCCGTACTACGGGCGGCGGGTCTTGGATCGCGGGCGGCGCGGATAGGCTGACGCCTGGCAGCACGGGCAGCACGGCGGTGCGCCCGTCCACAGACCCCAGGAGCGATCATGAGCAGCGCTGTAACACCGGCCGGAGGCGACACGCTGGCGGCGCGTTCCTGGCCGGGGGTACTGAACCCGCTGCTGCGCGGCCAGGACCTCGACGCCGTCGACACGGCCTGGGCCATGGACCGCATCATGAGCGGCGAGGCCACCGACGCCCAGATCGCGGGCTTCGCCGTCGCGCTGCGCGCCAAGGGCGAGACCGTGGAGGAGGTCTCGGGTCTGGTGCGTGCCATGTACGAGTACGCCAACACCATCGAGGTGCCCGGCGCCACCGTCGATGTCGTCGGTACCGGCGGAGACATGGCGAAGACCGTCAACATCTCCACGATGGCGGCGATCGTGGTGGCCGGTGCGGGCGGCAAGGTCGTCAAGCACGGCAGCCGCGCCGCCTCCTCCGCGAGCGGTGCCTCCGACGTGCTGGAGAAGCTCGGCGTCAATCTGGAGCTGACGCCGCAGCGGGTCGTGGAGGTCGTCGAGGAGGCGGGCATCACCTTCTGCTTCGCGGTGAAGTTCCACCCGGCGCTGCGTTACGCGGCGAAGGCCCGCAAGGAGCTGGGCGCGCAGACCACGTTCAACATCCTCGGCCCGCTGACCAATCCGGCGCGGGTCCGCTGCCAGGCGGTGGGTGTGGCGGACAGCCGGATGGCGCCGATCGTGGCCGGTGTGCTCGCGGAGCGGGGCAACTCCTCGCTCGTCTTCCGCGGCGACGACGGTCTGGACGAGCTGACGACGACGGCTACTTCACACGTATGGGTGGTGCGGGACGGCCGGGTCACCGAGGAGACCTTCGACCCGAGGGACATCGGTCTGGAGCTGGTCCCGATCGAGGCGCTGCGCGGTGCGGACGCCTCGTACAACGCGGACGTCGCGCGCCGTCTGCTGGCCGGCGAGACCGGCCCCGTACGGGACGCGGTCCTGCTGAACGCGGCGGCGGCGCTGGTGGCGCTGGAGCCGGGCGACGGCACGCTGAACGACCAACTCGCGGCGGGCATCGCACGGGCGGCGCGCGCGGTCGACTCCGGCGCGGCGAACGCGACGCTGGAACGGTGGGTGTCGGCGAGCAACGCCTGACGGCCCGTGGGCCGCGCCGGGCGGGCCGCGGATGCGGCCCGTCCGGCGATCGGGGGCGAACCGGCGGGCCGGACGGGCCCGGTGGGAGCGGTCCGGCCGCGAACCCCGCCCGGACGGCATCCCGTATCGCGGACGCCGTCTGGGCCGGTGCGTGTCCGTGGGGTAGTCTCGCCCCAGGTCATGA
Source organism: Streptomyces sp. NPDC104581 (assembly GCF_055583685.1). NCBI lineage: Bacteria > Bacillati > Actinomycetota > Actinomycetes > Kitasatosporales > Streptomycetaceae > Streptomyces > Streptomyces sp. NPDC104581. Next base: position 202,087 of record NZ_JBVJNN010000006.1, read on the forward strand.
GTGACAGCGACCACGGCCCCGGCCCGCTGTCCGGCAACCCTCCGTCCGTGGCGGGGTGCCCCGGGTGAAGACCAGGCCGTGGGCAGCGAGGTCCGCGGCAAGCGCGGACCCCTGGACATCGTTGGATGTCGTCATCCCTGGGGTCCTGGTCCTCAAGGGAGCAGTCTCGTGAGCAAGCGAATGCGATAGGGCCTTCGGCCCGCTCCCGGTGCGTTCCGCGCCGGGCACAGGGCCCGAGCCCTCTTCAGTGAGTCCCACACCCCGGGCGAACCCGTACGCCGTCACGGCCTCCGCCGTCACGCCGCCGCCTCCGCCCGCCGGGTCCTGATGCCGTTTCCGCCTCGTCCTGCCGGGAGATACCGCCATGTCCGTACCCACCGACGCCCTCGACCGCACCGGCACCGCCCGCCCGCTGCCCGTACTCGGATGTGACGTCACCGTCCCCCTGGTCACCGGCGGTGAGGTCACCTACGCCGCCCTCGACTACGCGGCCAGCGCCCCCGCCCTGCGCCGCGTCTGGGACGACGTCGCCGCCTACGCCCCGTACTACGGCAGCGTCCACCGCGGCGCCGGATACCTGTCGCAGCTCTCCACCGACCTCTTCGAGAACAGCCGCCGCACCGTCGCCGACTTCCTCGGCTGCCGCGAGGACGACCAGGTCGTCTTCACCCGGTCCACCACCGACTCGCTCAACCTGCTCGCCGCGGCGCTGCCCGCCGGCTGCGAGGTGTTCGTCTTCGAGACCGAGCACCACGCCTCGCTGCTGCCCTGGCGCGAGGCCCGCGTCAGCTGTCTCGACGCGCCCCGCACCCCGGCCGGGGCCGTCGCCACCCTGGAGCGCGCCCTCGCCGGCCGCGACCCGAAGGGTCCCGCGCTGGTGTGCGTCACGGGCGCGTCCAACGTGACCGGCGAGCTGTGGCCCGTGGCCGAACTGGCCGCCACCGCGCACGCCCACGGCGCGCGCATCGTCCTGGACGCCGCGCAGCTCGCCCCGCACCACCCCGTCGACATCGCCGCGCTGGACGTGGACTGGGTGGCCTTCTCCGGGCACAAGCTCTACGCGCCGTTCGGCTCCGGTGTCCTCGCGGGCCGCGCCGACTGGCTGCGGGAGTCCGAGCCGTATCTCGCCGGCGGTGGCGCCAGCCGAAAGGTCGCGCGCCGCGCCGACGGCGGCGTGGACGTCGAGTGGCACACCACCGCGGCCCGGCACGAGGCCGGATCGCCGAACGTCATCGGTGTGTACGCGATCGCCTCGGCCTGCAAGGCGCTCACCGAGGCGGGTTTCGACCGGCTCGTCGAGCGTGAGCAGGCGCTGGTCGCGCGGGTGCGCGAGGGTCTCGACGAGGTGCCCGAGGTGCGGGTGCTCTCACTCTTCGGTGCCGACGCCCCCCGGGTGGGGGTGATCTCCTTCGTCGTCGACGGCTGGAACAGCTCGCACTTCGCCGCCGCGCTCTCGGCGGAGTACGGCATCGGTGTACGGGACGGGCTGTTCTGCGCCCACCCGCTCGTCCGGACACTGCTGGGAGGCGACGCGGGGGACCCGGGGGAGTGCGGGGCGCCGGACGCCGCTCCCGGTGAGAGGTCGCTCAACGCGATCCGGGTCAGCTTCGGCGCCGGTACCCCGGACGAGCACGTGGAGCGGTTCGTCGGCGCGGTCAGGGAGCTGGTCCGGGACGGGGCCCGCTGGAACTACCGTACCGAGGACGGCCGTTGCGTCCCCGACCGCGGCTGAGACGTGGACCGGGCCTGCCCGCGGGCAGGCCCGTCGCTCACGCGTCGAGGCCGATCGCGAAGGCGGCTTCCAGGTCGTGCTGGGAATACGTACGGAACGCGACGTGCGTGTCCGTGGCCTCGACGCCGGGGATCTTGCTGATGCTGCCGGGGATGACGTCCGCCAGATCGTCGTGCCTGGCGACGCGGACCATGGCGATCAGGTCGTAGGTACCGGTGACGGAGAAGACCTCGCTGACGCTCTCCAGCGCCGCGATCGACTCGGCGATCTCGGGGATCCGGTCGACGCTGGTCTTGATGAGCACGATCGCGGTGATCACGGTTGACGTTCTCCCTCGGTGGCCGCGGAACGGAACTTCACTCTAGCCGTCCGGCGGAAGAGCACCCACGCGGCGACGAAGCCGAGCGCGAAGCCCACCAGATGCGCCAGATAGGCGACGCCGGGGCCCGGCTCGGCGTTCCGGGCCGCCAGCCACTGGAGGGCGAACCAGAAGATCAGGACGATCCAGGCGGGGAAGCGCAGCGGCAGGAAGAAAAGGAACGGAAAGAGGCTGGTGACGCGCGCGGTGGGAAGAAGACAGAGGAAGGCGCCGAGCACACCGGAGATCGCGCCCGACGCCCCCACCAGGGTCTGGTCGGAGTCCGCGTTCGCCGCCGCGTAGGCGAGCAGGGCGAGATAGCCGCAGACGAGATAGAAGAGGGTGAACCGCACCCGTCCCATCCGCTCCTCGGCCATCGCCCCGAAGACGTAGAGGAAGAGCAGGTTCCCCAGCAGATGGAGCCAGCTCCCGTGGACGAAGAGTGCGGTGAGAGGGGTGAGGAGCGCGTGGGAGCCGCCGCTCATCAGCTCGTGGGGGATCACGCCCCAGCGCTCGAAGTACGCGCTCTGCGCGGAGAGCAGGGCGTCGCCCGTCCCGTAGGCGGCGTTGAACCCGGAGAGCGGGCTGGTCAGGAAGGCCAGAGCGCAGAGGCCGATCAGACCGTAGGTCACGACCGGCGCACCGGCCGCCGCGCGCCAATTGATCATCCAAGGATCATCCCGTACGCGGACAGACAGGTACGGACCGCCTCGCCGCGACATGGGATACGCGGGAGGCCGTAGGGTTACGGGCGCGTCCTCCCCGCTCCGGCGCCGCACCGGGGAACGGCGCGGCAGGCTCGACAGCACGACATCAGCCCTCGACGAAAGAGGACGGCACGATGACGACGGTTCCCTTGCCGACCGATGCCACCCGGTGGCGCTGCACGCTGTGCGGCAATCTCACCCGGTTCGATGTCACGCGGTCCTCCAAGGTGGTGGAGTACGTCCATCTGGACCTGGCCGGGGAGCCGAAGATCGAGGAGCGCGACGTGGTCAGTGAGACCATCGAGTCCGTCCGCTGCCGCTGGTGCAACGCGGTGGATCAGATCGAACTGGTTGACAGGCCGGGCGCCGGTTCCTGAGGGAGCCGCCCGAAAGGGTAGTGGGGTGACGGATCGTGGAGCAGCCCGCAAGTGGCGCTGAGCCGGCCGACGCGGCCGGCGGCGACGCCGAGGCGCTCGACAGGCCGCTGCCCGAGGGAGTCCGGCGCCGGGTCGTGGCGCTGGTCTCGGACGCCTTCGGCGGGCTGACCGTCACCGAACTGCCCGCCCAGCTACGACAGTACGCGCGTTTCACCCCCAACAGACGGGCCCGGTTCGCGGGCAACGCGATGGCGGCCGCCCTGGAGAGCGACGCGATCTTCCGGCAGCGGATCGGCGAGCGGTTCGCCCAGGCGGATCCCGAACTGGCCGCGGCGGTGGAGTCGGGCTCGCCGCCCCCGGCCGCCGACCCCATGGACGTGGCCGCCGCCGCGTACGTCCTGCGTCCCGTCGGCTGGGTGAAGCTGGTGGCCGCCGCGGGCGAGGAGGTCCAGCGCGCCGACGCCGAACGCGTCGACGAGGAGAACCGCCGCGAGCTGGAGCGGTTGCGCGAGGAGCTGGCGCAGGCGCGCGCCACGACGAAGGCCGAGACGGAGCGCCTCCGTACGGAGCTGGACGCGGCCCGCAGGGAGGCCGAGTCCGCGCGGCGCAAGCTGCGCGGTGCCCTGAGCGACGTGAAGCGCGGCGAGGCCGCCCTGCGGCGTACGGCGGCCGAGATCGAGACGGTCCGCGCGGAGGCCGCGGCGCAGGTGTCCGCGGCGGAGAGCGAGACACGGCGGCTCAGGGCGCGGCTCACGGAGGCGGAGTCGGCGGTGGAGTCCAGCCGCCGGGCCGCCCGGGAGGGGCGCTCGGTGGAGGACATGCGGCTGCGGCTGCTGCTCGACACCGTCCTGGAGTCGGCGCAGGGACTGCGGCGCGAGCTGGCACTGCCGCCGGCCGCGTCGCACCCCGCCGATCTGGTGGACGCCGTGGAGCCCGGCCGGATGTCTCCCAAGGACGTCGCGGCCCGCGCGCTGTCGGACATGGATCCCGCGCTGCTCGACCAGTTGCTGGCGCTGCCGCAGGCGCATCTGGTCGTGGACGGCTACAACGTCACCAAGACCGGCTATCCGACGATGCCGCTGGAGAAGCAGCGGCTGCGGCTGCTCGGCGGGCTCGCGATGCTCGCGGCGCAGACGGGCGCCGAGATGACGTGTGTCTTCGACGGGGCCGAACTCGCCGCCCCCGTACTGCTCGCGCCGCCGCGCGGGGTACGCGTGCTGTTCTCCAAACCGGGCGTGACGGCGGACGAACTGATCCGCCAGCTCGTACGTGCGGAGCCCCCGGGACGTCCCGTGGTGGTCGTCTCCACCGACCGGGAGGTCGCCGACGGGGTGGCCCGGGCCGGCGCGAGACCCGTGGCGTCCGCCTTGCTGCTGAAGCGGCTTTCGCGCGCCTAGTAACTCCTGTGCTCAATGCGGCATTTGCTCATCCAATGTCACATCACAGTGTCAATTGTTCGTCACTGTCAGTGCGATGTATGTGAAGAAACCACTCCGCGGTGAAATTTTTTTCCTTCAGGATTTGAACTGATCACAAGAAGGTCACTAGGGTCAGGCCTCGAACCTTCGCGCGGTTGATCACCCATCCGGGGTGGCGGCGAAGGAACCGCCGAATTCGTGTAGTTCAGTCCGGTCCCACCGGATTCCCGGCCCGCCGGGAAGCTGACGCACGGAGCCGGGGACACGCTCCCCAGTACCCGGTAGGCGGCTCTGAGGAAGAAGGAGACCGCCTTCGTGGCGTCCCACCGTCGTCCCAAGCAGCCGAGCCGCGCCCGCGTGACCGTGCTCTCCGCGACCGCAGCCGCCGCTGTCGCCCTGACGTCCCAGGCCGCACAGGCCGACCCCAAGCCTTCCAAGGAAGACGTCAAGGAGAAGGTCGACAAGCTCTACCACGAGGCGGAGGCGGCGACCGAGAAGCACAGCGGCGCCGAGGAGAAGGAGAAGAAGCTCGAGAAGCAGGTCGAGGCGATCCAGGACAAGGTCGCCCGCGGCCAGGACGAGCTCAACGAGCTGCGTGCCGGCCTCGGTTCGATGGCCAGCGCCCAGTACCGCTCCGGTGGCATCGACCCCTCGCTCCAGCTCTTCCTCTCCTCCGACCCGGACGACTATCTGGACAAGGCGTCCGTGCTCGACCAGATGGGCACCAAGCAGGTCGGCGCCCTGGAGAAGATCCAGGCCAAGCAGCGGACCCTCGCTCAGCAGCGCAAGGAGGCGTCCCTCAAGCTGAAGGACCTCGCCGATACGCGCACGGAGCTGGCGAAGAAGAAGAAGGCCGTCCAGACCAAGCTCAACGAGGCGAACAAGCTCCTCAACACGCTCACCGCCCGGGAGCGCGCCAAGTTGCAGGAGGAGGACGCGCAGCGCGCGGCCCGTGGCAACGAGCGCGCCAACCTCGGCAACGAGGCGGCCTCTTCGGGCCGTGCCGCCGCCGCGCTGGCCGCCGCCAAGACCCAGCTGGGCAAGCCGTACATCTCCGGCGCCGAGGGCCCCAACTCCTACGACTGCTCCGGGCTGACCCAGTGGGCCTACGCGCAGGCCGGTGTGAGCCTCACCCGGACCACCTACACGCAGGTCAACGACGGCGTGAAGATCGGCCGCGGCGAACTCGCCCCGGGCGACCTGGTCTTCTTCAGCGGACTGAGCCATGTCGCGCTGTACGTCGGCAACGGCCAGGTCATCCACGCGCCCAAGCCGGGCACCGTGGTGCGGTACGAGGCGATGGAGTGGGCCGGCAGCTTCCAGTTCGGCGTCCGCGTCTGACCCGTCCGCCGCACCGACGCGCGCGAGCGCGCGGAAACCTCTCACGGAGACGGCCGCGACCGCCCGTTCGGGCGAACTCCGGCTACTCCCGCTGACGCACGCCCCGCCGGTGACCTGTGATCTCCGGCGGGGCATCACTGTGTGTGCCCGGCGCGGTCTTTGGTCACTCCGTGTCCGCGCGGTTACTCTCTGCTGCGCCGCAGCTCCCGGCCATGGTTCCGCCCGTCGGGCGGCAGGGGCTGCGTGGTTGCGTCCAGCGGAAGGAAGTGCGGCTTCCTGTGGTGTCCCACCGTCGTTCCCCACACCCCGGCCACAGCCGCGGCACCCGGGTCACAGTCCTCTCCGCCGCCGCGGTCACGGCGGCGGCCACCCTCGGGACGGCGCCGGCGGGCGCGGACCCGAGGGACAGGGCCGAGTCGACCCGGGCGACCGTCGACCGGCTGTTCGAGGAGGCCGAGAAGGCCACCGAGCGGTACAACGAGGCGGACGAGCGCGCCGACGTGCTGCGCGCACGGGTGGACCGGCTGCGCGACAGCACCGCGCGGGGCCAGGAACGGGTCAACCGTATGCGCGGCGCGCTCGGTTCGATCGCGGGCGCCCAGTACCGCTCCGGCGGCGTCGACCCGGCGCTCGCGCTGCTGCTCTCCTCCGACCCGGACAGCTATCTCGGCCGGGCCGAGGCCCTCGACCGGGTGAGCGACCGTCAGGCCCAGGCGCTGCGCGAGATCGGGCAGGTCCAGCGCAAGCTCGGCCGGCAGCGCCAGGAGGCCACCGAGGACCTCGCCGCGCTGGAGCGCAGCCGGGCCGCCGTCGCGCGGCACAAGCGCACCGTCGAGGCCAAGCTGGCCGAGGCGCGGCGGCTGCTGAACTCGCTGCCCGACGCCGGGAGGGACGCCGACCGGGCCTCGCGCTCGGGGCGCGACGGCGCCCCGGTGTCGCTCGGCGGCCAGGCACCCGCATCGGCCCGCGCGGCGGCCGCCGCACGAGCGGCGCGCGGGGCCGTCGGCCTGCCGTACGTGTGGGGCGCCAACGGCCCCTCGGGATTCGACTGTTCGGGTCTGACCCAGTGGGCGTACGCCCAGGCCGGGGTCGCGCTGCCGCGCACCTCGCAGGCGCAGCGGTACGCCGGCCGGCAGGTGCCGCTCTCCGAGGCGAGACCCGGCGACCTGGTCGCCTACCGGGACGACGCCAGCCACATCGGGATGTACATGGGCAACGGCCAGGTGGTCCACGCGCCCTACCCCGGCGCCTCGGTCCGCTACGACCCGGTCGGCATGATGCCGGTCTCGTCGGTCACGCGCGTCTAGGTCCTGTCTTCGAACCGGTGTCGTCCGCCCGCGGGGCGGTCCGCCGCGCTGTCCGTCCCGGATCGGTGCCCGGCGGCGGCGCCGGGCACGGGCCCGCGGGCGGTGCCGACGGCTTGTCGGGAATCGGTCTCGCGGCGCCACGTACGATCGACCGGGTGGCAGGTCAGGGACGTACGGCTCGTGGGCGTACGGCGGGTCGTGGACGTACGGCGCGCCGGGGCGCCGTCGTCGCGCTGCTCGGGTGCCTGCTGGTCGCCCCCGGCTGCGCCGCGCCCCCCGCGGCCGACGCCGCCACCGGAGACATCCGGCGCACCCTCGACCGCCGGGCCGGCGCCCTGCTCGACCGCGACGAGAGCGGCTATCTGGCCGCCGTGGACCCCGCCGCCGGTGAACTGCTCGCCGCCGAGCGCCGGACGTACCGGAACCTCGTCGACGTGCCCCTGCGCTCCTGGGAGTACCGGCTGCGGGACGTCGATCGCTCCGGCACCCGCGCGACCGCGCGGGCCGACCTGCGCTACCGGCTGGAGGGCTACGACACCGCGCCCGTCACCTCGTCCCGCACGCTGGAGCTGACGCGGCGGGACGGGCGCTGGTACGTCACGGCCGACCGGCCCGGCGACAAGGGCGTACGGCAGCTCTGGCAGCAGGGCGCCGTCGAGGTCGTCCACGGGCGGCGCAGCCTCATCCTCGGCGTCGGCCAGGACAACGCCCGGCTCCGCGAGATCGCCGCCGCGGCCGACGAGGCGGTGCCCGCCGTGGACGAGGCGTGGCCGGGCGAGTGGTCGGGCCGCGTCGTGGTGCTGGTCCCCGAATCGGTGACGTCCATGGCCGGGCTGCTGGGCGCCTCGGCGGGCAGCTACCGTGGCATCGCCGCCGTCACGACCGGTGAGACCGGCCCGAAGGGTTCGTCTCCGGCGGACCGCGTGATCGTCAACCCCGACGCGTACGGAGTGCTCGGCGACTTCGGGCGCCGGATCGTCCTCACCCACGAGACCACCCATGTGGCGACGCGCGCCGCCACGTCCGAGGCGACCCCGATGTGGCTGTCCGAGGGTTTCTCCGACTGGGTCGCCTACCGGGGCGGCGGCCGTACGGACGGTCAGGCGGCGCCGGAGCTCGAACGGTCCCTGCACCGGGGCGCCTTGCCCGCCGAACTCCCCGAGGACGCGGACTTCGCCTTCGACGCGGAGGCGGACGAACTGGCGCGCGCGTACGAGGGCGGGCGTCTCGCGTGCGATCTGATCGCCGAGCGGTGGGGCGAGACCGAGCTGACGGACTTCTACCGAGCGGTCGGGGAGCGGGAGCGCCGCGAGGGCGCCGTCGAGAGCGCGATGAACGACGTGCTGTCGGTCACGCCCGACGAGTTCGGCGCGCTGTGGCGGGACTACGTGCGCGACCGGCTGCGCTGAGCCTGCGGGGCCGGCGGCGGGGGAGGGGCACCGGCGCACCGGCAGAGCCCTGTGCGGCCTCCGGCGCCCGTACGGGGCCGTGCCGGGCCCCTGCCGGGTCTCTCAGGAGCCGAGAAGCCGGTACGTGTCCTCCGTGCCGCCCTCCGCCCCCACGGCCCCGCCGGGGGCCGTGTCCGCCGCCTCCCCGCGTTCGTGCGGCCGTCGCGGGGGCACCGTCCCGCGCCACAGCCGGTGGCACGCGGTCAGCGCCGCCGCGACCAGCAGCCCGTTGCGCACGACGAGCAGGGTCACCCCCAGCGGGTCGCTCGCCGTCACGTGTGAGAAGAACAGCGGGAATTCGAGCGCCGTGACCGCGGACGCCACCACCACGAGCACCGCGGGCCGCGTCATCGGGCTCGATCGCGCCAGCAGGCACACGGCGGCCAGGCCCACCAGCCAGATCATGTACTGCGGGCTGATCACCCGGCTCGTGACGGTGAAGAGCAGGACGGCCACGAACGCCGCGTCGCACAGGGTGTCCGGCGTGAACGTCCGGGCCCGCAGCCGCCAGACGAGGAGCCAGCCGAAGGCCGTCATGGTCAGGGCGAGAGCGAGGGCGCTGACGAGCGGGACGTACGGCCCCCGGAACTCCACCGAGCCGTAGCTGAACATCACGGCGCCGTCCCAGCCGAGATGCCGGGCCACATGGAAGACCAGCGCGCCCAGCGACTCGACCTCGGTGCCCCGGTCGCGCTGCGCGGTGAGGAAGTCCAGCGCCCCCGGCAGCGCGGCGGACACCACGGCCAGCAGCGCGAGGGCCGTCGCCGCGGCGGCGGACCAGGACAGCCGGGTGGCACGGCCACGCTGCGTACCGATCAGCAGCAGTACCGGCCACACCTTCAGCAGCGCCCCGATCCCCGCCAGCCCGCCCAGCAGTTGGGGCCGGCGGAGGCCCACCAGGAGGGCGCACACGGCGACCGCGGTCACCATCAGGTCGTAGCGCGCGTACACGGTGGGCCCGAGCACGGCCACCCCGGCCACCCACACCCACACGCCGCGCGCCGAACGTCCCGCGCGCCGGCTCGCGCGCAGCAGCAGCCCGAGGACCAGCGCGTCGCAGAGCAGGCAGAGCGTGAAGAACGCGGTGGCGTAGCCGAGGAAGGGCAGCAGGGCGGGGGAGAGGATCGCGAACGCGGCGGCGGGCGGGTACTGCCAGGTGACGTCTGAGCGGGGGAAGGTGCCGGTGAGCAGGACGTCGTACCAGCCCTGATAGGTCACCGAGACGTCCGGCGTGACATCGACGCCGGGCGGGAGCAGGATCTTGAGGACCCAGAGCATCAGTACGGTCCTGGTGAGCAGCCATACCGCGACCGGCCCCAGCACGGCGAGCACGCCGCCCCTGCCCGGTCCGCCGGCCGCCCCGGCCGCCTCGACATGGGTGTGCGTCCTGTCCCCGACCGCCATGAGCACCTGCCCGTTTTGTCAGATATATGGATATGTGTGGCGGGAGCCATCATGCGGCGGGACGGGCGCGGGAGCGATGAGGCGGGGCCGTTCGGTACTGTCGGCGACGATGCACAAGACCTTGATCGTGACGAACGACTTCCCGCCCCGGCCCGGTGGCATCCAGGCGTTTCTGCACAACATGGCGCTACGGCTGGACCCCGGGGAGATCGTCGTCTACGCCTCCACCTGGAAGCGTGGCGCCGAGGGCGCGGAGGCGACGGCGGCCTTCGACGCCGAGCAGCCCTTCACGGTCGTGCGCGACCGTACGACGATGCTGCTGCCGACCCCGAGGGTGACCGAGCGGGCGGTGGGGCTGCTGCGTGAACACGGCTGCGAGTCCGTGTGGTTCGGCGCCGCGGCCCCGCTCGGCCTGATGGGGCCCGCGCTGCGCCGGGCCGGTGCCCGGCGGATCGTCGCCACCTCGCACGGCCACGAGGCGGGCTGGGCGCAACTGCCCGCGGCGCGGCGGCTGCTGCGCCGTATCGGTGAGGGCACGGACACGATCACCTATCTCGGCGAGTACACCCGCTCACGCATCGCCGCCGCGCTCACGCCGGAGGCGGCCGGGCGCATGGTCCAACTGCCGCCGGGCGTCGACGAGAAGACGTTCCATCCGGCGTCGGGCGGCGACGCGGTCCGCGAGCGGCTGGGGCTCGCGGAGCGGCCCGTGGTCGTCTGCGTCTCCCGGCTGGTGCCGCGCAAGGGGCAGGACACGCTGATCCTCGCCATGCCGGCGATCCTGGCGAGGATTCCGGACGCCGTACTGCTGATCGTGGGCGGCGGGCCGTACGCGAAGGAGCTGCGGAAACTGGCGGACGAGACCGGAGTCGGCGACTCCGTACGTTTCACGGGCCCGGTGCCCTGGTCCGAACTGCCCGCCCACTACGGCGCGGGCGACGTCTTCGCGATGCCCTGCCGCACCCGGCGCGGCGGCCTCGACGTGGAGGGTCTGGGCATCGTCTACCTGGAGGCGTCCGCGACGGGGCTCCCGGTGGTGGCGGGCGACTCCGGCGGCGCGCCGGACGCGGTGCTGGACGGCGAGACGGGCTGGGTGGTGCGCGGCGGCCCCGCCGCGGTGGCCGCCCAGGAGTCGGCGGACCGCATCGTGACCCTGCTCCAGGACCCGGAGCTACGGGAGCGGATGGGCCGCCGGGGCCGCGAATGGGTGGAGGACCGCTGGCGCTGGGACCTCCTGTCGTCCAAACTCCGCACACTCCTGTAGGAGCCCCCGCCACGAACCCTCTGCCCCAGCGGCCCCGCGCGGGTAGCGGTGATTCCAGCCGGTCCGGCGTTTGAGGACGGACCTTGTGCCCCTGCGCGGGCCCGCGCCCTTCGTAGGAGCCGGATGTGCTCCGCGGGTGGCGGCGATTCCAGCCCGTCCGGCGTTTGAGGACGGACCCGCCCCCGACGTACCCCCGCCCCACCCGCGGACGCGACTACGCGCTGTAGATCGACTCGATCTCGTCCGCGAAGTCCTTCGCCACCACCCCGCGCTTCAGCTTCAGCGACGGCGTGATGTGCCCCGCGTCCTCCGTGAACTGCGCGGTCAGGACCCGGAACTTCCGCACCGACTCCGCCTTCGAGACCGCCGCGTTCCCGTCGTCCACCGCCCGCTGCACCGCCGCCAGCAGATCGGGGTCGTCGTGCAGGGACGCCGCCGTCGAGCCCGCCGGTTTGCCGTGGTCCCTGGCCCAGTGGGCGAGGAACTCCTCGTCGATCGTCACCAGCGCGCCCACGAACGGACGGCCGTCGCCGACCACCATGCACTCCGCGACCAGCGCGTGCGCCCGGATCCGGTCCTCCAGCACGGCGGGCGCGACGTTCTTGCCGCCCGCCGTCACCAGGATCTCCTTCTTGCGGCCGGTGATCGCGAGGTACCCGTCCTCGTCCAGGGTGCCGATGTCCCCGGAGTGGAACCAGCCGTCGGCCAGCGCCTCCGCCGTCGCCGCCTCGTTGTTCCAGTACCCCTTGAACAGGTGCTCGCCGTGCAGCAGCACCTCGCCGTCGTCGGCGATGCGGACCACCGAACCGGGCAGCGGCTGCCCGACCGTGCCGATCTTCTGCCGGTCCCACGGGTTGAAGGCGGTGGCCGCGCACGTCTCCGTCAGGCCGTACCCCTCCAGCACGGTGAAGCCGATGCCGCGGAAGAAGTGCCCGAGCCGCTCGCCGAGCGGGGCGCCACCGGAGATCGCGTACTCGCCCTTGCCGCCGAGGACCGCCCGCAGCTTGCGGTAGACGAGCGCGTCGAAGACCTTGTGCCTGATCCTGAGCCCCACGGACGGACCCTGGACCCCGCTCAGCGCCCGGCTGTACTCGATCGCCGTGTTCGCCGCGCGGTCGAAGATCTTGCCCTTGCCGTCCGCCTGGGCCTTCGCCCGCGCCGAGTTGTAGACCTTCTCGAAGACGCGCGGCACCCCGAGGATCAGCGTCGGCCGGAACGACGCCAGCTCCGTCGTCAGATCCTTGATGTCCGGTACGCAGCCGAGCTTGATCGGCGCCATCACCGACGCCACCTCGACCAGCCGTCCGAAGACGTGCGCGGCGGGCAGGAAGAGCAGGACCGAGCACTCGCCCGTGCGGAACAGCGGCTTCAGCCGCTCCACGACGTTGCCGCACTCCGCGAAGAAGGCGCGGTGCGTCAGCACGCAGCCCTTCGGGCGGCCGGTGGTCCCCGACGTGTAGACGATCGTCGCCGGGTCGTCCGCCTTCGCCGTCGCGCTGCGCCCGTCGACCACCGAATCGGGGATCTCCGCGCCCGCGGCGGTCAGTTCGGCCACACAGCCCTTGTCGATCCGCCAGACGTGCCGCAGTTCCGGCAGCCCGTCCGAGACGGACCGCACCGCGTCGGCGTGCGCGTCGGACTCCACGAGAACCGCCGCCGTGCCCGAGTCGCCGAGGATCCACTGGACCTGTTCGGCGGAGCTCGTCTCGAAGACCGGCACGGTGACCCCGCCCGCGCTCCAGATGGCGAAGTCGAGCAGCACCCACTCGTAGCGGGTACGGGACATCAGGGCGACGCGTTCACCCGGCCGGATGCCGGACGCGATCAGCCCCTTGGCCACGGCCCGCACCTCGGCGAGGAACCGGGTGGCCGTGACGTCGGTCCACACACCGGCGACCTTGCGGCCGAGGACCGCGACATCGGGATGCTGAGCGGCGTTGCGGCGGATGAGATCCGTCAGGTTGCCGTCCGAGGGGACCTCGTACAGGGCCGGAAGGCTGAACTCGCGCAAAACTGCTGCTCCTCGTCGGGCGCCGGTGACACGGCACTGTGCCGAATCGGCTGCGGTCCACATCGGGCAGGTGCTCCGGGGGCCGAGCACGACTGGACTGCCCGGACGTTACCCATCAGTACTGGGTTCCGGATAGGGGGTCCAGGCCAGATGTTCCCCGTGTCACACGTTTTTTGACGGTCCTTCGCGCAGAGTAGTCCACAGCTGTGCGGACGTGTCGGTAACCGCAGGTCCGGACCCCTCTACACAGCGGGAAGACGGCGATCTAGGGTGAGCGGCATGCGCGGTGGCGGGAACAGCGGAGACGACGGCGGCGGGAACGACGCCGAGAACGGCGGGAACGCCCGCACAGGCACCCGTGTCCACGTCGTCAGCGACGTGCACGGCAACGCCCGGGACCTCGCCGCGGCCGGCGACGGCGCCGACGCCCTCATCTGTCTCGGCGATCTCGTCCTGTTCCTCGACTACGCCGACCACTCCCGCGGCATCTTCCCCGACCTCTTCGGCGAGGAGAACGCCGACCGGATCGTGGAGCTGCGCACCGCCCGCCGCTTCGACGAGGCCCGTGAGCTGGGCCGCGGCCTCTGGGCCGGGCTGGCGACGGACCGCGACAGCGCCATCGAGTCGGCGGTGCGCCGCCAGTACGCCGAGATGTTCGCCGTCCTCCCCAATCCGACGTACGCGACCTACGGCAACGTCGACATCCCCGCCCTCTGGCCCGAGTACGCGGGACCGGGCACGACCGTCCTCGACGGTGAGCGCGTCGAGATCGGCGGACGCGTCTTCGGCTTCGTCGGCGGTGGACTGCGCACCCCCATGCGGACCCCGTACGAGATCTCCGACGAGGAGTACGCGGCCAAGGTCGAGCGGCTCGGCGAGGTCGACGTGCTGTGCTCGCACATACCGCCCGAGGTGCCGGAGCTGACGTACGACACCGTCGCCCGCCGTTTCGAGCGCGGCAGCCGCGCGCTGCTGGACGCCATCCACCGGACGAGACCGAGGTACGCGCTCTTCGGCCATGTCCACCAGCCGCTCGCCCCCCGGATGCGCGTCGGCGCGACGGAGTGCGTGAACGTCGGGCACTTCGCGTCCACCGGACGGCCCTGGGCCATGGAATGGTGAGCGGCGGGCACGCGATAGCCTGCACGCTGCACGGCCGGTACCGGTAAGCGTGGCCGTCGCCCCGCTGCGCCGGGGTGACACCATCTGGAGGAGCACGTCGATGGCGGAACACACCAAGTCGAGCATCACGATCGAGGCGGCACCCGCCGACGTGATGGGCGTGATCGCCGACTTCGCCCGCTATCCCGAGTGGACCGGCGAGGTGAAGGAGGCCGAGGTCCTCTCCACCGACGCCGAGGGCCGGGCCGAGCAGGTCAGACTGGTGCTCGACGCGGGCGCGATCAAGGACGACCACACCCTCGCGTACACCTGGACCGGCGGTGACGAGGTCAGCTGGACGCTGGTCAAGTCCCAGATGCTGCGCTCGCTCGACGGCTCCTACCACCTGGCATCCGCGGGCGGCGGCACCCGCACCGAGGTCACCTACCGGCTGACCGTCGACGTCAAGATCCCGATGCTCGGCATGATCAAGCGCAAGGCGGAGAAGGTCATCATCGACCGCGCGCTGGCCGGTCTGAAGAAGCGCGTCGAGAGCGCCCCCGGCGGCGGCGCCGGATCCGCCGGAGCGGCCGAGACGCCCACCGTCTGATGACGGAGCACGCGCGGGGTACGGCGCCGGCCACGGGCGGCACGCGAACGGTCCTGGTCACCGGGGTCGGCGGCGCGGGCCGCAGCACCGTCGCCGCGGCGACCGCCCTGGCCGCCGCCCGGCGCGGCAGCCGCACGCTGCTGCTCTGCGCGGACCCGGCGGGCCCCGGCGCCGTACTGGGCGCGGAGACCGCCGTCGCCGTGGAACCGGCCGAGGTGACACCCGGCCTCTGGGCCGCGCGCGTCGACCCCGCCGACTACTTCCGCACCGAGTTCCTCGCGCTCCAGGACCGCGCCGCCACCGCGCTCGACATGCTCGGCGCCCGGCGGCTCGACGGCGAGGAGCTGACCGAACTGCCGGGCAGCGAGCAGTTCGCCCTCCTCCAGGCGCTGCGCCGGGCCGCTGCCGGCGACTGGGACGTGCTCGTCGTCGACCTGCCGCCCCTGCGCGACGCCCTGTCCTTGCTCGCCCTGCCCGAGCGGCTGCGCCGGCTGCTGGGCCGCCTCCTGCCCGCGGAGCGGCAGGCCGCGCGTGCCCTGCGGCCCATGATGGCGCAGCTCGCGGGCGTACCGATGCCCGCGGGCTGGCTGTACGGCGCCGCCGCCCGCAGGGACGAGGAACTGGCCGCCGTCCAGGCGCTGATCGGCGCCGGCACCACGACCGTACGGCTCGTCGCCGAGCCCGGCCCGGCCGCCGGGGACGCCCTGCGCGTGGCCCGCGACGGGCTCAGTCTGTACGGGCTGCGCGTCGACGCCCTCGTACCGAACAAGGTCCTGCCGACGGACTCGTCCGACGCCTGGCTCGCGACGCTCGCCGCCCAGCAGCAGAAGTGCCTGGACGCGTGGAGCGAGGAGTACGGCTCCGCGTGGCCGCTGCACGCCGTGCGCCACCTGGGGCGGGACCCGCGCGGACTCGACGACCTCGATGATCTCGGCAGCCCCGGAGGTCTCGCCGATCCCGCCGGTCCGGGGGGCCTCGCGGACCCGGCCAATCCCGCTGACCGTGGGCCGGACACGGGGCGGGGCCCCGGCGCCGATCCGGCGCCGAACCGCGTTCCCTGGTGGGTCGAGGACCGGCGGGAGGAGGACGGCCTGCTGGTGTGGTCCCTGCCGCTGCCCGGCGCCGTGAAGGCGGACGTCGGACTGGTGCGGCGCGGCGACGAACTGCTCCTGACCGTGGGCCCGTTCCACCGCATCGTGCCCCTCACGGCCGCCCTGCGGCGCTGCACCGTCTCCGGCGCCGCGCTCACGGACGGTGTCCTGAAGGTCCGGTTCACGCCGGAGCCGGGCCTCTGGCCGCGCACACCCTGAACGTCCCACCCGGGTTCGGGTACCGTCGAAGGTAGACAGCCTCCGGTCCGCCCCGGACGAGGAGCCACCTGCCCGACGCGGGAGTAACCCATGAGCGATGCCACCGAGCGTCCCGCCGCCGATCCGGACGCCTGGGCCACGGCCTGCGCCGAGGACCTGGCCGCCGAGAAGGCCCGCCGCCGCGCCGTCCACGGGACGCCGCCCGGCTCGGCCTCCGAGGAACTGCGCCGATTCGTCGACGCCGTGGCCGACAAGGTGTCCTCGTTCCAGAGTCCGCTGTTCGGGATGGCCGCCCAGGGCGCCGTACAGCAGTTCATCAGCCAGGCCAGGTCCGCCGTCGAGCCGGTGATCGAACGCAACCCGGACATCTTCGACCACCTCGCCGCGGCCGGGAACGAGCTGCTCGCGGCCTACCGTTCCGCCGTCGAGGGCGACGAGCGCCGCTGGACCCGGGGCCCGGACACCGCCCCCGACATCAGCCTCGACAAGCCGGACGAAAAGGCCAACGACCCCTCGGATCCCCGCGACGAGGGCCCCACCCCCGGCAACCGCATCGACCTGGACTGACCAGCAGCAGGCCCGCCCTCGGGTACGGTTGGCCGCAGCGGGGCTCGACCGAAAACTGAGGGACACATGGGACTCACCATCGGCGTCGACATCGGCGGCACGAAGATCGCGGCGGGCGTGGTCGACGAAGAGGGCACGATTCTCGATACGCACCAGGTGCCCACCCCGCCGACCGCCGAGGGCATCATCGACGCGATCTGCGCGGCCGTCTCCGGCGCCGGCAAGGGACATGACATCGAGGGCGTCGGCATCGGCGCCGCGGGCTACGTCGACGACAAACGCGCCACCGTCCTCTTCGCGCCGAACATCGACTGGCGTCACGAACCGCTCAAGGACAAGGTCGAGCAGCGGGTCGGCATGCAGGTCGTCGTGGAGAACGACGCGAACGCGGCTGCCTGGGGCGAGTACAAGTTCGGCGCCGGGAAGGGCCACGAGGACGTCATCTGCATCACGCTCGGCACCGGGCTCGGCGGCGGCATCATCATCGGCAACAAACTGCGGCGCGGCCGGTTCGGCGTGGCGGCGGAATTCGGCCATATCCGGGTCGTGCCCGACGGGTTGCTGTGCGGCTGCGGCAGCCAGGGCTGCTGGGAGCAGTACGCGTCGGGGCGCGCCCTCGTCAGATACGCGAAGCAACGCGCCAACGCCACACCCGAGAACGCGGAGATCCTGCTGCGCCTCGGCGACGGCACACCCGGCGGCATCGAGGGCAAGCACGTCAGCGCCGCCGCCCGTGAGGGCGACCCGGTGGCCGTCGACTCCTTCCGGGAGCTGGCCCGTTGGGCCGGCGCGGGCCTGGCCGACCTGGCCTCGCTCTTCGACCCGTCGGCGTTCATCGTCGGCGGCGGTGTGTCGGACGAGGGCGAACTGGTCCTCGACCCGATCCGCAAGTCCTTCCGCCGCTGGCTGATCGGCGGCGCCTGGCGTCCGCACGCGCAGGTCCTCGCCGCCCAACTCGGCGGCAAGGCAGGGCTGGTGGGCGCCGCGGACCTGGCCCGCCAGGGCTGAACCGCACGGCCCGCCCGGCGGCGTCCGCGACGCGCCGCCATCCGGACGATCACGCCCGCCGCGCCCTCCGGGGCCGCGGCGGGCGTTGGCCTATCGTGGTCCGGTGACGACTCCGGTGAGTGGACAGAGCGGCCCCGTCCCGATGATTTCGCTGCCCGACTCCCGTACCGAGCCCGACGGTTCGGCCGTGATCCGGGTGCTCAGCTACAACATCCGCTCCATGCGCGACGACACCGAGGCGCTGGCCCGGGTGATCCGCGCCTGTGAGCCGGACCTGGTCTTCGTCCAGGAGGCGCCGCGGTTCTTCCGCTGGCGCAAGCGTGCCGCCTGGCTGGCCGCCAGGACCGATCTCGTCGTCCTGAGCGGCGGCGGCACGGCCGCCGGCCCCCTGCTGCTGTGCTCGCTGCGTGCGACCGTGGAGCGTACGGAGGACGTCCTGCTGCCGCTGACGCCCGGTCTGCACCGGCGGGGCTTCGCCACGGCGGTCGTACGGATCGGCGGCGCCCGCATGGGGCTGCTGAGCTGTCATCTCAGCCTCCAGACCGACGAGCGCCTCGCCCAGACCGGAATGCTGCTGGACCGGGTCCGGACGATGGGCGCACCGCACACGATCGTCGCCGGTGATCTCAACGACCGGCCGCAGGGCCGTTCGTTCCGCCGGCTGGCCAAGGCGCTCCAGGACGGCTGGGCGGTCGAGCCGTGGGGGAGCGAGTACACCTCCACGCCCGCCGACCCGCGCCAGCGCATCGACGCGATCTTCGCGACCGCGGGTGTCGAAGTGCTCGGCTGCGGCGTGCCGTTGGGCCTGCCGGGCGTCGAGGAGAGCGATCTGCGGGCGGCCACGGACCACCTTCCGGTGCTGGCCGCCCTGCGCGTCCCGGCGTCCTGACACCGCGTCACCCGGAGCGGGGCCGCGACCGGGCGTCAGGTGTCCGACCGCCGGTCGCACCACCGCGCGGCGGCCCGCGTCAGGTCGGGCGACCCGTCAGACCACGGCGCCGCGGCCCGGGTCGTCGTCCTCCTCGTCGTCCTGCTGCATCCGCGCCACCAGGGTGACGAAGCCGCCCAGGAAGCCGCCGATACAGACCGTCGTCAGCCACCAGGTCATCTCCCACTGGAACAGCACGGCGAGGAGCATGAGCACCGGGCCGCCGATCACCGCCAGCCAGGCGAACTTGGCCGTGACATCGGCCTCGGGCAGCGGCGGCGGCTCCGGCGGTACGAAATGGCCCTCGTCGCCGTCGTCGAGGTCGTCGTCCTTCGGCTCCGGCATCACGTAGTCGCGCGGGCCCGCCCCGCCGACGCCCGGCGCGAAGACGATCGAGCCCCCGAGCGACGGCTTGTCCGGCCCGGCGTCCGGCTCCCGCCGGCCGGGCTCCGCGTCCGCGTCCGCGTCCGCCCCGGCGTCCTTACCGGCCGCGCCCGGTGACCCGGGGCCGCCCGGCACGGCGTCCGGCCGGTTGACCGGCCCCAGGTCCGCCTTCTTGGCCCCGGACTCCTTGTCCGCGGGCGGAGAGGGCTCGGACCTGTTCCGGTCGCTCTCCAGGAGCGCCAGGTCCTCGACCGACTTGAAGGGCTTGGCGCCCGGCGGGTCCGCCGGCTCCTCCCCGTAACCCGCGACGATCGCCGCCCACGCGGCGTCCTCGTCGATCGGCTGCGGCTCGCGGTCCGCGTCATGCTCAGTCACCGGTTGTGCTCCCCTTCTTCCCGACGCTCGGAGCGAGTCGGCCGATGAACGCGTGACTCTCCTCGAAAATCCGCTCCGCATCGTGGTCCAACGTCGCCACGTGGTAGCTCTGTTCCAGGACGACCTCACGGATGTCGGTCGACGAGACCCGGCCGAGGATCCGCGCCGAGTCCGCCGGGGGCACGACATGGTCACGCGGGCTGCGCATCAGCAGCAGTGGCTGGGTCACCTGGGGCAGTTCCCCGTCCACCAGCCGGAAGAAATTCCGCAGCGAGTGCGCGGCGTGCAGCGGGACCCGGTCGTAACCGACCTCCTCGCTGCCCGCCAGCGCGATGTCGCTGCGCAGGCCCTTCGTCGTCCGGACGAGATGACGGGCGACGGGCAGGGCGTACGCCGAAAGGCCGTGCACCTTGTTCGCCGGGTTGACGACGGCGACCCCCGTGACCGCGTGCCCGTGCTTGGCCGCGAGCCGCAGCGCCAGCGTCCCGCCCATGGAGAGACCGAGGACGAAGACCCGCTCGCACCGCTCGCCGAGCTCCCGCAGCGCCCGGTCCACCTCCGCGTACCAGTCCTGCCAGCCGGTGATCTGCATGTCCTCCCAGCGGGTGCCGTGTCCGGGGAGCAGCGGCAGCGACACGGTGAGGTCCCTGGCGGCCAGATACTCGGCCCAGGGGCGCAGCGACTGCGGGGAACCGGTGAATCCGTGACAGAGGAGCACGCCGACGTCTCCGCCCTCGTGGCGGTACGGCTCGGCTCCAGGAAGGACCGGCACAGGGTCTCCTGTTCGTGGGTCTCGAAGTGGTACTTCACCGTAC
This sequence comes from Streptomyces sp. NPDC104581, assembly GCF_055583685.1. Lineage (NCBI taxonomy): Bacteria > Bacillati > Actinomycetota > Actinomycetes > Kitasatosporales > Streptomycetaceae > Streptomyces > Streptomyces sp. NPDC104581. Next base: position 222,552 of record NZ_JBVJNN010000006.1, read on the forward strand.
GCGACCGGGCCGACACCGACCAGAGCCGTCGGCGCCCCGTGACGGAACCCGCGCGCGCCCCTCGGGTTAAGGTCGGTCGACAGCACACAGGAGGCACCCGAGTTGATCTACGGCGCGATGAAGTTCTCCATCGGAGGGTCGCTCAAGCTCGCTTTCCGGCCCTGGGTGGAAGGCATCGAGAACATTCCCGACGAGGGGCCCGCGATCCTCGCGAGCAACCACCTCTCGTTCTCCGACTCGTTCTTCCTCCCCGCGGTTCTGACCCGGAAGGTCACTTTCATCGCCAAGGCGGAGTACTTCACGTCGCCGGGTGTGAAGGGGCGGCTCACCGCCGCGTTCTTCAAAGGAGTCGGCCAGCTCCCCGTCGACCGTTCCGGTGCGCGCGGGGCGGGCGAGGCGGCCATCAAGAGCGGCATAGCGGTACTGGAGCGCGGCGAGCTCTTCGGTATCTACCCCGAGGGCACCCGCTCGCCCGACGGCCGGCTCTACCGGGGCAAGCCCGGCGGCCTCGCGCGCGTGGCGCTCGCCACCGGCGCCCCCGTGATCCCGGTCGCCATGATCGACACGGAGAAGATCCAGCCGCCGGGCACGGTGGTGCCGAAGCTGATGCGGCCCGGGATCAGGATCGGCGAGCCGCTGGACTTCAGCCGGTACCAGGGCATGGAGGGGGACCGTTTCATCCTGCGTTCGCTGACCGACGAGGTCATGTACGAGATCATGAAGCTCTCCGGCCAGGAGTACGTCGACATCTACGCGACGGCGGCCAAGCGCAGGATGGCCGAAGAGGCGAAGTCGAAGGCGAGTTGAGGGACGGACCGTCCGGCCACCGGCCGGCGGGACGGCGGGGCGCGGCGGGTGGCCGCACAGCGTGTCCGCAGTACGGAGAACACATCGTGACACCGGGGGTGGGGGACAGGTGGCCAGACGCGAACGGGTCGTACGCATGTCGGTCGAGCAGCCGCTGTGGCGCGCGCTCACCGCGTACCGCCTGCTCACCATGGTCTACGCCGTCCTGATCTTTGCCTTCGGGCGCGACAAGTTCGAGCGCCCCTGGCTCGCCGCCGGCTTCTTCGTCGTCCTGGTCGTCTGGACGGTCGCGACGCTGCCCAAGGTGGCCAACGCCGTCAGCTGCACCAAGCGCTTCCTGGGCGTCGACCTCACCATCGCGCTCGTCGGCATCCTGCTCACGCCGGTCGTGGACGTACAGGCGCGGTACACCGACGGCCCCACCCTGCCGACCATATGGACCGCGGGCTCCGTCCTCGCCTTCGCCGTCAAGGGCGGCTGGCGCTGGGCGGCCTTCGCCTCCTCACTGGTCGCCGTCGCCAACCTGGTCGGGCGCGGCACCCCCAGCCGCGACACCCTGCACAACGTGCTGCTGGTGTGGGTGGCCTCGATCGCGATCGGCTACATCGTGGAGGTCGCCCGCGCCTCCGAACGCACACTGGCGCGCGCCCTGGAGATCGAGGCGGCGACCCGCGAACGGGAGCGCCTGGCACGCGACATCCACGACAGCGTGCTCCAGGTCCTGGCGATGGTGCAGCGGCGCGGTACGGCCCTCGGGGGCGAGGCGGCGGAGCTGGGCCGGATGGCCGGCGAGCAGGAGGTCGCCCTGCGGACGCTGGTCTCCAGCGGTCTCGTGCCGACCACGCGCGCCTCCGAGGACAGCTCGCAGGGGGCGGTGGTCCGCACCGTCGACGACGCGGAGTACGCGGGAGGCAGAGCCGGCGGAGCCGAGGACGCCACCGGCGAGGACGTGCGGTGGGATCTGCGTACGCTGCTGGCACCGCTCTCCGGCGCCACGGTGACGCTTGCCGAGCCGGGCGCTCCGGTTCTGCTGCGGCCCGCGGCCGCGCGGGAGCTGACGGCGGCTGTCAGTGCCGCCCTGGACAATGTCCGCAGGCACGCCGGGGACGGCGCCCGGTCCTGGATCCTGGTCGAGGACTCGCCGGACGAGGTGGTCGTGACCGTGCGGGACGACGGCCCCGGCATCCCGGAGGGCCGGCTCGCGCAGGCGGAGGGGGAGGGGCGGCTCGGTGTCGCGCTCTCGATCCGGGGCCGGCTGCGGGAGTTGGGCGGCACGGCCGAGGTGATCTCGGTCCCCGGCCAGGGCACGGAAGTTGAGTTGAAGGTTCCACGGGGGAAGGCGGAGCGATGAGCGAGCAGACGGACAACAGTGGCAACAAGAACGGCGGCGGCGAGGACGGGCGGGGCGCGGGGGCGGAGAGCGCCACGGACGGCGCGACGCGCGTGATGGTCGTCGACGACCATCCGATGTGGCGCGACGCCGTCGCCCGCGATCTGGCCGAGGCCGGGTTCGACGTCGTGGCGACGGCCGGTGACGGCCCCCAGGCGGTGCGCCGCGCGACGGCCACCACCCCCGACGTCATCGTTCTCGACCTCAACCTGCCCGGTATGCCCGGCGTCCAGGTCTGCAAGGAACTGGTCGGCGGCCTGCCCGGCCTGCGGGTGCTGGTCCTCTCGGCGAGCGGCGAGCACGCCGACGTCCTCGAAGCGGTGAAGTCCGGCGCCACCGGCTATCTGCTGAAGTCGGCCAGTACGGCGGAGCTGACCGACGCGGTGCGGCGCACCGCCGTCGGCGACCCGGTCTTCACCCCCGGGCTCGCCGGGCTGGTCCTCGGTGAGTACCGCAGGCTCGCCTCCGAGCCGGCCCCCGCGGCGTCCGACGAGCCCAAGGCGCCGCGGCTGACCGAGCGCGAGACCGAGGTCCTGCGCCTGGTCGCCAAGGGGCTCTCGTACAAGCAGATCGCCGAACGCCTGGTCATCTCGCACCGCACCGTGCAGAACCACGTGCAGAACACCCTCGGCAAGCTCCAGCTGCACAACCGCGTGGAGCTGGTGCGGTACGCGATCGAGCGCGGCCTCGACGACGTCTGACGCCCGCCCGTTCCGCGCGGCCCTTCCCCGGCCGTCGCGCGACCACCTCCCACCGCCCTCTGGTGCTACGGAAATGACCCTGCGCACCATTCGGGAGTGACCTGTGTCACTCAGGCGTGGCTCAGGTGCGTCACCGACGGCGAAGGGAAGTGTTTCCATGCGGGTCGGAGTATTGACCGGGGGCGGCGACTGCCCAGGGCTCAATGCGGTCATTCGTGGCATCGTGCGCAAAGGCGTCACGGAGTACGGGTACGAGTTCACCGGCTTCCGGGACGGCTGGCGGGGACCGCTGGAAGGCGACACCGTACGGCTCGACATCCCCACCGTGCGAGGCATCCTGCCCCGCGGCGGCACCATCCTCGGATCCTCGCGCACCAATCCCCTCAAGACGGCGGACGGGATCCGCCGGATCAAGGAGAACCTCGCGAGCAGCGAGGTCGACGCGCTCATCGTGATCGGCGGCGAGGACACCCTGGGCGTGGCGGCCCAGCTCTCCGACGTGCACGGCATTCCCTGCGTGGGCGTGCCCAAGACCATTGACAACGACCTCTCGGCGACCGACTACACCTTCGGATTCGACACGGCCGTCGGCATCGCGACCGAGGCGATCGACCGCCTCCACACCACGGCCGAGTCCCACATGCGCGTCCTCGTCTGCGAGGTGATGGGGCGGCACGCGGGCTGGATCGCCCTGCACTCGGGCCTGGCGGGCGGCGCGAACGTCATCCTCATCCCGGAGCAGCGCTTCGACATCGACCAGGTCTGCGCCTGGGTGACGTCGCGTTTCAAAGCCTCGTACGCGCCGATAGTGGTCATCGCGGAGGGCGCGATGCCCAAGGACGGTGAGGTCATTCTCAAGGACGGGACGCTGGACTCCTTCGGCCACGTACGGCTGTCGGGCGTCGGCGAATGGCTCGCCAAGGAGATCGAGAAGCGCACCGGCAAGGAGGCGCGGACCACCGTCCTCGGCCATATCCAGCGCGGTGGCACGCCGAGCGCGTTCGACCGGTGGCTGGCCACGCGGTTCGGCCTCCACGCGATCGACGCGGTGAAGGAGGGCGACTTCGGCAAGATGGTCGCCCTGCGCGGCACGGACATCGTGCGCGTCCCGATCTCGGAGGCGATCGCCGAACTCAAGACCGTCCAGCCGGAGCTCTACAGAGAAGTCGGCGTCTTCTTCGGCTGACCGGCCGACCCGTGCCCCGACCGCCGGACGGGCTCCCCGCACACCCCGTCCGGCGACCGGGCCGCTCCTCGCACCGCACCCCGGCCGACGCCGGCACCGGACACCCCCGAGGGCGGTCGTGCCGATCTGGCCGGGCTGGCGTGCCCCGGTGCGCTCGCTCGCCGCGTTGTCGTCGGTCGGCATGGGTTCGCCGTGCCTTCGTCCGCCGCCTCGCGACCGCACGCACCGGACCCGCGCTCCCGTGTCCGGCCTGACCGGCGAGACACCCCCTAGACCCGCCGCTGCACCCCGCTGCCGTGCGTCGCGTCGGCGACGAGGGCCGTCACGATCTCGGGGCCGCGCAGTGTCAGGACCGACTCCGGGTGGAACTGCACACCGGCGAAGCCCGGTCCCCGCAGGGCGTGGACCTCTCCCGCGCCGTCACGGCTCACCTCGATGCCGCGCGCCGCCAGCTCCGCCGCCCGCGTGTCGTCGCAGCGGGCCGTGAAGCTGTTGTAGAAGCCGACCGTCTCCGTCCTGCCGAAGAGTTCGATCCGGGTCTGCGCCCCCTGGTGCGGCTGCCGCTTGCGTACCGTGGCGAGCCCCAGTTCCGCCGCGATCAGCTCGTTGCCCAGGCAGACGCCCAGCAGCCCGCCCCGGTGCTCGCGCAGCAGCGCGGCGGTCAGCGCGCGCAGCGTACGCATCCGGGGGTCGGCGGGGTCCGACGGATCCCCCGGGCCGGGGCCGAGCACCACGGGGCCCCGGTGCGCGAGCACCGCCTCCTTACCCAGGCCGGGTTCGTCGTGGCGCCGTACGGTCACCTCCAGCCCGGCGGACCGCAGCAGGTGCGCGAGCATCGCCGTGAAGGTGTCCTCGCCGTCGATGACCAGCGCGTGCCCCGACAGGGACGCCGGACGTTCCTGCATCTTCAGCCAGAACGGCGCCAGATGGGCCCGCCGCGAGTCCAGCGCGGCCCGCACCCGCGGGTCGTCGGCGAGTGCCTTCCGTACGGAGGCGCCGCCCGGCCGCCCCGTGCGCACTCCCAGGGCCGCCAGCACCCCCGCCGCCTTGGCGTGGGTCTCGGCGACCTCGCCCGCCGGGTCGGAGTGCCGTACGAGCGTCGCGCCCACCGGCACGCGCAGCCCGCCGGCGGGGCCGATGTCCGCGGTCCGGATCAGGATCGGGGAGTCGAGGGTCTGCGCGCCGCCCGCGTCCCGCCCGACGAGGGCCAGCGCGCCCGCGTAGTAACCGCGCCCGGTGCCCTCCCGCCCCAGCGGCTCGTACCGCGCGATGACGCGGCACGCGTTCTGCACCGGCGATCCGGTCACGGTCGCGGCGAACATCGTCTCCCGCAGCACGTCGCGGACGTCGAGCGAGCTGCGCCCGCGCAACTCGTACTCCGTGTGCGCGAGATGGGCCATCTCCTTGAGCCGCGGCCCGACGACCACCCCGCCCATGTCACCTACCGTGCACATCATCTTCAGCTCCTCGTCGACGACCATCGACAGCTCGTCCGTCTCCTTGCGGTCGCCGAGGAATTCGAGCAGCGCCTCGGTGGTCGGCCCCTGCGGCGGATAGCGGAACGTGCCGCTGATGGGATTCATCACGACGGTGCCGCCGCTCATCCGCACGTGCGCCTCCGGGCTCGCCCCGACCAGCGTCCGCCCGCCCGCCTCCCGCCCGCTCCCCCTCCCGGTGTGCACCACGAACGTCCAGTACGCGCCCCGCTCGCCGGCCAGCAGCCGCCGGAAGAGCGCCAGCGCGTCGGCGCGTCCGAAGCCGGGGATCCGGCCCTCGAAGGTCCGCCGGATGACGAAGTTCGCGCCCTCGCCGCGGCCGATCTCGTCCTCGACGACCCGCCGGACGATCTGCGCGTACCGCTCGTCGTCGATGTCGAACGCACCGTCCACGACCCGGACCGGGTGGGCGGGCAGACGCGCCAGGACGTCGGCGAGCGGCAGCTCGTACGACTCGTCCGCCACCAGCACCGAGAGCGGGGTCCCGTCGTCGTGCGCCTCGAAGCCGCGCTCACGGATCTGCCTGAACGGGATCAGGGCGAGCGAGGGGCGCTCGTCACCGGCCGGGATGTCGGCCAGCCGGGACACCTCGCGCACCTCGCCGACGAGCAGTTCCACGGTGTCGTGGTCGCGCCCCGGTGTGCGGCGGCGCAGCAGGGCGAAGGGCGGGCAGTCGTCGTCGAGGAGCCGGGCGAGCAGCGCGCCGGTGTCGGGGCGGGCGAGGCCGGGTCGGGTGGCAGTGGTGTGTGCGGGGTCGGGGCGCATACGGAGTGTTCCTTCCGGAGCGGAGGAACGGCCCCGGTTTCCCGGTCCGTGCCGGCCGACGGGCCGGGAAACACGGAAGGCCGCCCCTCGGGCGGCCTTGCGATTCGGTGTTGAGCGCGTGAATCAGCGGACCGCCGGATGTGCGGTCCACCACCAAGCCTGGTTCAGCTGCGTCAACATGCCGCGGAGCTTAACCGACATCGCCCGGCCGCGACACGAGGGTGGACATCCGTCTCATCCACTGAGAGTCGGCGTGGACGACCGCCCGGACCCCGTAATGTTGTCCGCGTGACCGTGAACGCTGACACCCGAGCACCCGCCGCACAGGCGACCTGGCGAGACCTCCCCGCGGCGCAGCAGCCCGAGTATCCCGATGCCGAGGCCCTGCGCGCCGCCGTCGCGGAGCTGGAGAGCTATCCGCCGCTCGTCTTCGCGGGCGAGTGCGACCAACTGCGCGCGAGGATGGGCGCCGTCGCCAAGGGTGAGGCGTTCCTGCTCCAGGGCGGCGACTGCGCCGAGGCATTCGACGGCGTGTCCGCCGAACAGATCCGGAGCAAGCTCAAGACGCTGCTCCAGATGGGCGCGGTCCTCACCTACGCGGCCTCCGTGCCGGTGGTGAAGGTCGGCAGGATCGCCGGGCAGTACTCGAAGCCGCGTTCCAAGCCCACCGAGACGCGTGACGGTGTGACGCTGCCCACCTACCGGGGCGACTCCGTCAACGGCTTCGCCTTCACCGAGGCGGCCAGGGTCCCGGACCCCGAGCGGCTGAAGCGGATGTACAACGCGTCCGCCGCGACGCTCAACCTGGTCCGTGCCTTCACCACCGGTGGTTACGCGGACCTGCGCCAGGTGCACGCCTGGAACCAGGACTTCGTGAAGTCGTCCCCGTCCGGCCAGCGTTACGAGCGTCTCGCCCGCGAGATCGACAACGCGCTGAACTTCATGAAGGCGGCGGGCACCGACCCGGCGGAGTTCCGTACGGTCGAGTTCTTCTCCTCGCACGAGGCGCTGCTGCTCGACTACGAGTCGGCGCTGACCCGTGTGGACTCGCGTACGGGCAAGCTGTACGACGTCTCCGGCCATATGGTCTGGATCGGCGAGCGCACCCGTCAACTGGACGGCGCGCACATCGAGTTCGCCTCGAAGATCGCCAATCCGATCGGTATCAAGCTCGGCCCGACGACGTCGGTCGACGACGCGCTCAGCTACATCGACCGGCTCGACCCCGAGCGTGAGCCCGGCCGGCTGACCTTCATCGTCCGGATGGGCGCCGACAAGGTCAGGGACAAGCTCCCCGAGCTGGTCGAGAAGGTCACCGCGTCCGGAGCGACCGTGGCGTGGGTGACCGACCCGATGCACGGCAACACCTTCGAGGCGGCGTCCGGCCACAAGACCCGCCGGTTCGACGACGTCCTGGACGAGGTCAAGGGCTTCTTCGAGGTCCACAAGGCCCTGGGCACGCACCCCGGCGGCATCCATGTGGAGCTGACCGGCGAGGACGTCACCGAGTGCGTGGGCGGCGGCGACGAGATCTTCGTCGACGACCTCCACCAGCGGTACGAGACGGCCTGCGACCCCCGGCTCAACCGCAGCCAGTCGCTCGATCTGGCCTTCCTCGTCGCGGAGATGTACCGGGCGCAGTAGCGCGCCGAGCCGGGCGCGGCGGATACGCGGAGCAGTACGAGCAGTGGGGGGGGGGGGGGGGGGGGGGGTGGGCCCCCCCCCCCCCGGGGGGGGTTTCTGGGAAACGGGGGGGGGAGGGGAAGGGGGGGTGTGGTTCCAAAGCAAGAAGGGAGGGGGGGAAACAAAAA
>NZ_JBVJNN010000007.1:0-50125 GCF_055583685.1 Streptomyces sp. NPDC104581
ACTCGTACCGGGCGTACTCGGCCGAGTCCGGCAACGCGGCGAGGTGCCGTACCAGGCGCCGCGGGCCAGGCGGGATTTGTCAGACACGGCCTAAGGGCCCTTCTCGTGGAACCCGGCCGGGCTCGCGTGCCCTGGTGCCGCGCCTCGCCGCGTTGTCGTCGGTCGGCGTGGCTCCGCCACGCCTTTCTCCTCCGCCTCGCGATCCACGACACCAGACCCCGCTCCCTGATCCAGCCTGATCCACAAGAAGGGCCCTGACCATGGACTCCCTCAACTCCCTGATCGACGGCTTCGGTACGGCGCTCACGCCGATCAACCTGCTCTGGGCCGCCGTCGGCGTACTGCTCGGCACCGCGATCGGCGTCCTGCCCGGCATCGGCCCCGCCATGGCCGTCGCCCTGCTGCTCCCCGTCACCTACGGTCTGGAGCCGACCGGCGCGTTCATCATGTTCGCCGGTATCTACTACGGAGCCATGTTCGGCGGCTCCACCACCTCGATCCTGCTCAACACCCCCGGTGAGAGCGCGGCGGTGGTCGCCGCCATCGAGGGCAATCCGATGGCCAAGGCGGGACGCGGCGCGCAGGCGCTCGCCGCCGCGGCCGGCGGCCACTTCGTCGGCGGCATGATCGGCACGATCCTGCTGGTCGTCCTCGCCCCGACCGTCGCCTCACTCGCGGTCGACATCGGCGCCCCCGACTACTTCGCCATCATGGTCCTGGCGTTCATCGCCGTCACCTCGGTCCTCGGCTCGTCCCGGATCCGCGGCCTCGCCTCACTGCTCATCGGCCTCACCATCGGTCTGGTCGGACTCGACCAGATGACCGGTCAGCAGCGCCTGACCTTCGGCACGCTCGAACTCGCCGACGGCATCGACGTCGTGATCGTCGCGGTCGGTCTCTTCGCGATCGGCGAGGCCCTGTGGGTCGCCGCCCATCTGCGGCGCTCCTCGGGCGAACCGGTCCCGGTCGGCCGCCCCTGGCTCGGCAAGGACGACGTGCGGCGCACCTGGAAGCCGTGGCTGCGCGGACCGGTCATCGGCTTCCCGTTCGGCGCGATCCCGGCCGGTGGCGCGGAGATCCCGACCTTCCTCTCGTACGTCACGGAGAAGCGGCTCTCCAAGAACAAGCAGCAGTTCGGCAAGGGCGCCATCGAGGGCGTCGCCGGACCCGAGTCGGCCGCGTCGGCCTCGGCCGCCGGCACCCTCGTGTCGATGCTGACGCTCGGGCTGCCGACCACCGCCGTCGCCGCCGTGATGCTGGCCGCCTTCCAGCAGTACGGCATCCAGCCGGGACCGCTGCTGTTCGAGCGCGAGTCGGAGCTGGTGTGGGGCCTGATCGCCTCGCTGTTCGTCGGCATGGTGCTGCTGCTGGCACTGAACCTGCCGCTCGCCCCGGTCTGGGTGAAGCTGCTGCGCATCCCGCGCCCCTATCTCTACGCGGGCATCCTCTTCTTCGCGGCGGTCGGCGCCTACGCGGTCGGCGGAGAGGCGCTGGACCTGGTGATCCTGCTGATCATCGGCCTGATCGGGTTCGGCATGCGGCGCTACGGGCTGCCGGTGCTGCCGGCCGTCATCGGCGTCATCCTGGGCCCGGCCGCGGAACAGCAGATGCGCAGGGCCCTCCAGATCAGCGACGGAAGTGCCACCGGCCTCGTCAACACGCCGTTCTCGGTGACCGTCTACGCCGTCGTCCTGCTGATCGTCTGCTGGCCGCTGGTGCGGAAGTACGTGCTCGGCCGCCGGAAGGAGACAGGGGTCTCGGCCTGACCCTCGGACCGGCGGGGGCATCCCGAACAGGCCCCGTCCGCCCGGCAGTTCGGACCGCGCGGCGGGTGACCCGGCGCCTGCCGGTCCGAACTGTCGGTCGTGGATGGGACCATCGAGGCATGACCCCGATCGACTGGGACGACGCCGCAGACTCCTTCGACGAGGAGCCCGACCACGGGCTGCTCGATCCGACCGTGCGCAAGGCGTGGGCCGCCAAGCTCGCCGGCTGGCTGCCCCCCGAGCCGTCCAGGGTGCTCGACCTCGGCTGCGGCACCGGCAGCCTCGCCCTTCTCGCCACCGAGTCGGGCCACCGCGTCACCGCCGTCGACCTCTCCCCGCGCATGGTCGGACTCGCCCGCGCCAAACTCTCCGGCACGGACACGGAGGTGCTGGTCGGCGACGCGGCGAGACCCCCCGTCGGGGAGCGCACGTTCGACGTGATCATGGCCCGCCATGTGCTGTGGCTGCTCCCCGACCCGGACCGGGCGCTGAACCACTGGCTGTCCCTGCTGCGCCCCGGCGGGCGGCTGATACTGATCGAAGGCGTCTGGTCGGGGGCCGGACTGCCGGCGACCCGCGTCACCATGTCCATCGCCCCACTCGTCGAGCGTGTCCAGCACGAGCACCTCTCGGCCGACGCCGCCCTCTGGGGCCGCGCCGTCGACGACGAGCGCTACGCCCTGCTCGCCCACACCGCGCAGCGCCGCCGGCACACGGAAGTGGTCGACGTCCATCTGATCCTGCGCCGGGGCGACGAGGTGCTGCTCGCCCGCCGCTCCGGCACCGGGTACGGGGACGGTCTGCTCAACAGCCCGGCGGGCCACGTCGAGGACGGTGAGGACGTCCGCGCGGCGATGATCCGCGAGGCGTCCGAGGAGATCGGCGCCGAGCTGGACCCGGGCGACCTGCGCACGGCCCTGGTCATGCACCACCGGGGCCCCGGCGGCCGGCCGCGCACGGGCTGGTTCTTCGAGGCGCGGTACGAGTCGGGGCGTACGCCCTGGGAGCCGTACAACAGGGAGCCCGACAAGTGCTCGGGCCTCTCCTGGCACCCGCTCTCCGCACTCCCGGACGACATCGTCGCGTACTGCCGCGCGGGCCTGGAGGCGTACCGGGCGGGGGAGCGCTTCGTCATCCACTGGCACGAGGACGCCGACTCGATCGCCCACGACCCGGACGGCACACAGCGCGCGACACTGCTGCCGAAGACGGACACGGGCGTCACGACGACGGAAGGCGGTCCGACAGCCTCCTGAACGCGCCGTCGCGTACGAGGAGTTCCAGCTCGTCCAGCGCGTGGCGCGCCGCGTCCGCCGCGACCGGGTCCCGTTCGGCGAGGCCGCTCTCCTCGAACTCGTCCTCGTCGAGACGCAGGACCGTCCCGCCGTCCGCCGACACCCAGAGATCGAGATCCAGGTCCTCGACCAGCAGCTCGTACCGCAGTTCACCGGGGCCGAGACCGCGTACGACCGTCGGCCGCGTCACGTCGCAGTACCAGCCCTTGAGCGTGCCGTCGCCCGCGCGGACCTCCTTGACCGCGTACCACCGGTCGCGCCAGTAGTGCTCAGTGAAGACGTCGCCGGGTTCGAAGCGCACGAAGCCGAAGTCCCGCACGCCGTCGGCCGCCCACGGGGCGCGCACCACCACGCGTGCGCCGTCGTCGGTGATCAGGGTGGCGGGGTAGCGGATCTTCGTGCGGCCCGCCTTCACCAGATGCACCTCCACCCGCACCCCGGGGTCCCGCGCGGCGTCAGACGAGCTCTCGGACATGGCGTACCTCCGAGGCGCAGATCCGGTAGCCGAACCGGGAGTTGACCGCGAGCATCGGCTCGTTCCCCGCGTCGTTGTTGGTGAACGCGTCCGTGTAACCGGCGGCGCGGGCCCGGCGCAGGGAGTCCGCCTTGACGGCCTTGGCCAGACCCCGGCCGCGGTGGTCGCGCAGCGAGCCCGTCATGGCGGACAGATAGGTCGTGTCACCGTCCGTGTGGACCAGGGTGAAGGCCACGATCCTGCCGTCGGCGACGACGAGACTGCTGAGCCGACGATCCAGACAGGGGTGACGCCAGGTGTTGTTCAGCCAGTCCTCGTAGTCGTCCAGGCTGGTGCTGATGTCACCCGGCTCGTCCGACGCCGCCTCGGCGTCGGCCTCGAACAGCGGCCGCGGGTCGTCACCGAGGTCCGCCGCCGTGGCCGGCGCGCAGCCCGCGGGGAGCCCCGGCGGCTCGGGCAGCGCGGCAGCCGTCAGATCCAGCCGCTGGAAGTGCGCGGTACGCAGCGGCGAGTAGCCCCGGCGGGCGGCGAAGGCGAGGGCCGCGGGCTCGTCGTTCACCCAGGTGAGGAGGGTGGTGGCGCCCTCGGCGGCCAGATGCTCCTCGGCGGCCCGCAGGATCGCGGAACCCGCGCCCCTGCCCCTGTGGTCGGGGTGCACATGCGGGTTGACCCGCGCCCGACCGGGCTCCGTACTGTCGTAGGCGAGCGCGACGTGCGAGGTGCCGATCACCTCACCACCGTCCTCGGCCACCAGCATGCGGTACTTCGACGCCGGGTTGGCGCTCCGCACGGCGAAGAGCAGGGCCTCCTCGGTCGTCACGGCGTACGGCACGGAGGCGCGTCTGACACGGACGACGGCCGGGGCGTCGGCCGGGCGGAAATCACGAACGATCACACTCATGAACCGGCACGCTACGGGGGAGCAGCGCCGCGACGCCTCCCATTTTCCGTTCCGGAACGCGGCTGCGGACGCCGGGGGATGGGGGACAATCGGGGCTGTGACCTTGAGGATCTCGATCGACGACGACGCCGCGACCGCTCCGTACGAGCAGTTGCGCGCCCAGATCTCCGAACTGGCCCGCTCGGGCGCGCTGCCCGTGGGGCACAAGCTCCCGACGGTACGCGGCTTCGCCGGCGAACTCGGCCTCGCGGCGAACACCGTCGCCAAGGCGTACCGCGCCCTGGAGGCGGACGGGGTGATCGAGACGCGCGGTCGCAACGGCACGTTCGTCGCGGCGGCGGGCGACGCGGCGGACCGCAGGGCGGCGACCGCCGCCCAGGAGTACGCGGAGCACGCGCGGCGTCTCGGCCTGTCCCGCGCGGACGCGCTGTCCCTGGCCGAGGACGCGGTACGGGCGGCCTACTCGCGCTGACCGCTGACCGCTGACCGGTGAGCGGTGAGCGCCGGGTGCCGCGTGCCGGGTGCCGCGTGCCGGTCGCGTCGCCCGGGAGCGTGCCCGTCCGGATCATCTCGCCAGCCGGCCCAGCAGCGACGAGGCCGCGGTGATGCCCACCAGCGCCGCGAAGGTCAGCACGCCGTAGTCGAGCAGCAGATGGGACGGCGTACCGAGCAGGAGTCCGCGCAGGGCGTCCACCTGGTAGCTGAGTGGATTGATCTTGCTGACCACCTGGAGCCAGCCGGGCATGATCGCCACCGGATAGAGGGCGTTGGACGCGAAGAAGAGCGGCATGGTGATGGCCTGGCCGATGCCCATCAGCCGGTCGCGGGTGAGCACGATTCCCGCGATCGTGATGGACAGGCACGAGAAGAACGCCGAGCCGAGGATCACCGCGACCGCGACCCCGAGCAGTTTCAGCGGATTCCACGTCAGCCCCACCCCGAGTGCGGCGGCGATGAGGATCACCACGGCCGCCTGGATCAGCGCCTTCACCCCGGAGGCGAACGCCTTGCCGCTGACCAGGGCGGATCTCGGGGTCGGGGTGACCAGGAGCTTGTTCAGGACGCCGGCGTCCCGCTCCCAGATGATCATGATGCCGTAGAAGATCGCGATGAACATCGCGGACTGGGCGATGATGCCGGGCGCCAGGAAGTCGATGTAGGGGATGCCGCCGGTCGGGATGGCCTTGATCCGGGTGAACGTCTCGCCGAAGATCAGCAGCCAGAGGGCGGGCTGGACGGCCCGGGTGTACAGCTCGGTGCGGTCGTGGCGCAGCTTCTGGAGTTCGACCACGCACATGGCCAGGACCCGGGCGGGCAGCACCCGCCAGCCCGTTCGCGGCCGGGGCGGTGCGAGCAGCAGATCGAACCTGCCGTCTCCGGCGGCCTCAGCCGACGCGGGACGCTGTCCGCCGTGTGCTCCTGACATCGCGGAAGTCGCCTCCCTCCTCGTCCAGGCCCTGGCCCGCCACCTCGCGGAAGACGTCCTCCAGCGTCGGTACGGAGTCGTTCCGCGCCGCCGGGCCGGCCGCCGCGCGGCGGCGTTCGCGCAGCTCCGCGCGGAGCTCGTCGGAGGTGCCGAGCGCGTGGATCCGGCCCCGGTGCATCAACCCGACCCGGTCGCAGTACTGTTCGGCCTCCTCCATGTAGTGGGTCGTCACCAGCACGGTCATGCCGGTGGCCCGCCGCACGGAGTTGATGTGCTCCCAGACACCGCTGCGGGCGATCGGGTCGAGACCGATCGTCGGCTCGTCGAGCATCAGCAGCCGGGGCGCGCTGACCAGGGCCTGCGCGAGTTCCAGCCGGCGGATCATGCCGCCGGAGTAGGTCGCGGCCATCCGGTCGGCCGCGCCGCCGAGACCGACCGCCTCCAGCGCCTGCCCGACCCGTGCGGCGCGTTCGCGGCGGGGCACGTCGAAGACGCGCGCGAAGAGGGTCACGTTCTCGCGGCCGGTCATCGCGGCGTCGGCGGACAGCTGCTGCGGCACGTAGCCGAGCAGGCGCCGCACCGCCATCTTCTCCTTCGCGGCGTCGTGCCCGAACACCTTCACCCGCTCCGCCGGAACCGGCAGAAGCGTGGTGACACAGCGGATCGCGGTGGTCTTGCCCGCGCCGTTGGGTCCGAGCAGCCCGAAGATCTCACCCGTGCGGACGGACAGACCGAGGCCGTCGACGGCCTTGGTGTCGCCGAACGAGTAGTCCAGCCCGCGGCAGGTCACGGCCTCGCCGGTGGTGCCGGCGGATCCGGCCGCCGCCCCGGCGGCGGTGCGGTCCTCGTCGGTCATACGCCCTCCACTTCCTCGCGCAGATTCCGGGCGAGCCTGCGCAGCGCCGGCAGCGCCGCCGCCAGGGCGGCCCGCTCCTCGCCGGTCAGCCGGTCCACCTGCTCGCGCACCAGCGCGGCGCGCCGCGCCTGCCAGTCGGCCAGTCGCGAGGTCGCCGCCTCGGTCGGCAGCAGCAGGACGGACCGGCGGTCGGCGGGATCGGTCTCGCGGCGCAGATAACCGGCCCGGCTGAGCTGATTGACCAAGGTGGAGACCGAGTTCCCGGCGAGGTACAGCTCCTTCGCCGCGTCGGACACCCGGATGCCGGGACTGCTCCCGACCAGCCGCAGCAGATCGATCTGCGCGCCCCGCAGCCGCGGGGCCGTCAGACCGGCCCTCAGCCGCCGCCGGATCATGCGCTGAATCCCTGCCAGCACATCGGCGAGCGAGTCGGAAAGCTCGACCGGAGTCATGCGGTCATTTTAGCTCTGACAAGGAGATATCGCCAAGAATCGGACAGGCGGGGCCGGTGTCCCGGACCGGCGTCCGGGTGCGCGGATCCGCGTCCGGGATCTACGGGTACAGCCCCGCGTCCGCGCCCCTCGGCCGGCCGGGGACCGATGCCGGGCCGAGCGCCCCGAGGGCCCGTCCCGCCCGCCGGACCCCGCGGACCACCGCGTACGCCTTCGTCAGCGCGCGGTCACCGGCGAGGAGACGGCCGACGGACCGGCCGTCGGCCAGCCGCGCGAACTCCCCGATCCCCGTGGACCGCCGGACGGTGACCCGTTCCAGCGCGTACGGGCCCTGACCCCGGCGGGCGAGCGCGTTCCCCACGGCGAGCGACTGCTCGAACCCGGCGGTCCGCACCGCCCGCCGCACCCGGCGGGTGGAGTAGCCGTACGGGTACGCGAACGAGACCGGCGCCGCGCCCAGTTCGGTCGCGACGATCTCCCGGCAGCGCGCCGCCTCGTGGCCCAGCCGCCGGTCGTCGAGCTGGTCCAGCTGCGGATGGGTGTGGCTGTGACCGCCGATCTCCACCCCCGCGTAGGCCAGTTCGCGCACCTGGTCCCAGTCGAGCATCGTGTCGAGGGCGCCGCCCGCGTCGTACGGGCCGCGCAGCCACCCCGTGGAGACGAACAGGGTGGCCGCGAAGCCGTGGTGGGCCAGCTCGGGCAGGGCGTACCGGTGCACGCCTTCGTACCCGTCGTCGAACGTGATCAGCACCGGCCGCTCCGGCAGCCGCCCGCGCCCCCGCCAGACGGCGGCCAGCGCCGCCGTCGTCAGCGGGGTGAACCCCCGTTCGCCGAGGAGCGCCATCTGCTCCGCGAACGCCCCGGGCGACACGGACAGGGCGCGCACCGACGGGGCCGGCCGGTGCGCGAGCGCGTGGTACATCAGGATCGGCACCGGCCGCTCCGCGTCCGGTCCGGCTCCCGGCGGCGAACCCCCGCCCGTGCCGGTGCTCATACGGTGGCTCCGCGCGGACTCTCCCGGGCCGGCGCCGCGACGGGTGCCGCCGCACCGGCCGCCGCGTCACCCGGCGCCGCGACAGGCACAGCCGGGGCCGGTGCGACCGGTCCGGACGAGAACGTGACGGGGCCCCGGCGCGCGCGGGCGGTGCCCACGAGATACCCGGTCGCCGTCGTCAGCACCCCGGCCACGATCGCCCCGGCCCGCCCCGCGCCGCCGCGTCCGCGGCCGGGCCCGCGCACCGCGTTGCGCAGCCCGCGCGCCACCCCCGCCGGCAGGACCCGGGTGGCATAGCGCCGTTCGGACTCAAGTCCCTTGCCCGCGCCGACACTTCGGGCCACCAGGGCCTTCGAGAGGCCCTCGGCGTAGGCCCGTTCGCGGAAGTACCCGAACCGGGCACGCGCCGGGGGGACCTTGTGGTGGATCACCGCGCGGTCGTCGATCAGCAGCACGGCGTCCGGGAGCGCCCTGCCGAGCCTGATGCACAGCTCGGTCTCCTCGCAGCCCAGCGGCCGCTTGTCGCCGTCCCGCCCGATGCCGGTGGCGAACCCCCCGGCCGCGTCGAACGCGGTACGGCGGAACGAGGCGTTGCCGCCGAGCACGTTGCGGACCCGCACCCTGCCCGGCGGCAGACCCCGGTAGGTACAGCCGACGATCCAGTCGAACTCCTCGGGGAACCAGACCGGCCGGCCCCCCGATGACCAGGCGGGCAGCGTCCGGCCGCCGACCGCCATCACCCGGGGGTCGGCGTATCCCGCCGCGAGGTACCGCAGCCAGTCGCGTTCCGCGACGGCGTCGTCGTCCAGGAAGGCCACGAACTCGCCCCGTGCTGCGGCGATTCCGGTGTTGCGGCCTGCGGACAGACCGCGGGGGCCCGCGTTGGCGAGCACCCGCACCTCCCCGCCGTCCGCCGGTGACTCGGAGCCGTACCGGGCCAGTAGGCGCATGCGCAGCGCCTCCTCGTGGTCGACCACGAGCAGGATCTCCGTGGGCGGCATCGACTGCCTCCGTACGGAGTCGACGGCGGCGAGGATGTCGTCCCAGCGCATCTGCGTGTACACGCAGATGACCACGGAGAACGAGCGGTGGAGATGACGGTCGATCACGAGCGCTCTCCCTGCCCGACGACGGTGAGCGGGAGCGCCCGTCTCACGGCGCGCGGCCGGCGCCTGGCCGCTCTGGGGACGCCCTTCTCGCTGAGGATGACCCGCAGGACCCGCAGCCCGTCCCGGACGGCACGGAGATTGCTCACGCCGTGGATCCGGTCGTACTCGTGGCTCGGTATCTCCTGCACCTTCAGGCCGGCCTTGACGACCCGTATGTTCATCAGGGTCTCGACCTCGAACCCGGTGCAGTCGAGCGTGATCCGGTCCAGACAGTGCCGCCAGAAGGCGTTGTAGCCGTAGCAGAGGTCGGTGTAGCGGGCGCCGAACTTGGCGTTCACGACCGAGCAGAGCACATGGTTGCCGAGCTTGCGGATCAGGGTCATGTCGTCCGTGCCGCCGCCGTTGGCGAATCGTGACCCCTTGGCGAAGTCGGCGCCCGATACGAGGGCCGACACATAGCTGACGATCTCGTGGCCGTCGGCCGACCCGTCGGCGTCCACCATCACGATGATGTCACCCGTGCAGGCGGCGAATCCGCTGATCAGGGCGTCGCCCTTGCCCCTGCCGAGCTGCTTGACAACCTTGACGTCCGGCCGGAGTCCGCGTGCGACCCGGACCGTGTCGTCGGTGGAGTTCCCGTCCACCAGGACGACTTCGTGGATCCAGCCGGGCAGGGTCTTGAAGACGTACGGCAGGTTCTCCGCCTCGTTCATCGCGGGGATCACCACGCTCACCGGCGGCGCGATCGCGAGATGCGAGGAGACCGGCCGGTAGTGGCCGGCCGGGCGGCCGAGTGGGTCGTCGCCGAGCAGTTCGTGGTCGAGTAATTCCTGGTCGAGCAGCTCGTCGAGTCCGTCCAGTTCGCCGCCGAGCGGCTCGCCGCCGTGCGTGTCGCCGGAAAACGGCATGGCCAACGGGTCTTCGCCCGGGACCGCCGGGCGCGGGAATGAGCTCACGGATCTGTTCCCTCTCCACCGGTGGACCGCCCGCCCCCGGGCGGTCCGGAATGATGTGCCGGTTCGAAAAGGGGGTTCCCACCCTGTACGTGACAGCCTTGATCTCCGGCCTGCCAGGTGAGTGAAGACAGGTCGTGCGTCGCGCGGCACCCCCTACCGCGCCCCGCGCCGGGAGCCGTCGCGACGTCCGAGCCCTCCCCTGAAGTCGCGCTGCCCGACGGACCGTTGCGGGTGAATGTCAGAAGGTATTGATACTTACGACTGTATGGCAAGGGCTGCGACGTCACCGCGCCTATTTGCTATTTGGCCGTACTTCGGCCGGTGGTTTCCGGAACCTCCGTGTTCGGATTTACTCAATCCGTTATCGGGTGCGCGCCTGTTCCTGCCACTTCGAGCGGTATACGCGCGTCCATCTGCAAGCTTCACCGGATCTACTTGGCATGGACACTTCCTGCGAAGTCCGTTGCCTGGTACGAACGTTGAGGCAGAGATCCCGCCTACCTGGAGGACCCCCCACATGAAGCTGTCCAGATTCGCCGCTCTCTCGTCGTCCCTCCTGCTCGGTGCCGTCCTCACGCTCACCGGCGCGAGCACGGCCCAGGCCGGCGAGTCCGCCGCGCTCGACTACGTCGCCCTCGGTGACTCCTACTCGTCCGGTCTCGGCGCCGGCTCCTACGGCGACAGCGGCTCCTGCAAGCGCAGCAGTGTGGCCTACCCGCAGCTGTGGGCCAACGCCAACTCACCCTCGTCCTTCGCCTTCACCGCGTGCTCCGGCGCTCGTACGGGTGATGTGACCGGCAGTCAGCTCGGCCCCGTCAACTCCGGGACCGACCTCGTCAGCATCACCGTCGGCGGCAACGACGCCGGCTTCGCCGACGTCATGCTCACCTGTGTCCTCCAGTCCGAGGCCAGCTGTGTCTCGCGGGTGAACCAGGCGCGCAGCTACGTCGACACGACGCTGCCCGGTCAACTGGACTCGGTGTACAACGCGATCGGCGCCAAGGCCCCGGCCGCCAAGGTCGTCGTCCTCGGCTACCCGCGCTTCTACCAGCTCAACGGATCGTGCGTGGTCGGCCTGACCGAGAACGAGCGGCGGGCCATCAACGGCGCCGCCGACCACCTCAACTCCCTGCTCGCCAAGCGCGCCGCCGACCACGGCTACAGCTACGCGGACGTCACCGGCCCCTTCACCGGACACGAGATCTGCTCGTCGGCGTCCTGGTTGCACAGCGTGAGCGTGCCGAACCTCGGTGAGTCCTACCACCCCACCGCACAGGGCCAGTCGGGTGGTTATCTGCCGGCCTTCTCTTCGGCCGTCTGACCCAATCGCGGATCGTACGAACTGACCGCGGGGCCGGTACCGGTCCGCCCGCCCTCCTGGGGCGGGCGGACCGGAATCGGTGTTCGGTCTCATCGAACAGTCCGGCGGTCGGCTGTCCAACTCGCCCTGGAATACAATGGATTCGGCAGGCGTGGTGCCGTCCCCGAACGGGTGCTGTCAATCCGTGAGGCGGGATACACGTGTGTCCCATGGGGGAGATAGGGTTAACCTGCCCGAGCCGGGTGCCCTCGTACGGGTGGGGAGTGACATGGATCAGATAACAATGCACAGCAGGGCGCGAGTACCTGCCATCACATGTGGGAGCAGCGCGACCAGTTCACGGCTCGACCGTCATCTCTCGGTGCTCGGCGGCCCCGCCGTCCCGCAGCGCGAGGCGGCCGAGGCGACGAGCCTGATGCGGGAGCTGACCTCGCGCGACGACGTGCGGACCCGCAGGAGCAAGAGCGCGCGCGTCTCCCTGTTCGCACCGCTCAGGCGGCTGCGACGGTCCCTCTTCGGCAGCCGCCGCTGACCCGTCCGGTCGGCGGTCGCCGACCCCCGGACAGCGCACGGACGACCACACCGTCCCGACGCAGCGCCGCTCCCCGCCCGCCCGTCACTCCCAGGGCCGGCGGCGGTGCGTCGGTGTGCTCGCCGAGCGCCGGGGCCGCCCCTCGGCTGTGCCGCCCGTCTCACCACCCGGCAAGGTGAACCGGCGGCGGCGGAAGGGGCGTTGACGGGACGGACGGACGGACCGGTGCGGGGCGGCTATGTGCCGCTCCTTGTGTACCGGCGCACCGTCAGCGGTACGAACACCACCAGGAGCACCAGACTCCACAGCAGCGTGCCCGCCACCGGGTTCGCCAGCGGCCAGGCGGCGTCCGCCGCCGGCGACGCGTTGCCGCACGACTGGCGTACGGCGGCGGCGACCGCGCTGATCGGATTCCACTCGGAGACGACCCGCAGCCACCCCGGCAGACCCTCCGTGGGGATGTACGCGTTCGACAGCAGCGGCAGGACGAAGGTGACGCTGCCCAGCTGGCCCGCGATCTCCTCGTTGCGGATGAGCAGACCGAGATACGCGCCGACCCAGGTGGTCGCGAAGCGGAAGAGCAGCAGCAGACCGAAGGCGCCGAGCGCGCCCGGCGCGCCGCCCTCGATCCGCCAGCCCACGGCTACCCCCACGAGCACCAGCGGCACGATGCCGATCGCCGTGGTGAGGACGTCGGCCGCGGTCTGGCCCAGCGGTACGGCGACCCGGCTCATCGGCATGGTGCGGAAGCGGTCCGTCACACCGCGCTGCGCGTCCTGCGCCGACTGGAACATCCCGGTCATGATGCCGCCGGCCGCCGTCGCCGCGAGCAGCCCCGGCGTCAGGAAGGCCCGGTACTCCTCGCCCGGTGTCGCGAGCGCGCTGCCGAAGACGTAACCGAAGAACAGCAGCATCGTGATCGGCATGGTCTGGGTGAGGATCACCACGCCGGGGGAGTGCCTGATCCGCTGGAGATGGCGGCCGAGTACGGCCGTGCTGTCGTAGGCGACGGTGCTCACGCGGCGCTCCTCCCGTCGGCCGTACGGGGCGCGACCGCGTCGCCGGTCAGCCGCAGGAACACCTCGTCCAGGGTCGGCGGGCGCAGGCTCGCGTCGACCACCGGCACCCCCGCCGCGTCCAGTTCGCGGACGATCCGGGGAAGGGTGAGCGTGCCGTCGCTCGCCACGACGCCCAGCGCCCGGCGTGCCCGGTCGATCACCGGCTCGGCGCCGGTCAGCTGGTCGAGCACGCCCGCGGCGGCGAGCAGGACCGCCTCCGCGGCGTCCTCGGCGACGACCACCTCCGCGTACGCCCCGATACGGGACTTGAGCGCGGCGGGCGTGCCGGTGTGCGCCGCCCGGCCGTGGTCGATCAGCACGATGTCGTCGGCCAGCCGGTCCGCCTCCTCCAGATACTGGGTGGTCAGCAGGACGGTCGTGCCCTCGTCGGCCAGCTCGCGCACGGCGGTCCAGATCTGGTTGCGGCTGCGCGGGTCGAGTCCGGTCGTCGGCTCGTCGAGAAAGAGCACGCGCGGCCGGGTGAGCAGGCTGGACGCCAGGTCGAGGCGGCGGCGCATACCGCCCGAGTAGGTGCGGGCGGCCCGGTCCGCCGCCTCGCCGAGTTCGAAGCGCTCCAGCAGTTCGTCGGCGCGGGCCCGGCCCGCCGCCCCCCGCAGGCGCAGCAGCCTGGCGAAGAGCCGGAGGTTCTCCCGGCCGGTCAACTCGCTGTCGACGGAGGCGTGCTGGCCGGCGACACCGATCGCCGCGCGGACCTCCGCCGCCTCCTTCACGATGTCGTGCCCGGCGACGGAGGCGGATCCGCCGTCGGGGCCGGTGAGCGTGGTGAGGACGCGGACGGCTGTGGTCTTGCCCGCGCCGTTCGGCCCGAGCACCCCGCAGACCGTTCCGGGGGCGACGGCGAGATCCAGTCCGCGCAGGGCGTGGACATCGCCGAAGCGCTTCTCCAGACCTTCACTAAGTACGGCGTACGTAGTATTCATGGGCTCACCGTACCTCACTACGTACGCTGTACGTAACCAACCCTGGGGGAGAATGACGCACGAGGTGATGACCGATGGCGGGGCGACCTGCTGAACCCGAAGTGATCTGGTCGCGTCCCGAGCGCGCCGCCCGTGGCCCCAGGCCCGCGTACACCCGCGCCGAGATCGCGGCCGTCGCCGTGCGGATCGCGGACGCGGACGGCCTGGACGCCGCCTCCATGCGCCGCGTCGCCGGAGAGCTGGGCTGCGGCACGATGTCGCTCTACAACTACGTGCCGCGCAAGGAGGACCTGTACGAGCTGATGGTCGACCTGGTCGCGGCGGAGCACGACCTGCCCGAGCGGCCCTCCGGGGACTGGCGGGCCGATCTCACCGGTCTGGCCCGGAGCGCGCGGGCGATCATGCGGCGCCACCCGTGGATGTCGCGCCTCATGTCGTCGGCCTACGGCTTCAGTCCGAACTCGATGAAGTTCCTCGAATTCAGCCTCTGGTGCCTGGACCCGCTCGATCTGCCGTACGGCCGGAAGATGGAGCTGGTGGCCATGGTGAACGGCGTCGTCACCACCTATGTCGCCAACGAGATCCAGGTCGCCGAGCGCACCCGCTCACTGCCCTGGTCGGTCGAGCGGGAGCACGAGATCCGGACGGCCTATCTGGAGGAGCAGATCGTCAGCGGGCGTTACCCCCGGCTGGCGGCGGCGTTCATGGAGGACTCGGGGCCGATCGACATGGAGGGCGTCTTCGACCGGGCGCTCGGCAGGGTGCTGGACTCGTTCGACACCGGCTGACGGATCATCGGCCGCCGCTCCCGACGATCCGCCGGCACGGCTCAGATCAGGGCGAACTGCCCCTCCGGGCCCTCCTCGTGGTGGTCGAGCACCGACGCCGGGCGCCGGGCCGCGCCGGGCACCGGCAGCACCCCGGCTCCCCGCAGCTCGTCCGTGCCGATCACCGGCCCGCTGTCCAGCGCGGCGCCCAACTCCCGCTGCCGGGGCCGCAGTCCGGCGAGCAGCGCGAGCACGGTGATCAGCTCCAGCAGCTCCGAGGTCCACTCCTGCGGCCAGGCTCGCGGGCCGATCGCCTCCAGGGTGCCCGGCTCCGGCCGCGCCGCGCGCCGCTCGAACCACAGCTCGATCATCCGGACGCCGCCGACCTGGAAGTCCCACGCCTCGGCCGGTACGGGGGAGATCCGGCCGTCACCGATGTGGAGCGTCTCGTCCTCGGGGTCGTAACCGATCGTCATGGGTCCGGCCGGGACGGCGGCCCGCACGTACGGGCGCCGGCCGCCCGGCAGCCGGGGACGCTCCCCGCCGTGCGCGCCGCGCAGCTGGACCTCGGCCAGCCGGGCGCCGAGCGCCACCCCGGCCGCCCAGAGGTCCGGATCGGCGGTCAGCGGCACCACACAGCCGCGCGGCGACGGCCGGGCCGCCGCGAGCGCCCAGTCGAGCAACCGGCCCGGCGTGACCTCCTGTCCGAGGCGCGCGGTCAGGGACTCCGTGAGGCCCGGCGTCAGATTGGGTTCGGCGCCGCCCGGCCGCCGGTACAGCGGACGGATCCGGCCGGGACGCCCGGCGGGTGAGCGGCCGTCCGGCAGCAGGGCGCTCACGAGCAGCGCGGGGCCGGCGGCGCCGGGGACGAACCCCTGTTCCACGGCGAAGAGCTGACGCTCGTCGGCCACCCGCCACAGCTCCGGTCTGGCCGCGTCGATCAGCCGGTGGTCGGGGATCAGATAGCGCTCGTCGAAGGGCCCGTGTCCCACCCGCAGCGGGGCCGGACACCGTCCTGACTCCCGCGCGAACCTGCCCGTGCCGGTGAGCTGCCCCGGCAGCGCGGTCACCGCGCTGTCCGGCGTACGGGAGCGGGTCGCGCGGAACAGCGCCGTACGCTCGGCGCCCGTGGCCCGTATCAGCGTGTCCCAGCGCGCGGTGAGCGAGGCCGCGTCGGGGGCGAGGATCCAGCCGCGGCCGAGCCGCAGCGGCGCCACCGACCACGGCATGAGGTCGCTCAGCAGCGGGGCCGTCATACGGGCACACCCCTCCCCGGTCCGTCGCGTGCCGTCATGAGGAGCGTACCGACCGGGCGAACCGGGCCGCCTCCCCGCCGGTGACCGCCGGGGCCGTGAGGTCCGCCGTCGGCCGGGCGGTCGGTGGCCGGTGGTCCGTCCGTCGCCGGTCCGTCGGTCGGCCGCGGTGTCAGTCCGTCTCCATCGTCACCGAGAACGAGAAGCGGTCCCCCCGGTAGCGGATCCTGGCCACGTCCACGATCCGGCCGTCCGTGTCGTACGTGACACCCGTGTAGTGCAGGATCGGGCTGAGCAGCGGCACCTGGAGCAGATCGGCCGTGGCCGGATCGGCGAGCGTGGCCTCGACCGTGTCCGTGATCCGGCTGATCCGCACCCCCAGCACGTCACGCAGCACCTTGGTCATCGGCCAGCGCTCCAGATCCGCGGGATCGAGACGGTCCGCGATCTCCGTACGCACCGCGTTCTCGGCCCAGTTGGTCGGCTCGCCGCTCTCGCCGTCGCGGCGCAGCCGCCGGTAGAGGGCCACCTCGTCGACACCCGGGAAGTACTCGGCCAGTTCGCCGGGCACCGGCGCCCGGCCGTGGCCGGTCACCGTCGTCCGCTCGCCCGACTGCTGAGCCACGACCGCGTCGATGGAGCCGAGCAGCCGGCGGGGCGCCCCGCGCCGCGCGCCCGGCTCGATGAAGGTGCCACGCCGCCGGTGCCTGCTGATCAGGCCCTCCTGCTCCAGCTCCTTGAGGGCCTGACGCATCGTCAGCACACTGACGCCGTAATGCCCGGCGAGCTGCTCCTCCGTGGGAAGACGCAGCGGGTCGTGCGGGCGCCGGCCGAGTATGGACGCCCGCAACGACTGCGACACCTGGTACCAGAGCGGCAGCTTGCGGTTGAGGACCAGCGAATCGGGTGCGAATGCGGTCACGGCGGACTCCGGAAATCTGGCGGGTCGGACCGGATCAGGGTCGTCTCACCCGGCCGGTTCCGACGTCGGCGCCGACGCGGGCCCCGGCGTGGGCGTGAAGTGGCGCTCCAGACCCTGCCACACGTCGTCGTACCCCGTCTGGAGATGCCCGGCCGCCGCGGCCTGGGCGGTGGCGGTCACCGGCCAGCGCGTCTCGAACATGAACGCCAGCCCGTCGTCGATCCGCTGCGGCCTCAGCTCGGCGGCGCTCGCCCGCTCGAACGTCTCCCGGTCGGGCCCGTGCGCCGACATCATGTTGTGCAGCGAACCGCCGCCGGGGACGAAGCCCTCCGCCTTGGCGTCGTACGCCCCCTCGATCAGGCCCATGTACTCGCTCATCACATTGCGGTGGAAGTACGGCGGCCGGAAGGTGTTCTCACCGACCAGCCAGCGCGGCGCGAAGACCACGAAGTCCACCCCCGCCAGTCCGGGGGTGTCGGACGGCGAGGTGAGCACCGTGAAGATCGACGGGTCGGGATGGTCGTAGCTGATGGTGCCGATGACATTGAAGCGGCGCAGGTCGTAGACGTACGGCAGGTGATTGCCGTGCCAGGCCACCACGTCGAGCGGGGAGTGGTCGTACGTCGCGGTCCACAGATTCCCGCAGAACTTGTTGACCACCTCGGTCGGGCGCTCGATGTCCTCGTACGCGGCGACCGGGGCCAGGAAGTCCCGTGCGTTCGCCAGTCCGTTGGCGCCGATCGGGCCGAGGTCGGGCAGGACGAAGGGGCGGCCGTAGTTCTCGCAGACGTAGCCGCGCGCCGTCCCGTCCAGCAGCTCGACGCGGAAGCGCACCCCGCGCGGGATCAGCGCGACATGACCGGGCCGGGCGGCGAGCAGGCCGAACTCCGTGAAGATCAGCAGTCCGCCGCGCTCCGGGACGATCAGCAGCTCGCCGTCGGAGTCGCTGAACACCCGGTCGGTCATGGGGGAGTCGGCGTGGTACAGATGCACCGCCATACCCGTGCGCCGCGCGGCGTCGCCGTTGCCGCCGAGCGTCCAGAGCCCGGCCAGGAAGTCCGTCCCGGGCGCGGGCTCCGGCAGCGGGTTCCACCGCAGCCGGTTGGGGTCGGGCACGGACTCGGTGAACGGCGCGCCGCGCAGGGCGCCGTTGCCGCTCCGGGTGAACGGCGGGTGCGCCGCCGACGGGCGGATGCGGTAGAGCCAGGAGCGGCGGTTCTGCGTACGGGGCTCGGTGAAGGCGCTGCCGCTCAACTGCTCCGCGTACAGGCCGAGCGGCGCTCTCTGCGGTGAGTTGCGTCCCACGGGCAGCGCGCCCCGTACGGCCTCCGAGCTGTGCTCGTTGCCGAAACCGGTGACGTACTCCAGCGCGTCGGCCGTCTTCCGCGCCCGCTCGGTGCCGCTCATCGTCGCTCCCCGTCTCGCTGTCCTGCCCGGTTCTCGAATCCTATGCTCAACCGTAGGATTCCGGGCGCGGCACGTCAACGGGAGTGGTCCCGTTGGCGGAAAGAGGTCCCCGCGCGGCCCGCGACCGCCGGACGGCTCGCGAAGGGTGGGCCCGCCATGGGCGCGGAGCCGGCGCCGACGCCCGCGGAGGTCTGCGCACCGGAAGCCCGGCCGGCGGGCCCCTTCCCTCATCCGTACCGGTCGGTATGCTCGGGAGGGCCCGCGCGTCTGCGCCCTCGCCCGCCCCTGGAGGACCCATGCCGCCCACCGGCTCCACGCGTCCCGCCCGCACCGCGCTGCGTGTCTGCCCCCTCTGCGAGGCCACCTGCGGACTGACCCTCACCATCGAGGGGACCAGGGTCACCGGAGCGCGCGGTGACCGCGACGACGTGTTCAGCAAGGGCTTCATCTGCCCCAAGGGCGCCTCCTTCGGAGAGCTGGACGCCGACCCCGACCGGCTGCGCACACCGCTGGTCCGTGTCGACGGCGAACTGCGCGAGGCGAGCTGGGAGACGGCCTTCGACCTCATCGCCGCCCGGCTGCCCGCGCTCACCGAGGAGTACGGACCGCACTCCGTCGGCGTCGTGCTCGGCAACCCCAACGTCCACACCATGGCCGGTGCCCTCTACCCGCCCGTCCTGCTGGGCGTGCTGCGCACCCGTAACCTCTTCACCGCCTCCACCCTCGACCAGATGCCGAAGCACGTGTCGAGCGGCCTGCTCTACGGCGACGCGCACGCGATCCCCGTCCCCGACCTGGACCGCACCGACCATCTGCTCCTCCTGGGCGCCAACCCGCTGGACTCCAACGGCAGCCTCTGCACCGCGCCCGACTTCCCCGGCAGGCTCAAGGCCCTGCGCGGGCGCGGCGGCACCCTCACGGTGGTCGATCCGCGCCGTACCCGCACCGCGCGGATCGCCGACCGGCACCTCCCCATCCGGCCGGGCACCGACGCGCTCCTGCTCGCCGCCCTCGTCCACGTCCTGTTCGACGAAGGGCTCGCCGACCCCGGCGCGCTCGCCGGCCACCTCGAAGGGCTGGACGAACTACGGTGCGCGGTGGGGGACTTCACACCCGAGGCCGCCGCGGCCGCCTGCGACCTGGACGCCGGGGACATCCGAACCCTCGCCCGTGAACTCGCCGCCGCGCCCACCGCGGCCGTCTACGGGCGCATCGGCAGCTGCACCGTCGAGTACGGCACGCTCACCAATTGGCTCGTCGACGTCCTCAACGTCCTGACCGGCAATCTCGACCGGCCCGGCGGCGCCCTCTTCCCGCTCTCCGCCACCGACCGCGCGCCCCGCCCGGCGGGCCCCGGCAAGGGGTTCGCGCTCGGCCGCTGGGCGAGCAGGGTCGGCGGCCACCCGGAGGCCAAGGGCGAACTGCCCATCGCCGTACTCGCCGAGGAGATCGAGACACCCGGAGAGGGACGGATCCGGGCCCTGATCGCCCTCGCGGCCAACCCCGTGCTCTCCGCGCCCGACGGCGACCGTCTCGACCGGGCGCTGGACGGCCTGGACTTCATGGTCAGCGTCGACCCGTACCTCAACGAGACCTCGCGCCACGCCGATGTCGTCCTGCCTCCGCCGCCACCCTCCCAGAGCGCCCACTTCGACTTCGCCTTCAACGGCTTCGCCGTGCGCAACCAGGCCCGGTACAGCCCGCCCGCCGTCCCGCTGGCCGCCGGGCTGATGGACGAGTGCGAGATCCTGGCGCGCCTGGTGCTGGCCGCGGGCGGGGCGCACGGTGCCGACCCGTCGGCCGTGGACGACCAGGTCATCGACCGCACGCTCACGAAGGCGGTCGCCGACCCGCTGTCGCCCGTGAACGGACGCGACGCGAAGGAACTCGCCGCGGAGATCCCCCACACCGGCGGCCCGCAGCGACGGCTCGACCTGATGCTGCGCCTGGGCCCGTACGGGGACGGATTCGGCGCCGACCCGGCCGGGCTCACCCTCGCCCGGCTGCTCGACCGGCCGCACGGTGTCGACCTCGGGCCGCTCGAACCGCGTGTCCCCGGGCTGCTCAGGACCCGCAGCGGGCGCGTCGAACTCTTCCCCGCGCCGATCGCCGCCGATCTGCCCCGGCTGCGCGACGCGCTCGCCGAGCGGCCCGAGTCGCTCGTCCTCGTCGGCCGCCGTCATCTGCGCTCCAACAACAGCTGGATGCACAACGTGCCGACGCTCAACGGCGGTTCGAACCGCTGCACGGTCCAGGTCCACCCCGAGGACGCCGAACGGCTCGGTCTCGCCGACGGCGCGGCGGCGCGTGTCACCACCGGGGCGGGCGGGATCACCATCCCGGTGGAGATCACCGACACCGTCCGGGCGGGGGTCGTGAGCGTGCCGCACGGCTGGGGGCACGACCGTCCGGGCACCCGTATGGCGGTGGCCCGCGCGCGGCCGGGCGTCAACGTCAACCAGCTGCTCGACGGCAGCCGGCGCGATCCGCTGTCGGGGACGGCGGTCCTCAACGGCTTTCCGGTCGAGCTGGCCCCCGCCCACCCCGCACCACCCGAGACCCCGGCGTGACCTGGGGTTTTGCGCGTATTGCTCGCACGTCAACACCTTGTTAACGCGAGGAAACGGCACCTAACGTCATCCGCACCGCCGACCCGGGTGGGAGTTCAAGGGTGAACGTGAGGTACCTCCAATGCTGACAATCCTCGGATTCGTCATGATCGCCACCTTCCTGGTGCTGATCATGACGAAGAAGATGTCGCCGATCGCGGCACTCGTACTGATCCCCGCCCTCTTCTGCGTCCTGGTCGGCCAGGGCGCGAAGCTGGGCGACTACGTCATCGAGGGAGTCGGCGATCTGGCGCCGACCGCGGCGATGCTGATGTTCGCCATCGTCTACTTCGGCGTGATGATCGACGTCGGCCTCTTCGACCCGATCGTCCGCGGCATCCTGCGCTTCTGCCGGGCCGACCCGATGCGCATCGTGGTCGGTACGGCCCTGCTCGCCGCGATCGTCTCGCTCGACGGCGACGGCTCGACCACCTTCATGATCACCGTCTCTGCGATGTATCCGCTCTACAAGCGGCTGAAGATGAGCCTGGTCGTGCTGACGGGTGTCGCCGCCACCGCGAACGGCGTGATGAACACCCTCCCCTGGGGCGGACCCACCGCGCGGGCGGCCACCGCCCTGAAGGTGGACGCCACCGACATCTTCGTCCCCATGATCCCCGCGCTCGCCGTCGGACTGCTCGCCGTCTTCGTCCTCGCCTATGTCCTCGGACTCCGCGAGCGCAAGCGGCTCGGCACGCTCACGCTGGACGAGGTGCTGGAGCCGGTGACCGAGCCGGTCGCCGAGACGGTGCTGGTGCAGGCCGGCGGCGGTACGGCCGGCGGGGGAGCCGGGCGGACCGGGACGGGCGGCGGCGCGGCGGGCACGGCCGGTGCCGGCCCCTCCCCCGACGAGGACGCCGGTCCCCAGGAGCCCGCGGACGACGACGACTTCAAGGGCCTCGACCCCGACCGGCCCACCCTGCGCCCCCGCCTCTACTGGTTCAACGCGGGACTCACCCTCGTCCTGCTCACCGCGATGATCATGCAGCTCATGCCGATCCCGGTCCTCTTCCTGCTCGGTGCCGCACTCGCCCTCACCGTCAACTTCCCCTCCATGAAGGACCAGCGGGCCCGGATCGCCGCCCACGCCGACAACGTGCTGAACGTCTCCGGCATGGTCTTCGCGGCGGCCGTCTTCACGGGCGTCCTGACCGGCACCGGTATGGTCGAACACATGGCTGACTGGCTGGTGGGCGCCGTCCCCGAGGGCATGGGCCCGCAGATGGGACTCGTCACGGGCCTCCTGAGCCTGCCCCTCACGTACTTCATGTCGAACGACGGCTTCTACTTCGGCGTCCTGCCCGTCCTCGCCGAGGCCGGCGCCGCGCACGGGGTCTCCCCGCTGGAGGTGGCCCGCGCCTCGATCGTCGGCCAGCCCCTGCACATGTCGAGCCCGCTCGTCCCCGCCGTCTACGTCCTCGTCGGCATGGCCAAGGTCGAATTCGGCGACCACACCAGGTTCACCGTCAAATGGGCCGTGCTCACCTCCCTCGTCGTGCTCGCCGCCGCGATCCTCTTCGGCACCATCTGATGCCGGCGGGGGACCGGCGCTGGCTGCTGCGCCTCGTCATCGCCTTCGCCTTCTCCCAGGCGGCGGTGTCGATGGCGCGGCCCGCCGTCTCCTACCGGGCCCTCGCACTCGGCGCCGACGAGCGCGCGGTCGGCGTCATCGCCGGTGTGTACGCGCTGCTGCCGCTCTTCGCCGCCGTACCCCTGGGGCGCAGGACCGACCGGGGGCGCTGCGTCCCCCTCCTGGCCGTCGGCGCCGCGCTCATCGGCATGGGCTGCGCTCTCAGCGGTACGGCGGGCTCACTGGCCGCGCTCGCCGCCTGGAGCGGAGTGATGGGCCTCGGCCATCTCTGCTTCGTCATCGGCGCGCAGTCCATCGTCGCCCGCCGCAGCGCACCGGCCGACCAGGACCGCAACTTCGGTCACTTCACCATCGGCGCCTCGCTCGGCCAGCTCGTCGGGCCGGTCGCCGCCGGGCTGCTGGTCTCCGGCCGGGACGGCGCGATGGGGCGTACGAGCGCGCTGGCCCTGGTCGTCTCGGCCGGGGTCGCCGCCGTCTCCCTCCTCTGGCTGCGGCGGCTCGAGCCGCCGGCCGGCCCGCGCACGGCGAAGCCGGAGCGGGGGAAGGCCCGGCGGCGCCGCGAGGTCCGGCGGGCCGGGTCCGGCAAGGTGCCGGTACGGCGCATCCTGCGCAGCCGCGGTGTCCCCAGCGGCATCCTCGTCAGCCTGGCCGTGCTCTCCGCCACGGACATCCTCACCGCGTACCTCCCGGTCATCGGCGAGGACCGGGGCATCTCCCCGGCCACGATCGGGGTGCTGCTGAGTCTGCGCGCCGCCGCCGCGATCGCCTGCCGCCTGGTGATGACACCGATGATCCAGCGGGTGGGGCGTACGGTCCTGCTCACCGCGTCCTGTCTGATCGGCGGCCTGCTGTGCGCGGGGATCGCCCTGCCCGTGCCCGTGTGGGGGCTGGCGCTGATGCTGGTGGCGCTCGGTTTCTGTCTGGGCGTCGGCCAGCCGCTGTCGATGACGACCGTCGTCCGGGCGGCGCCCGCCGAGGCCCGCTCGACCGCCCTCGCGCTCAGGCTCACAGGCAACCGCCTCGGACAGGTCGCCGCACCCGCGTCCGCCGGGCTCGTCGCCGGAGTCGCGGGCACGGGCGCGCCGTTCCTGATGCTCGGTGTGCTGTTGCTCGGCGCGGCCGGTCTCGGCGTACGGAGCGCTCCGCGCGGCGCGGCCCCGGCTCCAGCCCGGCCGGA
Organism: Streptomyces sp. NPDC104581; assembly: GCF_055583685.1. NCBI lineage: Bacteria > Bacillati > Actinomycetota > Actinomycetes > Kitasatosporales > Streptomycetaceae > Streptomyces > Streptomyces sp. NPDC104581. Next base: position 23,809 of record NZ_JBVJNN010000007.1, read on the forward strand.
GGAGAGGGAACCGCGGGAGCCACCCGTCCCCGCCGACGAGTGCCGGCCTCGCGGCTGAGCCCTGACCCGAGCCCGGAGCCGGGCCCCGGACGAGGCGCCCTACGACACCTGTCCGGACCCCGCCCCCCGCAACTGCCGTACCGCCCCCGCCCCGTACCGCCCCGGGGCACGTCGCGGCGCCGCAAGTCATTCCCTGACCCCGCGCGGTCGGCTAACTTCAGGCGTCGCGGACGCTCCACCTCACCTTCCGGGCGGAATCCTCATGACGCGCGCCATATCTCTGCACAGTGTCAGCAAGGTGTACGGACGGACCACACGCGCCGTCGACCGTCTCTCCCTGGACATCGAGCCCGGCGAGTTCGTGGTGCTGCTCGGCCCGTCGGGCTGCGGCAAGTCCACCGTGCTGCGCATGATCGCCGGTCTGGAGGACATCACCGAGGGCGAGTTGCTGCTCGACGGGGAGCGCTCGAACCTCATGCCGCCCCGCGAACGCGGTATGGCGATGGTGTTCCAGAACTTCGCCCTCTACCCGAGCATGACCAACCGCGACAACATCGGCTTCCCCCTCCGGCTGGAGAAGCCCCGGCAGGACAGCTCGGCGCGCGTCGAGGCCACCGCCCGGATGCTGGGGATCGAGAACGTACTGGACCGCTACCCCAGTCAGCTCTCCGGCGGGGAGCGCCAGCGCGTCGCGATGGGGCGTGCCATCTCACGGCGCCCCTCCGCGTTCCTCATGGACGAGCCGCTGTCCAATCTCGACGCCAAGCTCCGCAACCATCTGCGGGCCGAGATAGCGCAGTTGACGGCCGAGCTGGGGGTCACGACCGTCTATGTGACGCACGACCAGGCCGAGGCGATGTCACTCGGCGACCGGGTCGCCGTGATGCGCGGCGGTGTGCTCCAGCAGGTCAGTTCGCCGCGTGAGACGTACGCGCTGCCGCGCAACGTCTTCGTCGCCGCCTTCATCGGCACCCCGCGCATCAATCTGCTCCAGGCCGTCGTGTACGCGCCGCTCGAAGGCCGGATGTCGATCGATCTCGGCCGGCAGCGGCTGCCGCTGCCCGAACCGCTCAGCCCCGACCACCAGTTGCTCCGTATCCAGCAGGGCCGCCAGATCATCGTCGGACTGCGGTCCGAGGCGGCGCGCATCGCGCCACCGAGCCAGGCGCGCCCCGGCGAGGTGGCGCTGAGCGGCATCGTCGAGCACATGGAGTACCAGGGGCACGAGGCGCTGGTGCACCTCAACACCGGTTCGCAGCCCGCGGTGGTGCCCGACCTCGAATCGCCCCGCCCGAGGACGGCGCCGCGCCGCCGACGCAGCGGCCCCGGGGTCCTGGAACGTCTGCGGGAGCGGGCAGCCGCGGCCGTCCCCGGCCGGGTCCCCGCGCATGTCTCGGGTCCCGTCGTCGCGCTGGACGAGCCGGAGCCCGGCCCGTCCGCGTACACCCCGGACCGTCCCGCGATCACCGCGAGCGACCTCGTCGTGCGGACGGGGCCCGACACACGGGTGCGGACCGGGGCGCAGGTGCCGCTCCTGGTGGACCTGGCGCATCTCTACGTCTTCGACCACTACGGCCGGCGGATCTGTCCCGCCCCCACGGACATGGCCGGCCTCGACGTGTGACGCCGTACCGGATGTGACATTCGGGACCCCGGAGTTCCCTGGCGCCGGAAAACTAACACCGCTAGTTTGGGTGTGCCGGTGCCGAACCGGCCGTGCGCGGCAGTCTCCGGGAGGAACAGCGATGAAGGCACACGACAGCATGTACATCGGCGGCCGGTGGCGCCCCGCCGCCGGTGCCGACACCATCGCCGTCGTCAACCCGGCGACCGAGCGGGTCGTCGCGGAGGTCCCCGCGGGCACCGCCGAGGACATCGACGCCGCCGTACGCGCCGCGCGCGCCGCCTTCCCCGGCTGGGCGGCCACCCCGCCCGCCGAACGCGCGGCGCGCCTCGCGGCCCTGCGGGACGCGATGGCCGCCCGCAAGGAGGAGATCGCCGAGACCGTCACCGCCGAACTCGGCTCGCCGCTCAAGCTGTCGAGGGCGGTGCACGCCTCGGCGCCGGTGGCCGTCGCCGGTTCGTACGCCGAACTCGCCGCCGGCTACGCCTTCGAGGAGCGGATCGGCAACTCGACGGTGCTGATGGAACCGGTGGGTGTCGTCGGCGCGATCACCCCCTGGAACTACCCGCTGCACCAGATCGTCGCCAAGGTCGCTCCCGCGCTCGCCGCCGGCTGCACGATCGTCGTCAAGCCCGCCGAGGACACCCCGCTGACCGCCCAGCTCTTCGCCGAGGCCGTCCACGAGGCCGGGCTGCCCGCGGGGGTCGTCAACGTGGTCACCGGCATCGGCGCCGTCGCCGGACAGGCGCTCGCCGCGCACGAGGACGTCGACCTCGTCTCCTTCACCGGCTCCACCGCCGTCGGCCGGCGGATCGGCGCCACGGCGGGAGCGGCCGTCAAGCGCGTCGCGCTGGAGCTGGGCGGGAAGTCCGCGAACGTGATCCTGCCGAGCGCCGACCTCGCGAAGGCGGTCAGGGCCGGAGTCGCCAACGTCATGGCCAACTCCGGCCAGACGTGCAGCGCGTGGACCCGGATGCTGGTCCACACCGACCGGTACGACGAGGCCGTGGAGGCGGCCGGGGCCGCCGTCGCCTCGTACCGGGCGGGCGACCCGCACGACGAACTGTGCCGGGTCGGCCCCCTCGTCAACGCGGCACAGCGGGAGCGGGTGCGCGGCTACATCGAGAAGGGCGTCGCCGAGGGCGCCCGGCTGGTCGCGGGCGGCGTCCGGCCCCCGCACGACATCGGCTACTTCGTCGCCCCGACCGTCCTCGCCGACGTCACCCCCGGGATGACCGTCGCCCAGGAGGAGATCTTCGGACCCGTCCTGTCGATCCTCAGGTACGAGGACGAGGAGGACGCCCTGCGGATCGCCAACGGCACCGTCTACGGGCTCGCCGGGGCGGTCTGGGCGGGCGACGACGACGAGGCCGTCGCGTTCGCGCGCCGGATGGACACCGGGCAGGTCGACATCAACGGCGGCCGGTTCAACCCCCTGGCTCCGTTCGGCGGTTACAAGCAGTCGGGCGTCGGCCGGGAACTCGGCCCGCACGGTCTCACCGAGTACCTCCAGACCAAGTCCCTCCAGTTCTGAGCCGGGAGGCGAACCGATCGTGGTCCGCGCAGCCGTACTGCCCGCCGTCGGAGCTCCGCTGGAGATCACCGACATCGAACTGCCCGAGCCCGGCCCCGGCCGGGTCCGGATCCGGCTGGCCGCCGCCGGGGTCTGCCACTCCGACCTGTCGCTCACCGACGGCACCATGCGGCTGCCCGTGCCCGCCGTCCTCGGCCACGAGGGCGCCGGGACGGTCCTGTCCGTCGGCGAGGGCGTCACCCATGTCGCACCCGGCGACGGCGTCGTCCTCAACTGGGCGCCGTCCTGCGGCGGGTGCCACCACTGCCGCCTCGGCGAGGTCTGGCTCTGCTCCTCGGCGCTGACCGGCGCGGGCGCGATCCACGCCCGTGCCGCGGACGGCACGGACCTCCACCCCGGCCTGAACGTCGCCGCGTTCGCCGAGGAGACGGTCGTCGCCGCGAACTGCGTCCTGCCCGTCCCCGACGGCATCCCGCTCACCGACGCCGCGCTGCTCGGCTGCGCCGTCCTCACCGGATACGGCGCGGTGCACCACAGCGCCCGCGTACGCGCCGGTGAGACCGTGGCCGTCCTCGGCGTCGGAGGGGTCGGCCTCGCGGTGCTCCAGTCCGCCCGCGTCGCGGGCGCGTCCACGATCGTCGCCGTCGACGTCTCCCCGGAGAAGGAGGAGTTGGCGCGCGCCGCCGGAGCCACCGACTGGCTCCTCTCCTCCGCCACCACCGCCAAGGACATCCGCGGGCTCACCGGCGGACAGGGCGCGGACGTCGCGGTGGAGTGCGTCGGCCGCGCCGCCACCATCCGCACGGCGTGGGAGTCGACCCGCAGGGGCGGCCGGACCACGGTGGTCGGCATCGGCGGCAAGGACCAGCGGGTGACGTTCAACGCGCTGGAACTCTTCCACTGGGGCCGCACACTGTCGGGCTGTGTGTACGGCAACTGCGACCCGGTCCGCGATCTGCCGGTCCTCGCCGAGCACGTACGGGCGGGGCGCCTCGATCTCGGCTCGCTGGTGACGACACGGATCACGCTGGACGGCATCCCGGCCGCGTTCGACTCCATGCTCGCCGGCCGCGGCGGCCGGGCACTGGTCGTCTTCTGACAGCGGCTAAGGGGTGTCCGGGGCCGTGCGGGCACCCGTCCGGCGCGGGCGGGAGCGCGCCACCGCGACTCCCGCCAGACAGAGCACACCACCGGCGAGCGTGAGCGCGCCGGGGATCTCGTCCAGCAGCAGCCAGGCCATCAGGACGACGATCGCCGGTACCGCGTACGTCGTGGCGCCCATCCGCGAGGCGGTCGTCCGGGCCAGGGCGTACGCCCAGGTCGTGAACGCCAGCGCGGTCGGGAAGACGCCCAGATAGACCATGTTGAGCGTCGCCGACAGCGGGGCGTGCACGGCGTCCTGGACGAGCTGCCAGCCGAACGGGAGGCAGCCGACCGCCCCGATCAGGGCGCCGTACGTCGTCACCTGCAACGGGGTCGCGTACGCCAGCGTGGGCTTCTGTGCGACGACACCGCCCGCGTACGCCACCGCCGCCACCAGGCAGAGCACCACGCCGAGTACGGAGGTGCTGCCGTCACCGGCCATCGAGAGGCCCACCACCACGGCGCCGGCGAAGGACACGGCCATACCCGTGAGCAGCCGGGGCGCCGGACTCTCGCCCAGCAGCCGGAACGCCAGCAGCGCCATGAGCAGCGGCGCGATATTGACGACGAGGGACGCCGTGCCCGCGTCGACGAGCTGCTCGCCCCAGTTGAGGACGACCGAGTACCCGCCGAACCAGAGCAGTCCCGACACCGCGATGCCGGGCCAGGCGGCGCGCGGCGGCAGCCCTTCGCGGCGTATCAGCAGGATCGCGACCAGCACCAGCGATCCGGTCAGCAGCCGGCCGAGCGCGAGCGCGCCCGGCGCGTACGCCTCGCCCGCGCTGCGTATGGACACGAAGGCCGATGCCCAGAGGACGACGGTGACCCCGGCGGCGGCCAGGGCCAGCGGCTGCGCGCGGCCGGCGGATCCGCCGGCCGCGGTGGACGTGCCGCGAGCGGCGGTCGGTACGGCCGCCGGTGCGGCCGGGCGCGCCTGGGCACGCGAGGAGAATTTCGCCATGCGAGCGATGTTAAGCCCTGAATAGTTCGGCTGTCACCGAAGTATTACCGCAGCTTCGCGGCCTCGATCCCCAGCAGCTCGGCGAACGCGTGCTCACCGGTCGGTGTCACCCGCACCGCCCGCTCCGTACCGATGCGCACACACCACTTCGACTCCAGGGCCAGCCGGCAGAGCCCCGCGCCCGCCACCCCCGCCAGATGGCGCCGCCGCTCCGTCCAGTCCAGGCACGAGCTGACCGCCGGACGGCGGCCGGGGCTCTCCAGCGCGATGCCCCGCTCGCGGAACCACTCCGTGCCCGGCTCGGTGAGGGCGAACCCGGCGTCCGTCAGCAGCAGTCCGCGCCGCCCCATGGCCTCCGTGATGGTCACCCCGAGCCGCCCGGCGAAGTGGTCGTAACAGGTGCGCCCGCGCGCCATGGCGCCACTCGCCCTCGACGCGCGTACGACATGCGGGCTGTCACGGCCCGGCATGACGTGCGCGGCCAGTGACTCGACCAGTTCGGCGGTGGTCGCGTCGGCCAGCCGCACATACCGGTGGCGGCCCTGCCGCTCCTCGGTGACCAGCCGCGCGGCGATCAGCTTCCCGATGTGCTCGCTCGCGGTGGACGCGGCGACACCCGCCTCCCGGGCCAGCTCGCCCGCCGTCCAGGCGCGCCCGTCGAGCAGCGAGAGGCAGAAGACGGCCCGTGTCTCGTCGGCGAGCAGCGCGGCGAAGCCGGCGAGGAGCGAGCCGGGCGAGGCCGACGGGGCGGGCAGTCCGAAGGGGTCGGCGGTGGCCGGTTCCGCCGGGGAACCGGCCGCTCTCGGCGTGGAGGTCTGCGGCATGCCTCCAGGGTGCCTCAAGAACTCTTCGGTGTGGCCCGAACTGTCTCGTACTGCCCCGCGAGCCCGTCGATCAGCGCCCTGAGCCCCGTCTCGAACGCTCCCTCGTCCACCCGCTGCTGCCGCTCGGCCAGCAGATGCGCCTGGCCGAGGTGCGGATAGTCGGCGGGGTCGTACGCCGTCTCGTCGTCCACGAAGCCGCGGGCGAACGACCCGAGCGCCGACCCCGTGATGAAGTACCGCATCAGCGCCCCGATATGGGTCGCCTGGGCCGGCGGCCACCCCGCCCTGACCATCGCGCCGAAGACCGCGTCGGCCACCCGCAGCCCCGCCGGGCGGCGGCCCGGTCCCTGCGCGAGCACGGGGACGATGTGCGGGTGGGCCGTGAGCGCGGCGCGGTAGGAGACGGCGTAGTCGTGCAGCGCGGTGCGCCAGTCCCGTACGTCGTCCTCGTCGAACATCGACAGATCGACCTGTGCGCTGACGGAGTCCGCGACCGCGTCCAGGATCTCGTCCTTGTTGCGGAAGTGGTTGTAGAGGGACGGCCCGCTGACCCCCAGCTCCGCCGCCAGCCGGCGGGTGGAGACGGCGCCGAGCCCCTCGGCGTCCACGAGCGCGCCCGCGGTCGCGACGATGCGGTCTCTGCTGAGGAGCGGCTTGCGGGGTCGGGCCATGGCGCACATCGTATGGGTGGTCGCCGCACCGGTCCCGGCCCGCGGCCCGCCGCCCGGCAACGGGGCGGTGGCAGTTCCGCGACAGACCTAAGCGCTTGCTCACCTTCGGGGTAGGGTGTGCGTTCTGCTGACCGGAAGGGGCGAGAGCGATGCGTACGGCGGAACGGACGGCCGACGGCGAGGGCGTGCCGTGGGGTGAGGTCACCCCCGAGGCGGCCAGAAGGCTGCTCGTCGCCGCCGTGGAGGCGTTCGCCGAACGCGGGTACCACGCGACCACCACCCGCGACATCGCGAGCCGGGCCGGGATGAGCCCGGCGGCCCTCTACATCCACTACAAGACCAAGGAGGAGCTGCTCCACCGGATCAGCCGGATCGGCCACGACAAGGCCCTGGAGATCCTGGAGGCCGCCGCCGGCCGCGACGGCACGGCGGCCGAGCGGCTCACCGACGCGGTCCGTTCCTTCGTCCGCTGGCACGCGGCACGCCACACCACGGCGCGCGTGGTCCAGTACGAACTCGACGCCCTCGCCGACGAGCACCGCGCGGAGATCGTCGAACTGCGCAGGCGCAGCGACGCGACCGTCCGCCGGATCCTCCAGGACGGTGTGCGCGACGGGGAGTTCGACGTCCCGGACGTGCCGGGCACCACCCTGGCCGTGCTGTCGCTCTGCATCGACGTGGCGCGCTGGTTCAACACGCAGGGGCGCCGCACGCCCGACGAGGTCGGCGCGCTCTACGCCGACCTCGTGCTCCGCATGGTGGTCGCCCGCGACTCATGAGGCCGGGCGGCCGGAAGCGGTACCGGGACTCACAAGCGGCGGGCGGTACCGGGACTCAGAAGAAGTACCGGGACACCGACTCCGCCACGCACGCCGGCTTCTCGGCGCCCTCGCGCTCCACCGTGACGACCGTGGTGACCTGGATGCCGCCCCCCGCCTCGGCGACCTCCTTGAGCGCGGCCGTCGCGCGCAGCCGCGAGCCCACGGGCACGGGGGAGGGGAAACGGACCTTGTTGACGCCGTAGTTGACGCCCATCCGCACGTTCTCGATGCCCAGGACCTGCGGGACGAGCACCGGCAGGAGCGAGAGCGTCAGATAGCCGTGGGCGATGGTCGTGCCGAACGGCCCCTGCGCCGCCCGCTCCGGGTCCACATGGATCCACTGATGGTCACCGGTGGCCTCGGCGAAGAGGTCGATCCGCTTCTGGTCGACCTCCAGCCAGTCGCTGTGCCCCAACTGCTCGCCTACGGCGGCGCGCAGTCCGTCCGCGGAAGTGAAGATCCTCGGCTCAGCCATGTCTGTCGATACCTGCCTCTCAAGCGCCGTCCGCGCGGTGTCCAAGCGCTTGCTCAGCATGGTTGGGGCCGACTGTCCTGTCAACGCGTGACACGTGGACCGACGTAGGCTCGGCCGGGTGCCGAAGATTCCGGAGAATGTCCAAGAACTGACCGTCGGGCAGCTGTCAGCGCGCAGCGGTGCCGCGACGTCGGCCCTGCACTTCTACGAGGCCAAGGGGCTCATCAGCAGCCGCAGGACCAGTGGCAACCAGCGCCGCTACAGCAGGGACACCCTCCGCCGGGTCGCCTTCGTGCGCGCGGCCCAGCGCGTGGGCATCCCGCTCGCCACCATCAGGGACGCCCTCGCCGAGCTTCCCGAGGGCCGTACGCCGAACCATGACGACTGGGCCCGGCTCTCCAAGGCATGGCGCTCCGAACTCGATGAGCGCATCAGACAACTCGGCCGGCTGCGGGACCATCTGACCGACTGCATCGGCTGCGGCTGTCTGTCACTCGAATCGTGCGTGCTCTCCAACCCGGACGACGCGTTCGGCGACCGGATGTCCGGTTCCCGGCTCCTGGCCGAGCGCGGGCGCGCGCCGAAGTAGTCTCCGCGCACCGCCGCGTGCGTCCCCGCGGGCCCATTCCGACATGCCGTACATCCTCGGCGGACCGGTGCGCCCCGAACCGGTCCCTACGGCGCCGTCCGTCGTCAACGGGCCCGCCGCCGACGGCGGGTCAGGCGACCGAGGCCAGCTCCCGCTGCCGTTCGCGCTTGGCCCGCTCCATGGCCTCAGATGTGAGAACGGGCCGCGGCACGACAATGCCACAGCCCATGCACACCGGTCCCGACCAGGGAGCCTGCGAAAGATCCGGCCGCCAGACGATCCCCTTCTCCGTACACACCGGGCACACTCCGCCCGGTCCCGACTCCAGCCCGGCGATCAGCCGGCGCAGCACCTCGGCGAGCGGCTCCGACGGGTGGACGGCCGGGTCGTCGCACCGCACCACCCCGTTGCCGCCCCAGGTCCTGCGGTGCCAGTCGTCGAATGTTCGCGGTCTTCTGAGCCCGTCGTGCTTCTCGCGCTTACGGCGCTTGGCGAACTTGACCTCGTAGGCGAGCCAGACGGCCCGCGCCTCTTCGAGTTCGTCGAGCGCGGCCGTCAGCCGCGCCGGATCGGGAGCTCGGTCCTCCGGCTCGATGTCGTGCCGTTCGCACAGATGGTCCCAGGTGGCTCGATGCCCGTAAGGGGCGAATCGCTCAAGGCACTTACGCAGTGAATACCGGCGCAGCGCCAGATCACATCGTGGATCGCGCACCTGTCTCGCGAGACTCCGGAATCCGGCCATCGCCTGCCACCTCCGTCGGTTGCTGTACCAGCGTCATCCAATAGACGTACGCGTGCCCCATCCGGCTCCATCGAAAATCCGATGGCAGCCATCAGGCGATTTTTCACTCCTGAGTGCTGCCGTCGGACCGGCCGGCGGACCCCGCCCACCCCTCGGACCCGGGCGCCCCGACCCCTTCCGTCGCGACATACCGACTGGTTAGTCTGCCGGTGTCGAGTGGTGGTGTCCCAAGGTGAACCGGAGAGGCAGGTCCGATGAGTTCGGTGCAGGGCGCGCGTGTGGTGGTCACAGGAGCCGGCGGCGGCATCGGTGCCGCGCTCGCCCGGGGATTCGCCGCCGGCGGCGCCCGCGTCGTCGTCAACGACCTCGACACCGCGAAGGCCGAGGCCGTCGCCGCGTCCATCGGCTCCGGCGCCGTCGCCGTACCGGGCGACGCCTCCGAGGTCGTCGGAGAGGCCCGCGACGCGCTCGGCGGCGCCGTCGACATCTACTGCGCCAACGCGGGCCTCGGCTCGCCGGGCGACGCCTTCGCCGACGAGGACGTCTGGGCTTCGGCCTGGGACGTCAATGTCATGGCGCATGTACGCGCCTCCCGGATCCTGTTGCCCGACTGGCTGGATCGCGGCGCCGGCCGGTTCGTCTCCACCGTCTCCGCCGCCGGACTGCTCACGATGATCGGCGCCGCGCCGTACAGCGTCACCAAGCACGGCGCGCTCGCCTACGCCGAATGGCTCTCGCTGACCTACCGTCACCGCGGGCTCAAGGTCCATGCCATCTGCCCGCAGGGCGTCCGTACGGACATGCTCACCTCCGCCGGGTCGGCGGGCGATCTCGTACTCGCGCCGACGGCGATCGAGCCCGAGGCCGTCGCCGACGCGCTGTTCGACGCGATGGCCGAGGACCGGTTCCTGGTGCTGCCGCACAGCGAGGTGGCCGACTACTACCGGGCCCGCTCCACCGACCCCGACCGCTGGCTGACCGGCATGAACCAGATCCAGCGGAAGTGGGAAGAGGCCGGGCGATGACGGAGCCGTACGGTGTACGGGTCCTGGCCGAGCCGTTCAGGACCACGAGTGGGAAGATCCTCAGGCGTGAACCGCGTTCACGCGAGGGGACGGCACCGAACGCGACGGTGCCGCACACCGCGGCGGCGGACACCGCCGCGAGCTGAGAGAGGCGGGTGGCGACAGTGGCCAGAACGACGGACGGGAACGGCACCCCCGTTCCCCAGCGCCTCCTGGCCGCCGCCACCCGGCTCTTCGCCGAGCAGGGGTACGGCAGTACGTCGGTCCAGGAGATCGTGGAGGCGGCCGGCGTCACCAAGGGCGCGCTCTACCACTACTTCGGCTCCAAGGAAGACCTCCTCCAGGAGGTGTACGCCCGCGTGCTCCGCCTCCAGCAGGAGCGGCTCGACGCCTTCGCGGACGCCGACGAGCCCGTAGAGCGCCGGCTGCGCGCGGCGGCGGCCGACGTGGTCGTCACCACCATCGACAATCTGGACGACGCGGCGATCTTCTTCCGCTCGATGCACCATCTGAGCCCCGAGAAGAACAAGCAGGTACGGGCCGAGCGGCGGCGCTACCACGAGAGGTTCCGCGCACTGGTCGAAGAGGGCCAGCGCAGCGGGGTGTTCACCTCCGCCACCCCCTCCGACCTGGTGGTGGACTACCACTTCGGATCGGTCCACCACCTCTCCACCTGGTACCGGCCGGACGGCCCGCTCACACCGCAGCAGGTCGCCGACCACCTCGCGGACCTGCTGCTGCGCGCGCTGCGCCCGTAGTCGCCCGGCTACAGGTACTTCTTCAGCTCACGGCGCGCCAGCGACCGTTGGTGCACCTCGTCCGGTCCGTCGGCCAGCCGCAGCGTCCGCGCGGCGGCCCACAGCTCGGCCAGCGGGAAGTCCTGGCCGACCCCGCCGGCGCCGTGCAGCTGCACCGCGCTGTCGATGATGTCGACCACCGCGCGCGGCGTAGCGATCTTGATGGCCTGGATCTCCGTGTGCGCCCCCCGGTTGCCCACCGTGTCCATCAGCCAGGCCGTCTTGAGCACCAGCAGCCGCAACTGCTCCACGCTCACCCGCGCGTCCGCGATCCAGTTCTGGACCACGCCCTGCTGGGCGATGGGCTTGCCGAAGGCCGTACGGGAGACCGCCCGCGTGCACATCAGCTCGATCGCGCGCTCGGCCATGCCGATCAGCCGCATGCAGTGATGGATCCGGCCGGGGCCGAGCCGGGCCTGGGCGATGGCGAAGCCGCCGCCCTCCTCGCCGATGAGATTGGCCGTCGGGACCCGGACGTCGGAGAAGACCACCTCGGCGTGGCCCCCGTGGTGGTGGTCCTCGTAGCCGTACACGCTCATCGCGCGCTCGACGGTCAGACCGGGGGTGTCGCGCGGGACGAGCACCATCGACTGCTGGCGCCGGGTGTCGGCGCCGTCCGGGTCGGTCTTGCCCATCACGATGAAGATCCGGCAGTCCGGGTTCATCGCCCCGGAGATGTACCACTTGCGGCCGTTGATCACATAGTCGTCGCCGTCGCGGTCGATCCGGGTGCGGATGTTCGTCGCGTCGGACGAGGCGACCTCCGGCTCGGTCATCGCGAAGGCCGAGCGGATCTCACCGGCGAGCAGCGGCTCCAGCCAGCGCTTCTTCTGCTCGTCGCTGCCGAACTGCGCCAGGACCTCCATGTTTCCGGTGTCCGGCGCCGCGCAGTTGAGCGCCGTCGGGGCCAGCTGCGGGCTGCGGCCGGTGATCTCGGCGAGCGGCGCGTACTGGAGATTGGTGAGCCCGGCGCCGTGCTCCGCGTCCGGGAGGAACAGATTCCACAGCCCCCGCTCACGGGCCTCGGCCTTCAGCTCCGCCACGATCGCCGGGGTGTCCCACGGGTCGGCGAGCTCGGCCCGCTGTGCGTGGGCGATCGCCTCGGCGGGACGGATCCGCTCGTCCATGAAGGCCAGCAGCTCGCTGCGGAGTTCCTCGGTGCGGGCGTCGAATGCGAAGTCCATGGATCCGGTCAGCCTTCCTGAAGGGTGGTGAGGCCGTGCTCGATGAAGACGGGGACGAGATCCCCGATGCGCTCGAAACCGCCGCCGACCGTCCGGCCCAGCGTGTAGCGGTAGTGGATGCCTTCGAGGATCACCGCGAGCTTGAACCAGGCGAAGGCCGTGTACCAGGCGATCGCCGTGGTGTCACGGCCGGAACCGGCGGCGTAGCGCTCGATCAGCTCGGCGGGGGCCGGATGGCCGGCCGCTCCCGCGGTGGTGCTGATGGGCGAGCCCGGGATCTCCAGCGGCGCGCTGTACATCACCAGCAGGCCGAGGTCCGTCAGCGGATCGCCGAGCGTGGACATCTCCCAGTCGAGCACGGCCTTGATGCGGTCGTCGTCACCGATCAGCACGTTGTCGAGCCGGTAGTCGCCGTGGACGACGGTGGGGGCGGGGGAGTGGGGCAGGGAGCGCCCGAGGGTCGCGTGCAGCTCGTCGACACCGGGCAGGTCGCGGGTGCGCGAGGCGTCCAACTGCTTTCCCCAGCGGCGCAGTTGGCGGTCGAGGAAACCCTCGGGGCGGCCGAAGTCGCCGAGTCCCACCGCGGCGGGGTCCACCGCGTGCAGTTCGACGAGGGTGTCGACGAGACCGAGAACCGCGGCACGGGTCCGCCCGGGGCCGAGCGGGGCGAGCTGCTCGGCCGTGCGGTACGGGGTCCCCGTCACGTACTCCATGACGTAGAACGGCGCCCCGAGCACCTCCGGGTCCTCGCACAGCAGCAGTGGTCCGGGCACCGGCACGGCCGTCGGGTGCAGCGCGCTGATCACCCGGAACTCACGCGTCATGTCGTGCGCCGTGGCCAGCACATGGCCGAGCGGGGGCCGGCGGACCACCCACTCATGGACGCCGTCGGTGACCGCGTACGTCAGGTTGGACCGGCCGCCCTCGATCAGACGGGCGCTCAGCGGTCCCTCCACCAGTCCGGGGCTGTCGCGGTCGAGACGGCCGCGCAGCTTCTCCGGGTCGAGTCCTGGCGGGGGACTGGCACTCATCGGTGGTACCTCCATGACGGCGGGGCGGCTGGGGATGTCGTCGCCGTCAATGATGCCGACCAGTCGGTATGCCGTCCAGTGCGTGGCGGGAAACCGCCGAAGGGTGTGAAGGGGGGGGCGGTGCGCCGGGTCCGTGGGTGGGCGGACCCGGCGGGCCCGCTCGCGTCAGTGGTCGTCCCAGTGCCCGTCGTGGGCGGCGTGGCGGTGGCCGTCGTGGACGTAGTCGAGATGGTCGCCGTGCGCCACGGCGGGGTGGCCGCAGCCCTCGCCGTGCCGGTGGGGGTGGTTCTCGTGGGTGACATGGGCGACTGGCTCGCACTCGTCCCAGTGCTCGGCGTGCCTGCGGTGCAGATGGCCGTCATGGGCGTAGTCGACGTGGTCGCCGTGCCGCACCTCGGTGTGGCCGCAGGTCGGTCCGTGGGTGTGCTCGTGTGTCGGGTGTTCCTGGTGGGTGGCGGTCATGATGTGCACCTTTTATTTGCTCTTGGGGTGGTCTGTCCGGGCGGACGGGACGCTACCAGCCCTGTCCGCCCCGACCGGCGGGTCCGGTTCCGCGTCCCGGAAATCGGACGACCACCCGGTCCGGGCGGTGCTCACCTGGGGCGTACGACCACCGGAACCGCGCCACCGCCCAGCCCCCACACCCGGGGCCGGTTCGGGCGGCGCGGGCGTTCACGTACCACCCGGCGGCGCGGCTCCCCGGAGGCTCGCTGGACTCGCGCCGGTGATCAGTCCGCGACGGGCCCCGGAGTTGTTGCGCCGGGTCGACGGCACCGTCCGGTACCTCTCGCTCGGGCTGCTCCTCCTCGCCGGGTCGCTCGTGCCCGCGCTGCGCGGCCACGGCACGGTGCTCGGCGGTGTGCCGAACCGCCCCTACGACGCGGCGGCCGTCGTCGCGGTCGCCCTCCGGTGCCTTCCGCTCGCCCTGTGCCGACGGTGGCCCGCCGTCTGTCTCACCCTCGGCCCGGCCGGCTTGATCGCGAATCGGTCACCCCACGGTGGACACCTGCGCGTAGCTCGCACGGGGGACACCCTTCCCACCGGGGAGTCCCGCACCGGCGGGCGCTCAGAGCACGGTCGTGCCGTACGCGGCCAGACAGAGCACACAGACCACCGTCGCGACACCCGCGCGCACCGGCAGCGCAGGCGGGCGCGCCGTGTCCAGCGCCACGATCCGCCGGTGCGCCACCCACAGCAACGCCACCCACACCAGCGCGCCCAGCGCCGCCGCCACGAGCCCCGCCCCCGTCACCTCGCCCCTGACGGCCTGTCGGCCCGCGAGCACCGCCACGACCGTGTACGTCAGCGTCGTACGCCGCCAGGCCAGCCGGGTCCGCTCCGGCTGGAGGCCGGGGTCCCGCGCGGCGCCGTGCGCGGCCGGGCTCCCCATCAGCCGGACCGGTCGGTCAAGGCCACGACCAGCATGATCACTGCGACGGCCGCGACCGACAGACCCAGCAGCGTCGGGAACGGTGTCACCGGCAGGTCCTCGCCCCGGCGCATCGCCCGCTCGCTGCGCACCCACTGGCTGATCGCCCGCAGCGCGCTGAGCGCGCCGATCGCGAAGAGGACCACGGCCAGTCCCACGCGAACGCCCCAACGCAGGTCGGGCAGGAACTGGTCCACCGCGAATCCGCCGCCGACCAGGGCGAGCGCGGTGCGGATCCAGGCGAGGAACGTGCGTTCGTTGGCGAGCGAGAAGCGGTAGTCGGGGGTCGTTCCCTCGTCGCCGATCCGCCGGGGCGCGAACCACAGACGCAGGTTCCTCACGAAGTCGATCACCCGTCGCACCTTACGGCCCGCCCACGGGGCCCCGGGGCGGGCACCTCACGCGCGGGCCGCCCTGAGCCGGTCGTACGCCGCCAGGCCGTCCGGCGTCCACAGCCACCCGCGGCCCTCGGCGCTCCGCGCCAGCCGCCGGTCCAGCTCCTCCTCCGTGAGGAAGGCGTGCCAGTCGATCTCCTCCGCCTGCGGGGAGACCGGCAGTGGGCAGCGGACCTCGTAGACGCGCGACCACCACCCCTGCCCGCCGCCCTCGGGCTCGTAGAGGAACGAGAACAGCGGCACGGGCCGTGGCAGCCCTTTGACGCCCAGCTCCTCCTCGGCCTCGCGCAGCGCCGCGTCGTCGTACGTCTCGCCCGCGCCCACGACCCCGCCCACGAACATGTCGTGGTGCGAGGGGAAGACCAGCTTGGTCGCGGTCCTGCGGTGGACGAAGACGCGGTCGTCGGCGTCGCGCGCCAGGATGAAGGCACAGCGGTGCCGCAGCCCCTTCGCGTACACCTCGCCGCGCGTGGCCCGCCGGACGACACGGTCGTGCTCGTCGACGACGTCGAGGATTTCGTCTGCGGCGCTCATGGGGACAGCCTGGCATGCCGGACGGTTGACTCGTTACCGGCCCGTACGGAGGATCGGACCACCTCAGTCGCCCCGAGAAGGTGGGAACCCATGGCGTACGACGCTGATGTGATCGTGATCGGCGCGGGACTGGCGGGGCTGGTCGCCACCGCCGAACTCGTCGACGCCGGGCGCTCGGTCATCCTGCTCGACCAGGAGCCCGAGGCCTCCATCGGCGGGCAGGCGCACTGGTCCTTCGGCGGGATGTTCCTCGTGGACTCCCCCGAACAGCGGCGGCTGCGCGTCAGGGACAGCCGCGAACTCGCCCTCCAGGACTGGCTCGGCACCGCCGGTTTCGACCGCGACGAGGACCACTGGCCGCGCAAGTGGGCCGAGGCTTACGTCGACTTCGCCGCCGGGGAGAAGCGCTCCTGGCTGCGCGAGCGGGGTGTGCGGTTCTTCCCGGTCGTCGGCTGGGCCGAGCGCGGCGGCTACGGGGCGCGCGGGCTCGGCAACTCGGTGCCGCGGTTCCACATCACCTGGGGGACCGGCCCCGGAGTCGTCGAGCCGTTCGAGCGGAAGGTCCGCGAAGGTGTCGCCAGGGGGCTGGTGACGTTCCGCTTCCGGCACCGGGTCACCGGACTCGGCGCCACGGCCGGCGCCGTCGACACCGTGACGGGTGAGGTGCTGGAGCCGAGCGACGCCGAACGCGGCACGGCCAGCAGCCGTGTCACGGCCGGCGCGTTCGAACTCAGGGCGCAGGCCGTCGTCGTGACGTCCGGCGGTATCGGCGGCAACCACGACCTCGTACGCGCGCAGTGGCCCGAACGCCTCGGCACCCCGCCCGGGAAGATGCTCTCCGGCGTCCCCGCCCATGTCGACGGCCTGATGCTCGGCATCACCGAGAGCGCCGGCGCCCGCCACATCAACCGCGACCGGATGTGGCACTACACGGAGGGCATCGAGAACTGGAACCCGATCTGGGCCCGGCACGGCATCCGGATCCTGCCCGGTCCCTCGTCGCTCTGGCTCGACGCGCGCGGCAGACGGCTCCCGGTGCCGCTGTTCCCCGGTTTCGACACCCTCGGCACGCTCGACCACATCATGCACTCGGGCCACGACCACACCTGGTTCGTCCTCAACCGGCGTGTCATCGGCAAGGAGTTCGCACTCTCGGGCTCCGAGCAGAACCCCGATCTGACGGGCAGGTCGGTCCGCGACGTGATCAACCGCGCGCGGCAGGACGTGCCGGGACCGGTGAAGGCGTTCATGGACAACGGCGCGGACTTCGTCGTGGAGAAGGATCTGGCCGCGCTCGTACGGGGGATGAACGCGCTCACCGACGAGCCGCTGATCGACGAGGCCGAACTGCGCCGGGAGATCACCGCCCGGGACCGGGAGGTCGCCAACCCGTTCACCAAGGACCTCCAGATGACGGCCGTACGGGGGGCGCGCTCGTATCTGGGCGACAAGCTGATCCGTACGGTGGCGCCGCACCGCATCCTCGACCCCAAGGCGGGTCCGCTGATCGCGGTACGGCTGCACATCCTCACCCGCAAGTCGCTCGGCGGCCTGGAGACCGACCTGTCGTCGCGCGTGCTGCGGCGGGACGGGGCACCGCTGCCGGGTGTGTACGCGGCGGGGGAGGCCGCCGGCTTCGGCGGGGGCGGCATGCACGGCTACCGCTCGCTGGAGGGGACGTTCCTGGGCGGCTGTGTCTTCTCGGGCCGGGCGGCCGGACGGGCGGCGGCGCAGGCGGTGGGCTGAGGCGGTGGGCTGAGTCGGTGGGCGTCGCGCGGGCGGCCGGACGGGGCGCGCGGGGGCGCTGAGCGGCGGGCGCCGAAGCGGCGTACGGCGCACCGGCGCACCGGCGCACCGCGCTACAGGCGCTCCACGACCCGGAAGCGCTCCGCCACCACCAGCGTCCCGTCGTGGACCGTGAACGACGGGTCGCCCAGCGCCTCCCGCATCTCCTCGCTGTGCCAGAACGCCTCGTGGCCCGCGCGCCACGCCTCGACCGACTCGTATCCCTCGCCCTCGTCGAGCGCGTGCTGGAGATCGACCTGCCCCAGCGGCAGCACCCGCACCTCCGTCAGCTCCGTGACGGCGACCGCGCGGCCCCGCGAGTCGATCAGCGCCGAGCGTTCACCGACCGGCGGCAGCTCCTCCTTCTCCGCCTCGTACTCGGCCAGGAGGCCCGTCGTCGAGACCTTCTCGCCGCGGAGCACGGCGGCGACCAGCTGATCGCGCAGCGGCCCGGGAAAGGCGAGCAGGAAGGGTGGGAGGGGTTCGCGGTGCTCCTGGGGTTTCTCCATGGGCGTCAGTCTGCCGGACTCTGACGAAACCATGACGTCATCACGGCGCCCCTGGTCTTCCGGCACCGGCGGTGTTCGAATCGGTGGGTGACCACTCCACAGGACGACCGGGAGGGCACGCCCGTCGGGCGCCGCCTGGTCCTCTCCATGCTCGGACTCGGCGCGGCGGGCGTCGTCACCGCGCCGTATCTCCAGCGCGGACTCGAAGCGTTCCTCGGCGCTGCGTCGGACCGTGACCCCACGGGACTGACCGGACTGCTGCCCAACGGCGGCGGGTTCCGTTACTACTCGGTGGCGACCTCCGTACCCCGCAAGGGCCCCGAGAACTACCGGCTGACGGTGGACGGGCTGGTCGAGCGGCCCACCACCTACACCCTTGACGCCCTGCGGAGGCTGCCGCGGACCCGCATGGTCCGCGACGTCCAGTGCGTCACCGGCTGGCGGGTGCCGGACACGCCGTTCGAGGGCGTACGGCTGTCGCGGATCCTCGACGCGGCGGGGGTACGGCCCGGCGCGAAGGCGGTCCGCTTCACCTGCTTCGACGGCACGTACACCGAGAGCCTGACCATGGAGCAGGCCCGGCGGCCCGACGTGCTGGTGGCGCTGGGGATGCGGGACAAGCCGCTGGAACACCGGCACGGCGGTCCAGTACGGCTCTACGTGGCGCCCATGTACTTCTACAAGTCGGCGAAATGGCTCTCCGGGATCTCCGTCACCTCCGACGTCCGCCCCGGTTACTGGGAGGAGCGCGGCTATGACGTCGACGCCTGGGTCGGGCGGTCCAACGGCCGCACCGACACCCCGACGGTCTGACCGGGACGGCGAACCGTCCGACGGGCGGCGGGACACGGCACCGGACACGGCGCCCCGGCCGCGGCGGCGGTTCAGCCGCGCCGAGCGGCTGGTCCACCGCTCCACGGCCGCGCTGATGCTGCTGTGCGTGGTGACGGCGGCCTGTCTGTACGTGCCGCAACTCGCCGAACTCGTCGGCCGCCGCCATCTGGTGGTCACGCTGCACCAGTGGTCGGGACTGCTGCTGCCCGCGCCGTTCCTCGTGGGTCTCGCGTCCCCGTCGTTCCGGGCGGATCTGCGCCGGCTGAACCGTTTCGCGCCGCACGACAGCCAGTGGCTGCGGGCGGTACGGCGGCGCGACTTCCGGCCGGGGGCGCGGCCTTCGGGCAAGTTCAACGCGGGTCAGAAGGTGTACGCGGGCTGGATCGCCGGAGCCGTACTGGTCATGCTCGCCACCGGCCTGATGATGTGGTTCACCCGGCTGACACCGCTGGTGTGGCGGACGAGCGCCACCTTCGTGCACGACTGGCTCTCGCTGGCCGTGGGGCTCGTGCTCGCCGGGCACATCGGGATGGCGTACGCGGACCCACAGGCGCGGCGGGGCATGCGGACCGGATCGGTCGAACGGCCGTGGGCGGAGCGGGAGCACCCACTCTGGAAGGAAGAGGAGTGACCCGCCCCGCCCGGTCCGCCCGGTCCGCAGCGCGGGCGCTGCCGCGCTAGAGGATCAGCGACAGCAGCATCACGAAGCCGAGTCCGACCACGGAGATGATCGTCTCCATCACCGACCAGGTCTTGACCGTCTGGCCGACGTCCATCCCGAAGTACTCCTTCACCAGCCAGAATCCGGCGTCGTTGACATGGCTGAAGAAGAGCGATCCGGCGCCGATCGCCAGCACCAGCAGCGCCGCGTGCGAGGTGGACATGTCCGCGGCGAGCGGCGCCGCCAGACCTGCGGCGGAGATCGTCGCGACCGTCGCCGAACCGGTCGCCAGCCGGATCGCCACCGCGATCAGCCAGCCCAGCAGCAGCGCAGGGATCGCCCAGTCCTCGGAGATGTCCAGGATCATCTGGCCCACGCCCGCGTCGATCAGGGTCTGCTTGAAACCGCCGCCCGCGGCGACGATCAGCAGCACGCCCGCGATGGGCCCGAAGGACTTCTCGACGGTCGAGGCGAGCCGGTCCTTGGTGAACCCGGCGGCGCGCCCCAGGGTGAACATGCCGACCACGACGGCGGCGAGCAGCGCGATCAGCGGGGAGCCCACGACATCGGCGACCTTCTGGACCTGGTTCTCCGGGTCGTCCACGACGATGTCGACCAGCGCCTTGACCAGCATGAGGACGACGGGCAGCAGGACGGTCGCGACGGTGGCGCCGAAGTTGGGGCGCCGTTCGGTCTCGTCGGACGGGCGCTTCTCCAGTGTCTGGAGCATCCGCTCGGGCGGCTGGATGTCCACCCAGCGCGCGGCGTAACGGGAGAACAGCGGACCCGCGATGATCACCGTCGGTACGGAGATCACCAGGCCCAGCGCGAGGGTGATGCCGAGGTCGGCGCCGATGGCGTCGATCGCGACGAGCGGGCCGGGGTGCGGCGGTATCAGCCCGTGCATGACGGAGAGGCCGGCCAGCGCCGGGATACCGATCCTCATGAGGGAGTAGTTGCCGCGCTTGGCGACCAGCAGCACCACGGGTATCAGCAGCACGATGCCGACCTCGAAGAACAGCGGCAGCCCGATCACCGAGGCGATGAGGACCATCGCCCAGGGCATCGCGCGCCCGCTCGCCCGGCTGAGGATCGTGTCGACTATCTGGTCGGCGCCGCCCGAGTCCGCGAGCAGCTTGCCGAGTATCGCGCCGAGGGCGATCAGGACGCCGACGCTCGCGACGGTGGAGCCGAGACCGGCGGAGAAGCTGGTGATCGTGTCGCCCAGGGACGCGCCGGCGAAGGCGCCGAGCGCCAGGGTGCCGATGGTCAGGGCGAGGAAGGCGTGCACCTTGAACTTGGTGATGAGCAGGACGATGACGGCAATACCGGCGAGAACGGCGATGCCCAGCTGCGTGTTGCCGGCCGAGGTGATCGGTTCCACGGCGTCCGCTGCCAGCGTCTCGACGCTGAGACTGGTCACGGGGGTTCCTTAGTTCGGGGAGTCGGGGAGAGATCCGGGGGTCGGGGACTCGGGGGGAGTCGGAGGAGTGCCTCCGGGACGGGGCCCTGCCCGTCAGGCGGGTTCGGGCCGTTGGGGACGGTCCAGGCGGCGGAGCGCGGCGACACCCCGTTCGGTGATCTCCTCGGGGGTGCCCGTCACATCGACGGCGACGCCCGCCTCGTCGTCGCCGAGCGGCTGCAACGTGGCGAACTGCGAGTCCAGCAGGCCGGTCGGCATGAAGTGCCCCTTGCGGCCCGCCATCCGGCGCTCGATCAGGGCGCGGTCACCGGTGAGATGCAGGAAGACGGCGCCGGGCGCCGCCGCCCGCAGCCGGTCGCGGTAGGCGCGCTTGAGCGCCGAACTGCTGACCACTCCGCCGAGACCGGCCCGGCCGTGCGCCCACTGCCCGATGGCGTCGAGCCAGGGCCGGCGGTCGTCGTCGTCCAGCGGGGTGCCGGCCGACATCTTGGCGATGTTCGCCGGGGGGTGGAAGTCGTCGCCCTCGGCGTACGGGACGCCCAGCGCGTTGGCCAGCAGGGGACCGACGGTGGTCTTGCCGGTGCCTGCCACGCCCATCACCACGACGACGTGGGGGGTGCTCATCTGATGCCTCGCTGTCTTCAGGGGCTCCGCTGCCTCCGCGCTACTGAAACCTATATGTACGACGTATTCAAGGTGTCGTAACCCACACGTCATATTTTTTCTTCGCCGTACCCGCCCCGTAGGCTTCCGGCATGACCACAGAAGGCCGGGGCCTGCATACCCATGTGCTCGACACCCTCGGTCTCGCGATCACGGGGGGCGAGTACCCCGAGGGCGGTGTCGTGCGCACCGACGAGGTCGCCCAGCGCTTCGACGTCTCGCGCACGGTGGTCCGCGAAGTGGTCCGCGTCCTGGAGTCGATGCACCTCGTCCAGTCGCGTCGCCGCGTCGGCGTCACGGTGCTGCCCGCCCGGGAGTGGAACGTCTACGACCCGCGGGTCATCCGCTGGCGTCTCGCGGGCAGCGACCGGCCGCGCCAGCTGCGCTCCCTGACCGTCCTGCGCTCCGCCGTCGAGCCGGTCGCCGCCGGTCTCGCCGCCGTGCACGCCACGCCCGAACAGTGCGCGGCCCTCACCGAGCAGGCGCTCGGCATGGTCGCCACCTCGCGCGGTCACCAGCTGGAGGGCTATCTCCGGCACGACATCGCCTTCCACCGGGTGGTCCTCGACGCGTCGGGCAACGAGATGTTCGCCCGGCTCGGTGATGTGGTGGCGGAGGTCCTGACGGGCCGTACGCGGCACGAGGTGATGTTCCACGACCCGGACCCGGCGGCCGTCACCCTGCACGTACAGGTCGCCGAGGCCGTACGGGAGCGGGACGCGGCCCGCGCGGAGGAACTGACCCGCGAGATCGCCGTCGGCGCCCTCCAGGAACTCGACGTCCTGGCACCCTGACCGGGGGCGCGTGCGCCCGCGACGGTGTCAGACTTGCCTCTTCAGGCTCGATGGAGAGGCAGGTCCTGGCATGTCGCAGCAGGTGCAAGGCGTCGTGGCGCCCGGCAAGAACGAGGCGGTACGGGTCGAGACGATCGTGATCCCCGATCCCGGACCCGGCGAGGCCGTGGTGAGGATCCAGGCGTGCGGTGTCTGCCACACCGATCTGCACTACAAGCAGGGCGGGATCAACGACGACTACCCCTTCCTCCTCGGACACGAGGCGTCGGGTGTGGTCGAGGAGGTCGGCGACGGAGTCACCGATGTCACCCCCGGTGATTTCGTCATCCTCAACTGGCGTGCCGTCTGCGGCAGTTGTCGGGCCTGCCTGCGGGGCAGGCCCTGGTACTGCTTCGACACCCACAACGCGAAGCGGAAGATGACCTTGACGGACGGCACCGAGCTGTCCCCCGCGCTCGGCATCGGGGCCTTCGCGGAGAAGACTCTCGTCGCCGCCGGACAGTGCACCAAGGTCGACCCGGCCGTCGCACCGGCCGTCGCCGGTCTGCTGGGCTGCGGCGTCATGGCCGGCATCGGTGCGGCGATCAACACCGGCAACGTCGGCCGGGGCGACTCGGTCGCCGTCATCGGCTGCGGCGGGGTCGGCGACGCGGCGATCGTCGGCAGCCGTCTCGCGGGCGCGGCCCGGATCATCGCCGTCGACGTCGACGACCGCAAGCTGGCCACCGCGAAGTCCATGGGCGCCACCCACACCGTCAACTCCCGCTCCGCCGACGCCGTCGAGGCGATCCGGGAGCTGACCGGAGGCTTCGGCGCCGATGTCGTCATCGAGGCGGTCGGCCGCCCGGAGACGTACGAACAGGCTTTCTACGCACGTGACCTGGCCGGCACGGTCGTCCTGGTCGGCGTCCCCACCCCCGACATGAAGCTCGAACTGCCGCTGCTCGACGTCTTCGGCCGCGGCGGCTCGCTCAAGTCGTCCTGGTACGGCGACTGTCTGCCCTCCCGCGACTTCCCCATGCTCATCGACCTGCACCAGCAGGGCCGGATCGACCTCGGGGCGTTCGTCACCGAGACCATCGGACTCGGCGACGTGGAGAAGGCGTTCGCCCGGATGCACGAGGGTGACGTCCTGCGTTCGGTGGTGACGCTCTGATGGCCGGCCGTATCGACCACCTCGTCACCTCGGGCACCTTCTCGCTCGACGGCGGCACCTGGGACGTCGACAACAACGTCTGGATCGTCGGCGACGACACCGAGGCGATCGTCATCGACGCGGCCCACGACGCCGGGGCCATCGAGCGCGCGCTGGGCGGCCGGGCCCTGCGCGCCGTCGTCTGCACCCACGCCCACAACGACCACATCGACGCGGCCCCGGCCCTCGCCGCCGCGACCGGGGCGCCGATCCTGCTCCACCCGGACGACCTCCCGCTGTGGAAGCAGACCCACCCGGACCGCCTCCCGGACGGCGAACTCACCGACGGCCAGGCCCTGTCGGTGGCCGGCACCACCCTCACGGTGCTGCACACCCCGGGCCACGCGCCCGGCGCCGTCTGTCTGTACGCCCCCGCCCTGTCCACGGTCTTCTCCGGTGACACGCTCTTCCAGGGCGGACCCGGCGCCACCGGGCGGTCCTTCTCGCACTTCCCGACGATCATCGAGTCGATCCGCGAACGGCTGCTGACACTGCCGCCGGAGACGGTGGTCCGCACCGGCCACGGCGACTCGACCCGTATCGGCGACGAGGCGCCGCAGTTGGACGAATGGATCAGGTCCGGCGGCTGAACACGACCCACGAACAGCGAAAAGCCCCTGCTCAGCAGGGGCTTTTCCGATCGAGTGTCCGAGGGGGGACTTGAACCCCCACGCCCGATAAAGGGCACTAGCACCTCAAGCTAGCGCGTCTGCCATTCCGCCACCCGGACAAGGTGTCCGCCGGGCGGCCAGAGGCCGTTCCGACGTGGAAAACCATAGCAAACATCGGGCACTGCCCGATCCCGCCCCGGTGGGAGGATGGGACGACCACCGGCAACGACAGCGGGAGTGAGCAGCGTGAGCGAGCCGAACACGGGCGGGACGGTCCGGGGCGAGGACGAGGTCGTCGACCTCTGCCGCGACCTGATCCGGATCGACACCAGCAACTACGGCGACCACTCGGGCCCCGGTGAACGGCTCGCCGCCGAGTACGTGGCCGGGAAACTGGCCGAGGTGGGACTCGAACCGAAGATCGTCGAATCGCACAAGGGCCGCGCCTCCACCGTGGCCAGGATCGCCGGCGAGGACCCCTCCAGGCCCGCGCTGCTCATCCACGGCCACACCGATGTCGTCCCCGCCAACGCGGACGACTGGACGTACGACCCGTTCGCCGGCGAGATCGCCGACGGCTGCCTCTGGGGGCGCGGCGCGGTCGACATGAAGGACATGGACGCCATGACGCTCGCCGTGGTGCGGGACCGGCTCCGCAGCGGGCGCAAGCCCCCGCGCGACATCGTCCTCGCCTTCCTGGCCGACGAGGAGGCGGGTGGTACGTACGGGGCGCGGTACCTCGTCGACAACCACCCGGATCTCTTCGAGGGCGTCACCGAGGCGATCAGCGAGGTCGGCGGCTTCTCCTTCACCGTCAACGAGAACCTGCGGCTGTATCTCGTCGAGACGGCGCAGAAGGGCATGCACTGGATGCGGCTGACCGTGGACGGTACGGCCGGCCACGGCTCGATGACCAACACCGACAACGCCATCACCGAACTCTGCGAGGCGGTGGGGCGGTTGGGCCGGCACGAGTGGCCGGTGCGGATGACCAAGACCGTGCGGTCGTTCCTCGACGAGTTGTCCGACGCGCTGGGCGTGCCGCTCGACCCGGAGGACATGGAGGGCACCCTCGCGACGCTCGGCGGCATCGCGAAGATGATCGGCGCCACCCTGCGCAACTCCGCCGCCCCCACCATGCTCGGCGCGGGCTACAAGGTGAACGTGATCCCCGGCCAGGCGACCGCCCATGTCGACGGCCGCTTCCTGCCCGGGTACGAGGAGGAGTTCCTCGCCGACATCGACCGGATCCTCGGCCCGCGGGTGCGGCGCGAGGACGTGCACGGCGACAAGGCCCTGGAGACCAGCTTCGACGGCAGGCTCGTGGACGCCATGCAGACCGCGCTCGTCGCCGAGGACCCGATCGCGCGGGCCGTCCCGTACATGCTCTCGGGCGGCACGGACGCCAAGTCCTTCGACGACCTCGGCATCCGCGGTTTCGGCTTCGCCCCGCTCAAGCTCCCGCCGGAGCTGGACTTCGCCGGGATGTTCCACGGTGTGGACGAGCGGGTGCCGCTCGATGGCCTGAAGTTCGGCACACGGGTGCTCGACCGCTTCATCGACGCGTGCTGAGGCCGGTATTCGGCAGCATGTACGCACTTGACTGAGAAGAGTGAATGCGACCATACGCTCGTAGCCCGATTACTTCCTTCTCGTTACAGGTGTGCGGTCCGAGGTCGGGACCGCGTTTGCCAACGAGGAGGAATAATGATCAAGAAGGTCGTCGCCGCTGCGGCTGCCACCGGCAGTCTCGTGCTCGCGGGTGCGGGCATGGCCGTTGCCGATTCCGGTGCCCAGGGTGCCGCTGTCGGGTCCCCCGGTGTGCTCTCGGGCAATGTCGTCCAGGTGCCCATCCACATTCCGGTGAATGTCTGCGGCAACACGGTCTCCGTGATCGGGCTGCTGAACCCCACCTTCGGCAACACCTGCGTCAACGCGTGACGTTGTACCTCAACCCGTAAGGGTCTGAGCCCGGGGGGGGGGGGGGGGGGGGGGGGGGGGGGGGGGGGGGGGGGGGGGGGGGAGGAGGAGGGGGGGGGGGGGGGGGGGGGGGGGGGGGGAGA
>NZ_JBVJNN010000007.1:50134-175773 GCF_055583685.1 Streptomyces sp. NPDC104581
CCACCCCACCCACCTCCCCCCCTTACCCCTCCCCCCCCCCCCCCCCCCCCCCCCCCCCCCCCCCCCCCCCCCCCCCCCCCCCCCCCCCCCCCCCCCCCCCCCCCGGGCCTCAATCCCCAGGCGGTCGTGCCGGGGGTAACCGGAAGGCAGAAGGCAGGAACAAGCTATGAGACAGGTCACGCGCAAAGGCCTGATCACCGTCGCGGCGGCCGGTGGCGTACTCGCCATGGGCGGCGGCTACGCGCAGGCGGACTCGGCCGCGGACGGAACGGCGTCGAACTCCCCGGGCGTGCTGTCCGGGAACAACGTCCAGGTCCCCGTGCACGTCCCGGTCAACGTCTGCGGCAACACCGTCGATGTCGTCGGGGTGCTGAACCCCGCCATGGGCAACAACTGCGCGAACGCGTCCGACGGCGGTCGCGGCTCGCACGGCGGCGGCTCCCAGGACGGCGGCTCGCACGGCGGCAAGGACCGCCCCGGAGGCAACGGCCCGCAGGGCGGGCACGGGGGCCACGGCGGCGGCTCGCACGCCGGGGGAGGCGCCGGCAACTCACCCGGTGTCGGCTCCGGCAACGTCATCCAGGTGCCGATCGACATCCCCGTCAACGTCTGCGGGAACAGCGTCGACATCGTCGGGGTGCTGAACCCCGCCTTCGGCAACGAGTGCGCGAACGACGCGGACACCCCCGCGCCGCCGCCCGAGAAGCCAGAGAAGCCCGGAGAGCCGGTCACCCCCGAGCCTCAGACGGACCGCGCCGTCCCGCCGTCCCCCAACCGCCCCGACACACAGGCCGTCGACCAGGAGGGCACCGAGGTGCTGGCCCAGACCGGCGCCGGCGGGCTCGGACTGGTCATCCCCGCGGGCGCGGCCC
Source organism: Streptomyces sp. NPDC104581 (assembly GCF_055583685.1). NCBI lineage: Bacteria > Bacillati > Actinomycetota > Actinomycetes > Kitasatosporales > Streptomycetaceae > Streptomyces > Streptomyces sp. NPDC104581. The sequence continues at coordinate 51,007 of NZ_JBVJNN010000007.1, forward strand.
TGCTGCTCGCTGGCGGCGTCATCTACCGCCGCACCCGCGCCGCCGCGTAACACGGCCGGCGCGAGTAAGGCAGGTCTCCGGCCCGGTACGGCACGGGGCGGGTCTCCGCGGACAAGCGGGGACCCGCCCCGTCGCCGTTCACCAGGTGGCGCGTACCTGACGGATGATGCGCCGGCGCAGCCGCACTCTGCGACTGCCGTCCCGGTGGAGGCTCAGGCGGTCCATTTCCCAGTGTCCGTACTCGGCGTGGTCGGTCAGCAGGCGGGTCGCGTCGCTGCGGGACACCCCGCGCGGCACGTACACGTCGACAAATTCGTATTCCGGCATCGCATCTATTGTGCGGGCAGAGGCCCGGTACGGATAGCGTCTGCTCTATGTCTGATGCTGCGCAGCCCACGGCTGCCGAGGTACGTGCCGCCGCCGAGGCGGTCAAGGTCGCGCTGGACCGTCACCTCGCGGCGGTCGAACGCCGCACGGGGGAGGACGACCCGGCGGTCTCCGAGGCGTTCAACGCCCTTGCCACCGCGGCGGAGGCGTACGACGAGCGGCTCTACGACCTCTACGACGAGGTCACCCCCTTCGAGATCCCCGGCACGGACGACTCCCTGCCGCCCTACCGGGGCCCGGAGGAGCCGAACGCGCTCAGTGTGCTGATCCGCCGCGACTACGCGGTGGCCGAGCCGCGGCGGCTGCTCGCCCAGGCGCAGCGCATCGCCGATGTCGACGGGGACGCCGAGACCGTGGCGGTCGTCGGCGCCAGTGTGCACGCCGCTGTGGGCGTGCTCTTCGGCGAGTACGAACCCGACGAGATCGCGTCCCGGCACAAGGAGTTCGGCCTGGAGGAGGGCGACTCGACGCTGTGGGTGTCGGCTGCCGACGACCTTCCGGAGCCCGGCGAATGGCTCGGCGCCCCCTTCGAGCAGGCCGATCCGCAGCAGGTCGTCTGCCGCTTCGACGTCAGCTCGGTCTTCGACGAGGACGAATTCGACGGCTTCGGCGGCAGCCGCCCCGGGGACCTCGGTGACCTGGAGGAACAGGACGCCTGACGGCTCCGGCGCCCCGCGCCGCGACGGCCGTCGGCCCGCCCGCGAATCCCGTGGGCGGGCCGGCGGCCGTTCGGGTTACGGACCCCCGGTGCGCGCCGCTCGGTCGCACCGGTCACACGGCGGGCGTCAGCAGGACCTCCAGGAGCGTACGGAGCCGTGTCGTCCGTTCGGCGGCCGGAACCCCGGCCACCGCGTGCGCGAGCGCCTGGTCGACGCCGTGGACCACCGACAGATGGCGCTCGCCCCGGCCGAAGGCCGTGTACACCCAGGGCCGGTTCAGGCCCTGCGCCGCGTCGCCCGGCAGGACCACGACGGCGGCCGGCCACCGCATCCCCGCCGCCTGGTGCGCGGTCAGCGCCCAGCCGTGCCGTACGACCGATTCGACCAGCTCCCTCGGCACCACGACCGGCATCCCGTCGCAGTCGAGACGGAGCCCTTCCGCGTCCGCCGACACGACCGAGCCCGTCAGGGTCCGGCCCGGGGCGGGCACATAGGCGACCCGGTCGTCCGGGTCGAAACCGCCGAACCGGCCGGGACCGGGATTCAGCCGCTCCTTGAGCGCCGTGTTCAGCGCGCGTGTCCCCACCGCGCCACCATGCCCGACCGTGATCACCTGCGTCCGGCCCGACGGCACACCGATGGCGCGCGGCACCGAGTCGGCGACGAGCTGCACCGTACGGTGCACGGCCTCGCCCGCGTCCCGTACGGGCACGATCACGATCTCCTTGCCGGGGGCCTCGACCTGGTTCAGCTCACCGATGCCGATACCCGAGACCAGCTCGCCGAGCGGTCCGGGGTCCGGCGTCCGCGAGGCGATCTGGGGGCACACACGGGCCGCGAGCAGATCGGCGAAGACCCGCCCGGCGCCCGCCGACCACAGCACCCCGGGGTCGCCGGAGAGGACCAGCCGCGCGCCGTCGGGCAGCGACTCGACCAGCATCGTCGCGGTCTCCACGTCCAGTTGGGGCGCGTCGAGGACGAGGAGGAGGTCGAGGTCCAGCGCTCCGTCCGCGTCCCGTCCGGGCCCCTCCGTGCCGGCCAGCAGCCCGGCGACGGTCACGGCGCCCGCGCCCAGCCGGCGACGGCCGTTCTCGCTGTGGGCCGCGACGACCGGCCGCAGCCCGAGGGTGCGCACGGCCTCCGCCAGGGCCACCGGCTCGGCGCGTGCGGCCTCGCCGCCGGTGTGGGCCACCAGGCCGTGTCCGGCGACCGCGCGGATCAGCTCGCCCGCAGAGGGTGACGGGGCCTGCGCCGCCGCCTCGTCCCAGGACGCCGCCCGGACCGTCTTCACCAGCCGGGCCAGTCCGTCGGCGAGGCTCTCCTCGGCGAGTGCGTACCGGTCGAGCCCGAGCAGGACGGGCACGGCCGGACCGTCGGCGGCGCCGTCCTCCGACTCCCCGCCGGTCTCCTCGGCGCCGTCCTGGAACACCAGCACGGCGCCCTCCGCGATCGCGTGCCGGAGCGCCCGGTCGGGATCGGGCACCGACCGCTCCGCCAGGGCGGCCCGCACCGCCGGGAACGTGAGCGCGGTGTGCCCCCGCAGGGCGGCGCTCTCCAGCAGCCAGCCGACCAGCGCGGTGGCGCGCCGTTCGTCGCCGGGGCCGGCGCCGTCGCCGAGGAGGGCGCGGGCGAAACCGTCGGCCTGCTCGGGCCGGACACCGGGGACGGACAGCAGCAGCCACGGGTCCTCGCGCAGCGCGTCACCGGCCCGCTCCCCGAGCGTGGCGGCGACCTGCGGGCCCAGCGTCCGGGGGGCGCCGCCCTCGGCGAGCACGGCGGCGACGGCCGCGGCGGTCTCTGGAGCGGGCCCGGTGGCCCGGGGCGGATTCTGGGCCGGTACGGCGGGCCTGGCGGGCCCGGGAGCGACGACGGGGGCGGCAGGGCGGACAGGGGCCGCCTGGCCGCCCTCCATGGCCCGCACCGCGGCGAGCAGATCCGCCGCCTGCCCGCTGAGCTTGGCGCCCGCGGGGATGGGCCCCTCCTTCTCGGCCTTCCGCCGCGCGATCCGCTCACGCAACTCCCGCTGAGCGGCGATCTCCGCCTCGGCCTCGGACGGCTCCGCCACCCCCTGCCCCCCACCGGGCGCCGCTTTCCCACCCCCGGCGTCCCCGTCCCTCGGCGGGTTCGTTTCTCCGCTCGGTGGCTCGTCGTCGCCGGGTGCGGCCCTGGTTCCGGTCGGGTCCCCGGTGGGGTCGGCTGGGCGGTCCGCTCCGGGTACGCCGCCGTCTTCGTCGCCCGAGGGCGCGACCCCGTCCGGGGCCCCGTCCACGGCGTCGCCGTCCCCGGAGTGGTCCCGGCTCTCGGCAGGAGCCGTTCCGCCGGGTGCGCCCGCCTTTCCGGCTTCGTGGGGCGCACCTTCGCCGGCCCCGCCCGGAGTCGCGGGTGCGCCTTCGCCGGCCCCGCCCGGCGCCGGCGGCGACTCGGCCTCGCGGTCCTCGGCGGGGGATCCGGGGGTCGTCCCCCGGGAAGGCACAGTCACAGCGTGCTCCAGTCCTGATCGGGATAGCGGTGCACGGGCGCCGACACATCGTCGAGCGCCTGGCAGATCTCGTCCGGAAGCCTAAGGCTCTCCACTGACAGCGCGGCCGTGAGCTGCTGCGCGTTGCGCGCCCCGACGATCGGCGCGACCACGCCCGGCCGGTCCCTGACCCACGCCAGCGCCACCTCCAGCGGCGTCGTCGCCAGCCCCTCCGCCGCCGTCACCACCGCGTCCACGATGCGGCTCGCCGGCTCGTCGAGATACGGCTCCACGAACGGCGCCAACCGGTCCGAAGCGCCACGGGAGTCGGCGGGCGTCGAGTGCCGGTACTTGCCCGTCAGCACCCCCCGGCCCAGCGGCGACGACGGCAGCAGCCCGACCTCCAGGTCCACGGCGGCCGGCAGCACCTCGCGCTCCACGCCCCTTTGCAGCAGGGAGTACTCCATCTGTGTGCTGGCCAGCCGGGTCCGCACCCCGGGCGCGGCAAGCTGCCAGGTCGCCGCCTTGGCGAGCTGCCAGCCCGAGAAGTTCGACACCCCCGCGTATCTCGCCCGGCCGCTGCTCACGGCTATGTCGAGCGCCTGAAGCGTCTCCTCCAGCGGCGTCCCCGCGTCGAACGCGTGCAGCTGCCAGAGGTCGACATGGTCGGTCCCCAGCCGCTCCAGCGAGGCGTCCAGCGCGGAGAGCAGATGCCCGCGCGACCCGTTGAAGCGTCTGTACGGATCCGCCACGCTGCCCGCCTTGGTGGCGATCACCAGCTCGTGACGCGGCAGGAGTCTGTCCACGAGCTGCCCGAGCAGATACTCGGCCTCCCCGCCCCCGTACACGTCGGCGGTGTCGACGAGAGTGCCGCCCGCCTCCCAGAAAGCCTTCAACTGGTCGGCGGCGTCGTGCTCGTCGGTGTCGCGCCCCCAGGTCAGCGTGCCGAGTCCGATACGGGACACTCGCAGGCCGGTACGGCCGAGATGCCTCTGCTCCATGACCGCTGAGATTACTGGCCGTTGTCCCACTCGCAGTGAGCCTGTGGACAACCCGCCCCGGCGGCGGACGCCCGATGCCGCCCCTGACGGATGCCGGCACCACGCGCTAGAGTCCCGGCACAGGTACGTTACTGATCAGTAAGGGAGTGGTTATGCGGCTCGGCATCAATCTCGGCTACTGGGGCGCCGGCATGGACGGCGACAACCTCGCCGTCGCCCAGGAGGCCGACCGCCTCGGCTACGACGTGTGCTGGGCCGCCGAGGCGTACGGCTCCGACGTCCCCACCGTGCTGAGCTGGGTCGCCGCCCAGACCGAGAACATCGACGTCGGATCGGCGATCATGCAGATCCCGGCCCGTCAGCCCGCCATGACCGCGATGACCGCCGCCACGCTGGACTCCCTCTCCGGCGGCAGGTTCCGCCTCGGCCTCGGCGTCTCCGGACCGCAGGTCTCCGAGGGCTGGTACGGCGTGAAGTTCGACAAGCCGCTGGCCCGCACCCGCGAATACGTGGAGATCGTCCGCCGCGCGATGTCCCGTGAGCGGCTCTCCTACGAAGGCGAGCACTGGACCCTGCCGCTGCCCGACGGCCCCGGCAAGCCGCTCAAGCTCACGGTCCACCCCGAGCGCGAGCGCATCCCCCTCTACATCGCCGCGATCGGCCCCAAGAACCTGGAACAGACCGGCGAGATCGCCGACGGCGCCCTGCTGATCTTCCCGTCGGCCGAGCATCTCGAGGAGACGGCGCTCAGGCATCTGCGCGCGGGCCGCGAGAAGGCCGGACTGACCATGGACGGGTTCGACGTATGCCCGACCCTGCCGATCGCGCTGGGCGACGACATCGAGGCGCTGGCCGACATGTTCCGCCCGTACACCGCGCTCTACGTGGGCGGCATGGGCAGCCGGAAGCAGAACTTCTACAACCAGCTCGCCCGCCGCATGGGCTACGAGCGCGAGGCTGCGGAGATCCAGGACAAGTACCTGGACCGCGACAAGGACGGGGCCGCGGCTGCCGTACCGCACCAGCTGATCGACTCGACCACGCTGCTCGGCTCGGTGGAGCGGATCGCCGACCGGATGACGGCGTACGCGGCGGCCGGTGTCACGACGCTGACGCTCGCCCCCGCCGGCTTCACCCTCGACGAGCGGCTCGCGGCCCTGCGCGCGGGCACCGAGGCGCTGGAACTGGCCGGCCTCGTCACCTGAGCGCGCTCCCGCGCGGCTGGGAAGTCCGCGGCCGTGGTGGGGGCTCGGGGGTCTTCCCCGCCACGGCCGTCATGAAGGACAACGCCCCGCCCCTCCACCCGGTTACGCGTCCCCGCATACGTACGGACGTGCCCCTGGCTCTCGCTCCTTCGGCCGAGTCCGGGCCCTGAGCTGTTGCCTGTTCCCTCCGGTCGGATTTGACTCCTTGTGCGGGTGTCTGTGGGGACATCCTCCATGGAGGTGGCATTCGATGCTCTCGGCCCGAAGCCTGTTCGAGGAAATCCTCGACAACGACGACTCCTTCCGGCTCTTCTGCTCCATCGCGGCCAGCGGTGAGGCCCAGGGCGGCTGGGAGAACGGCCGTATCGCCGCGCTGGTGCCCGAAGGGATGCGGGATCTCGCACCCAAGATCACCCGGCACGGCGCCGACGAGGACAAACACGGGCGGATCTTCGACGCGCTGCTCAAGCGGCGCGGTCTGGAGCCGGTCGACGTCCCGCCCGCCACCGACTACACGATGCTGCTCGAACAGCGGGGCATCGGCCTCCCGCACGAGAAGCTGCGCCGGAACGACCCGCTGACCGAGCAGGACGTCGTCGTCTACCTCTGCCACAGCCGGGTGACCGAACAGCGTGCCGCCGACCAGATGGACATGCTGGTCAGGTACTTCGGCGACCACCCGCTCGTCGGCAACGCGATCAAGATCATCAGTGCCGACGAGGTCAACCATCTCGCCTACTGCCACGAGGAGCTGCTGCGTCTCGCGCGCCGGGGACACGGCCGCACCATCCACCGGGTGCTCCAGGAGAGCGCACGGGCCGAGATCCGGATCTACCGCGAAGTCAGCCTCGCCGTGATGGACCACATGGGCCGTGTCCTCGGCTGGCCCCGGGCCAAGTCGGCGCTGCTGAGGGCGGGGATCCACGGTCTGTACGCGGTGGAGCGGGCGGGCGGCTGGCGGCGGATGGTCAGCCTCTCGATGCCGGAGCGCCGCGACGCCCTGGGCGGCCCGGCCCCCGCCGCCGCGTTCTGACCCCGGGGCGGACCGGGAGCGCGACCCCCGGTCCGCCGGGACACCGGAGAGCCGCGGTCCGGGGCGGCTGCCCGGGACCCCGGCTGCCCGTCCGGCCGCGCGCCGTCAGAGCCAGCCGTTGCGTTTGAAGAGCCGGTGCAGGAACGTCACCGCGCCCGCCATCAGGATCAGCGCGCCCGGGTAGCCCCACACCTGGCCCAGCTCGGGCATGTGCTGGAAGTTCATGCCCCAGATCCCCGCGAGCAGCGTCGGTACGGCCGCCATCGCCGCCCAGGCCGAGATCTTGCGCATGTCGTCGTTCTGCCGGACGCCCATCTGCGCGAGATGCGCCGAGAGGATGTCCGACAGCAGCCGGTCTAGCCCTTCCACCTGTTCGTTGACGCGCGTCAGATGGTCGTCCACGTCCCGGAAGAACGGCTGCGACCGCTCATGGACGAACGGCACCCCGGAGCGCGTGAGCCGCGAGATGGGCGCCGCCAGCGGCCCCGCGGCCCGGCGGAACTCCAGCACCTGCCGCTTGAAGGTGTAGATCCGCTCCGCGGCCGGCTGGTCGCCCGCCTCGCGGCGCCGCCCCGAACCGCCCTCGGTGGGCGAGAAGACCTGCGACTCCAACTCCTCCAGGTCGACCTGGAGTTCGGAGCCGACATCGAGGTAGTGGTCGACCACCGCGTCACTGACGGCGTACAGGACCGCGGTGGGCCCGTGCTTGAGTACCTGCGGCTCCGACTCCAGCCGCCGGCGTACGGCGTGCAGGGGCGCGCCCTCGCCGTGCCGGATCGTCACCACGAACGAGTCGCCGACGAAGACCATCAGCTCACCACTGGAGACGGTGTCGTGCTCGGAGTCGTACACCACCGGCTTCAGCACCATGAACAGGGAGTCGTCGTAGACCTCCAGCTTGGGCCGCTGGTGCGCCTTGAGCGAGTCCTCCACGGCCAGCGGGTGCATCCCGAACTCTCCGCTGACCAGCTCGAACTCGTTCTCCGTCGGCTCGTGCAGCCCCACCCACAGGAAGGCGTTCCCCGACGCCCGCGCCTCGGCCAGGGCGTCGGACAGATCGGCGGGCCCGTCCGTACGGCGCCCGTCGCGGTAGATGGCACTGTCGACGATCACGCCCGACATTCTTCCCGGGCGGCGCGCTTTGACGCACCCCGACCGCGTCCGGACCCCGCCGCGTACCGCCCGGTGCCCGCTCTCCGGGCGGCGGCCACCTCCGTCACCGGAGCGTTTAGGCTGGCCGCCATGGCCACCCTGATCCTCGTACGGCACGGGCGTTCCACCGCCAACACCTCGGGCGTCCTCGCCGGCCGGACCCCCGGCGTCGCGCTGGACGAGCAGGGCGTCGCCCAGGCCGCCGCCCTGCCGGAACGGCTCGCGGGGCTGCCGCTCGCCGCCGTGGTCAGCAGCCCGCTCCAGCGCTGTCTGGAGACGGTCCGGCCACTGGTCGACGCCCGCCCCGGCATCGCGACGCACCAGGAGGACCGGATCAGCGAGTGCGACTACGGCGACTGGTCCGGCCGCAAGCTCGCCGAACTGGCCGACGAACCCCTGATGTCGGTCGTCCAGCGGCATCCCTCGGCCGCCGCGTTCCCTGGCGGTGAGTCGATGCGCGCGATGCAGGCCCGCGCCGTGGACGCCGTGCGCGACTGGAACGCGCGTGTCGAGGGGGAGCACGGCGAGGGCGCCTTCTTTCTGATGTGCTCGCACGGCGACATCATCAAATCCCTGGTGGCCGACGCGCTCGGCATGCATCTCGACCTCTTCCAGCGGATCCACGCCGATCCCTGTTCCGTCACCGCCATCAGATACACCCCGCTGCGTCCGTTCGTGCTGCGGCTCGGGGACACCGGGGACCTCGGTTCCCTGACACCGCGTGAGAACGGCGGGAGCGCAAAGCAGGACAGCGGTGGTACGGCGGTCGTGGGCGGTGGCAGCGGCGCGCCGTGATCTCCGCGCGCAGTAGGGTGGACGGGCCGTCCGTGCCACCCCGGAGCATTCGCTCTCCGGGCGCCCCCCGGCCCGCCCCATTCCGTCAATTCCCAAGGGAGACAGGACGTGTCCCGTCAGGTGTTCCTCTACGACCCGCCGGACCGCTTCGTGGCCGGTACGGTCGGGCTGCCTGGCCGCCGTACGTTCTTCCTCCAGGCATCCGCCTCGGGCCGCGTCACCAGCGTGGCCCTGGAGAAGACCCAGGTCGCCGCACTCGCCGAGCGGATCGATGAGCTGCTGGACGAGGTCGTGCGCCGTACCGGCGGCAACGCGCCGGTGCCCGCCGTGGCACCCACCGACGTCGCCGACGCCGCACCGCTCGACGCGCCCGTCGAGGAGGAGTTCCGGGTCGGCACCATGGCGCTGGCCTGGGACGGCGACGAACAGCGCATGATCGTCGAGGCCCAGGCCCTGGTCGAACTCGACGCCGACACCGACGAGGACCTCGCCGACGCCGAGGAGCGGCTGCTCCAGGACGAGGAGAACGGTCCGCCGATGCTCCGCGTCCGGCTGTCCGGCGCCCAGGCGAGGGCCTTCGCCAAACGTGCCCTGGACGTGGTCAACGCAGGCCGGCCGCCGTGCCCGCTGTGCAGTCTGCCGCTCGACCCGGAGGGACACGTATGTCCGCGCCAGAACGGATACCGCCGCGACGCATGAGCGTGACAGCGGTCGATCTGATCACCAGGGGCGAGCTGACGGTCCGCGGCCGGATCCGTGAGGCGTCCAACGCGGTCCTGCACTGCGCGGTGTCGTACGAGGGCGAGGAGGCCCTGTGCGTCTACAAGCCCGTCGCGGGGGAGCGGCCGCTCTGGGACTTCCCCGACGGGACGCTCGCCCGCCGAGAGGTGGCGGCGTACGAGATGTCCGAGGCGACCGGCTGGGGTCTCGTCCCGCCCACGGTGCTGCGTGACGGTCCGTACGGCGAGGGCATGTGCCAGCTGTGGATCGAGGCCGACGAGAGCGACGCGGCGCCCCAACTCCTCGCCCTTGTCGAGGAGGACGAGCCGGCCGACGGCTGGAAGGCGATCGGCTTCGCCGAGGTCGGCGAGGGCCGTACGGCGCTGCTGGTGCACGCCGACGACCCGCGGCTGCGGCGGCTCGCCGTCCTCGACGCGGTGATCAACAACGGCGACCGCAAGGGCGGCCATCTGCTGCCCGGGGCCGGTGGTCGGCTGTACGCGATCGACCACGGCGTCACCTTCAACGTGGACGACAAACTGCGCACCCTGCTCTGGGGCTGGGCGGGGGAGCCGCTGCCCGCCGAGGCGGTGACCGTGCTGGACCGGCTGGCCGGCGAAATGGCCGAAGGTACTCCGCTCACCACCCGGTTGGCCGAATTGATCACACCGGCCGAGACGGAGGCCGTCCGGTCCCGGGTACAGGAGATGCGCCGTACGGGACTTCATCCGAAGCCGTCCGGACAGTGGCCCGCGATCCCCTGGCCGCCGGTCTGACCGTCGGCCAGGCATCAACCGGGCGATCACGCAAGAGCGCCGAACCGGACAACAGGCCCGGTCCGGTTCGTATCCGGAACCAACGTCCGGTTACGCTCAGGACATGCATGCCTGGCCCGCTTCCGACGTCCCCGCCCTGCCCGGCAAGGGCCGCGACCTCCGGATTCACGACACGGCGACCGGTGGTCCCGTCACCCTCGCCCCCGGCCCCGTCGCCCGGATCTACGTCTGCGGCATCACGCCGTACGACGCGACGCACATCGGCCACGCGGCCACCTACAACGCGTTCGACCTCGTCCAGCGCGTGTGGCTCGACACCAAGCGGCAGATCGAGTACGTCCAGAACGTCACCGACATTGACGACCCGCTCCTGGAGCGGGCGGCGCGCGACGGCGAGGACTGGACCGGGCTCGCCGAGCGCGAGACCGCCCTCTTCCGTGAGGACATGACCGCGCTGCGGATGCTGCCCCCGCGGCACTACATCGGCGCGGTCGAGGCGATACCGGGCATCGTGCCGCTCGTGGAGCGGCTGTGCGACAGCGGCGCGGCCTACGTCCTGGACGGCGATGTCTACTTCTCCGTCGAGGCCGACCCGCACTTCGGCGAGGTCTCCGGTCTCGACGCCGAGGCGATGCGGCTGCTCTCGGCCGAGCGCGGTGGCGACCCCGAGCGGCCCGGCAAGAAGAACCCGCTCGACCCGATGCTCTGGATGGCCGCCCGTGAGGGCGAGCCGAGCTGGGACGGCGGCGGCCTCGGCCCCGGCAGGCCCGGCTGGCACATCGAGTGCGTGGCCATCGCGCTCGACCACCTCGGCATGGGCTTCGACGTCCAGGGCGGCGGCAGCGATCTCGCCTTCCCGCACCACGAGATGGGCGCCTCCCACGCACAGGCGCTGACCGGTGAGTACCCGTTCGCGAAGGTGTACGTGCACGCCGGGATGGTCGGGCTCGACGGCGAGAAGATGTCCAAGTCCAAGGGCAATCTGGTCTTCGTCTCCGCCCTGCGCCGCCAGGGCGTGGACCCGGCCGCCATCAGGCTCTCGCTGCTCGCGCACCACTACCGCGCGGACTGGGAGTGGACGGACCAGGTGCTGGAGGCCGCCGTGGCGCGGCTGGGGCGCTGGCGGGCCGCCGTGTCGCGGCCCGACGGCCCGCCGGCCGCGGACCTGGTGGAGGAGGTGCGCGAGGCGCTGTCGGACGATCTGGACGCTCCGGCGGCGCTGGCCGCGGTCGACCGCTGGGCCGCGCTTCAGGAGGCCACGGGCGGTACGGACGAAGGGGCGCCGGGAGTGGTGTCCCGCACGGTCGACGCCCTGCTGGGCGTCGCGCTGTAGCGGCTGACGGGTCCGCCGCCGGGCACCCGGCGGCGGATCCTGTTCCCGGTCGCCGGACGGTCCGCCCGGCGACCGGGAACAGGCGTGAGCGGGCGCGGGTACGGCCGGGCGCGCGCCTCGTCCGGCCGTCGCGCCCCGCCGTGGTCAGTCGTCCGAGGAGTCCTCGTCGTCACCCGGGCCGGCGTCCGGATCCTGCTTCCCGTCCGGCCCGGCACCCGGCCCCTTCTCCGGCCCGGCACCCGGATCGGGCCCCGGCCCCGGCCGCGGTGCCCGTGGCGGCCTGCCGCGTCCCGGACCCGACGTGTCACGCAGATACGTCCCCGAGCCCTCGCCGGTCTCCGTGGCGTGCCCGCCCGGCGTCTGGCCGGGACCGCCGTCGCGCCGGCGCAGATACCGCTCGAACTCCCGCGCGATGGCCTCGCCCGACGCCTCCGGCAGCTCCGCGGTGTCCCGCGCCTCCTCCAGCGACTGGACGTACTCCGCCACCTCGCTGTCCTCGGCGGCGAGTTGGTCCACCCCGAGCTGCCACGCCCGCGCGTCCTCCGCCAGCTCGCCCAGCGGGATCCGCAGCCCGATCAGATCCTCCAGCCGGTTCAGCAGGGCCAGCGTCGCCTTCGGGTTGGGCGGCTGCGAGACGTAGTGCGGTACGGCGGCCCACAGGCTCACCGCGGGCACACCCGCGTGCGTGCACGCCTCCTGGAGGATGCCGACGATGCCGGTCGGGCCCTCGTAGCGGGTCTCCTCCAGGTCCATCGTCCTGGCCAGGTCCGCGTCCGAGGTCACACCGCTGACCGGCACCGGACGGGTGTGCGGGGTGTCGCCGAGCAGCGCGCCCAGGATCACCACCATCTCCACGCCCAGCTCATGGGCGAAGCCCAGGATCTCGTTGCAGAAGGAGCGCCAGCGCATGGACGGTTCGATGCCCCGGACCAGCACGAGGTCGCGGGGTTTCTCCCCGCCGACCCGGACCACGGAGAGCCGGGTGGTGGGCCAGACGATCTTCCGTACGCCGCCGTCCAGCCAGACCGTGGGCCGGTTGACCTGGAAGTCGTAGTAGTCCTCGGCGTCGAGCGCGGCGAACACCTCGCCCTTCCACTCCCGGTCCAGATGCCCGACCGCCGTGGAAGCGGCGTCGCCCGCGTCGTTCCAGCCCTCGAACGCGGCCACCATGACCGGGTCGATCAGCTCGGGTACCCCCTCGAGCTCGATCACCCAGGCCTCCTTCCGAAGTGTTCTCTGAACGTACGGACCAACCTTACGGCTTATCAGCCGGCCGTCCGCAGCCCCCGTGCACGCGCGGGTGAACTTCCGCGCCGCTGGGCATGGCTGGGGGTGCCGCCGCGACGAACCGGAGAATTCATCCGAGCTGTGACCTCAAATTTCGTACCGCCCCTGGACGTTTACCCGTCAACGACGCTATACATCGGATGACCGAAGAGGTCCGATGTTCTTCTCAGGGGGCGTGCAGTGAGTCAGACCGTCACAGAGTTCGGGGTACACGACATCCGTTTCCCGACCTCGGAACAGCTCGACGGCTCGGACGCCATGAACCCGGACCCCGACTACTCCGCCGCCTACGTCGTGCTGCGCACCGACGACGGCGCCGAGGGGCACGGGTTCTGCTTCACCATCGGCCGGGGCAACGACGTACTCGCCGCGGCCATCGAGGCCCTGCGCCCGTACGTGCTCGGCCGCCCCGCGCCACGTACCGCCGCCGATCTCGCCGCGCTCCACATCGAGCTCACCCACGACTCGCAGCTGCGCTGGCTCGGCCCGGAGAAGGGCGTCATGCACATGGCCGCCGGCGCGGTCGTCAACGCGGCCTGGGACCTCGCGGCCAAGACGGCGGGGCTGCCGGTCTGGGAGTTCCTGGCCTCCATGACACCCGAGGAACTCGTCTCACTCGTCGACTTCCGCTACCTCACCGACGCCCTCACCCCGGCCGAGGCGCTGGAGATCCTGCGCGCCGCCGAGCCCGGCCGGGCCGAACGCGCCGCCAGACTGCGCGCCGAGGGCTACCCCGCGTACACCACGTCACCGGGCTGGCTCGGCTACTCCGACACCAAACTCGTCACCCTCGCCGAACAGGCCGTCGCCGACGGCTTCGAGCAGATCAAGCTCAAGATCGGCGGCGACCTGGACGACGACGTACGGCGCATGAAGCTCGCCCGCGCCGCGGTCGGCCCCGGCATCCGTATCGCCGTCGACGCCAACCAGCGCTGGGACGTGCCCGACGCGATCCGCTGGATGACCGCGCTCGCCCCGCACGAACCGCACTGGATCGAGGAGCCCACCAGCCCCGACGACGTCCTCGGCCACGCCGCCGTCCGGGCCGGACAGCCCGTCAAGGTCGCCACCGGCGAACACGGCGCCAACCGCGTCCTGTTCAAGCAACTGCTCCAGGCCGACGCCGTCGACTTCGTCCAGATCGACGCGGCACGTGTCGCCGGCGTCAACGAGAACCTGGCGATCCTGCTCCTCGCCGCGAAGTACGGCAAACCGGTCTGCCCGCACGCCGGCGGGGTCGGCCTGTGCGAACTGGTCCAGCATCTGGCGATGTTCGACTACGTCGCCGTCTCGGGCACCTGGGACGACCGCGTCATCGAGTACGTCGACCACCTCCACGAGCACTTCACCGACCCGGTGGTGATCGACTCGGGCCGCTACGTCGCACCCGCCGCTCCCGGCTTCTCCGCTCGCATGCGCCCCGAGTCCGTCGCCGCGCACCGCTACCCCGAAGGGCCCGTCTGGCAGGCCCGCCGCACCACCGAGGAGGTCAACTCATGACGGCAGCACACGGCACAGGCGACTTCACGGGCCTGGGCGCCCTCGTCACCGGCGGCGCCTCCGGCATCGGCGCGGCCGTCGCGACCCTGCTGCTGGCGCGCGGCGCACGCGTGGCCGTACTCGACCGCGACACGGCGTCCGCCCCCGCGGGCACCCTGGCACTCACGGCCGACGTCACGGACGACGACGCGGTCCGCACGGCGGTCGACACCGCCGCCGCCGAGTTCGGGGCCCTGCACACCGTCGTCTCCAACGCCGGGATCGGCGCCGTCGGCACCGTCACCGACAACGACGACGCCGAGTGGCTGCGGGTCATCGACATCAACGTCCTCGGCATGGTCCGCACCGCACGCCACGCACTGCCCCATCTGCGGCGCGCCGCCGCCGCCCGGCCCGGCCACGTCTCGATCACCCAGACCTGCTCCATCGCCGCCACGGCCGGGCTCCCGCAGCGCGCGCTCTACAGCGCGAGCAAGGGCGCCGTGTACTCGCTGACCCTCGCGATGGCCGCCGACCACGTCCGTGAGGGCATCCGCGTCAACTGCGTCAACCCCGGTACCGCGGACACCCCCTGGGTCGGCCGCCTGCTCGACCAGGCGTCCGACCCCGCGGCCGAACGCGCCGCCCTCGAAGCGCGCCAGCCCACGGGACGGCTGGTCGGCGCGGACGAGGTCGCCGCCGCGGTCGTCTATCTCGCGAGCCCCGCCGCGGCGGCCGTCACGGGCACGGCACTCGCGGTCGACGGCGGAATGCAGGGACTGCGCCTGCGCCCCGCCACCCCCTGAACCTGTGAGCTCTGAGCCGACACTCACCCAAGGACGGACAACCAATGCTGCGACACCCCGTGGGGCGATCCCCACGCACCACACTGCGTACGAGCGCCGCGGCCTGCGCCGCGCTGCTCGCCGTCACGGCCCTCGCGGGCTGCAACCGCGACTCGGGGAGCGGGAACGCCGACGGCGGCGGCAAGGTCGGGATCGACCTGCCGCGCAGTGACAGCGACTTCTGGAACTCCTACCAGCAGTACATCGAGTCCGGCGTCAAGGACGAGGGGATCGACGCCCTGTCAGTGACCAACTCGCAGAACGACATCGGCAAGCTCGTCTCCAACGTCCAGGCATTCACCGACCAGGGCGCCGAGGCCGTGGTCATGGCCCCGCAGGACACCGGCGCGATAGCCGAGACGCTCGCCAACCTGAACGAGAAGAAGATCCCGGTCGTCAGCGTCGACACCCGCCCCGACAAGGGCGACGTCTACATGGTCGTGCGGGCCGACAACCGCGCCTACGGCCAGAAGGCGTGCGAGTACCTCGGTGAGCAGCTCGGCGGCAAGGGCAAGGTCGCCGAGTTCCAGGGCGACCTCTCCTCCATCAACGGCCGCGACCGCTCGGAGGCGTTCAAGAGCTGCATGGACGAGAAGTTCCCGGACATCCAGGTGTTCGAGCTGGCCACCGAGTGGAAGGGCGAAGTCGCCTCCGCCAAGCTCCAGTCCACCCTCGCCGCCCACCCCGACCTCAACGGCATCTACATGCAGGCCGGCGGTGTCTTCCTCCAGCCCACGCTGGCGCTGCTGGAGCAGAAGAAGCTCCTCAAGCCGCCGGGGGAGAAGGGCCACATCACGATCATCTCCAACGACGGCATCCCCGAGGAGCTGGACGCGATCCGCGCGGGCAAGATCGACGCCACTGTCTCCCAGCCGGCCGACCTGTACGCCAAGTACGCCCTGTACTACGCGAAGGAGGCGCTGGCCGGGAAGACCCCGAAGGAGGGCCCGACCGACCACGACTCCAACATCATCAAGATCCCCAACGGATTCGAGGACCAGCTCCCGGCGCCGTTGGTGACCAAGGAGAACGTGGACGACGAGTCGCTGTGGGCCAACCAGCTGGAAAAGAAGAGCTGACCATGCATCACGCCCAGGCACCCGCCGCCGGAGCGCCGGCGCCCGCCGTCCACGCGGAGGGCGTCGTCAAGCGCTTCGGTCCCACGGTGGCGCTCGACGGTGTCCGGCTGACCGTCGCGCCCGGCGAGTCGCACGCACTCGTCGGGCGCAACGGCGCCGGCAAGTCCACCCTCGTCAGCATCCTCACCGGACTCCACGAGGCCGACGCGGGCGAGGTGAGCTTCGGAGGCGAGCCGGCCCCCGCCTTCGGCGACATCCCGGCCTGGCAGTCCAAGGTCGCCTGCGTCTACCAGAAGTCGATGGTCGTGCCCGACCTGACCGTCGCCGAGAACCTCTTCCTCAACAACTACGGCCTCGACAAGGGCCGTTCCGGAGCGGGCTGCCGGTTCATCAGCTGGCGCAGGCTCCGTGCCCGGGCCGGGGAACTGCTCGCCGAGTACGGCGTCAGCGTCGACCCGGACACCAGGGCCAAGGATCTCGCCGTGGAACAGCGGCAGTTCGTGGAGATCGCCCGCGCCCTGTCCTTCGGCGCCCGGCTCATCATCCTGGACGAGCCCACGGCCCAGCTCGACGCCCGCGGCATCGACAGCCTCTTCGACAAGCTCCGGGACCTCCAGAGCCAGGGGGTGGCGTTCCTCTTCATCTCCCATCACCTCCAGGAGGTGTACGAGCTGTGCACCGCCGTCACCGTCTACCGCGACGCCCGCCACGTCCTGACGGCGCCGGTCGCCGAACTGGCCAAGGCCGACCTGGTGACGGCCATGACCGGGGACGCGGCGAGTTCGGCGGCGGCCTGGCACGCCGCGCACGCGGTGCCCCCGGACCGCACGGTGGAGCCCGTACTGACCACCGAAGGGCTCCGCCTGGACGGCGAGTTCGAAGCGCTCGACCTCGAAGTGCGCCCCGGTGAGGTCCTCGGCCTGGCCGGGGCCGCCGCCAGCGGCAACACCGCGCTGGGCGAGACGCTGGTCGGTATGCGGAAGGCGACGGCGGGCCGGATCGCGGTCCGCGACCGCACGGTGCGGCCGGGCAGCGTCCCGCACTCCCTGGACGCCGGGATCGGCTACATCCCCGAGGACCGGCACCTCCAGGGGCTCGTGCTGAACCGCAGCGTCGCCGAGAACGCCACGCTCACGGTCGCCGACCAGCTCGGCCCGTGGGGGACCGTACTGCCCTCCCGCACCAGGGAGTTCGCCCGGTCCATGATCGGCTCGCTGGACATCAAGACGACGGGCCCCGAGCAGCCGGTCTCGGGCCTGTCGGGCGGCAACCAGCAGAAGGTGGTCGTCGCCAGGGCCCTGGCCCGGGCGCCCGGCGTCCTGGTGGCGGTGCGCCCCACGGCGGGCGTCGACGTCAAGTCGAAGGACTCGCTGCTCGGCGTCGTGCGCCGGGTGGCCGACGAGGGAAACGCGGCCGTGATCATCTCGGACGAGCTGGATGATCTACGGGTCTGCGACCGCGTACTGGCCCTGTTCCACGGGCGAGTGGTGGCAACGTTCGGGAGCGGGTGGACCGACCGGGAACTGGTCGCCGCCATGGAAGGTGTGGGGGAGAGCCGATGACCGGGACGATACGAACGCCGGTGCCCGACAAGGAGCGCGACAACGACCACCCGCTGAGCCGGCTGAAGTTCATCAGATGGAGCGACTTCTCGCTCGTGCCGGTGATCCTGGTGCTGATGGTGATCGGCTTCATCGTCTCGCCGGTCTTCCTCACCTCCAACAACCTGATCAGCGTCGTCCAGCAGTCCTCCGAACTGAGCCTGCTGGTGCTCGGCCAGGCGCTGATCCTGATCTGCGGCCGGATGGACCTGTCGCTGGAGTCGACCATCGGCATCGCGCCGGTCGTCGCCATGTGGATGGTGCTGCCGTCCGAGGGCGGCCGGTTCGCGGGCCTCGACATCCTGCCCGTCTGGGCGGCCGTCCCGGCCTGTCTGCTGGTCGGCCTGGTCGTCGGGGTGATCAACGGCTTCCTGATCCTGAAACTGCGGGTCAACGGCTTCATCGCCACCCTCGGCATGCTGACCATGCTCCGCGGCCTCCAGATCGGCATCACCGAGGGCAAGTCGATCACCGACGTCCCGGAGTCCTTCCGCTACCTCGGCAAGACCGACTGGCTGGGAGCGCCCGCCGCCGTCTGGATCTGTCTCGCGCTGTTCGCCATCGGCGGCGCGTCGCTCGCCTGGCTGCGGCACGGACGCTCCCTGTACGCGATCGGCGGCAACCCGGAGGCGGCGCGCGCCGCCGGTATCAGGGTCGACCGCATCACCTGGGTCGTGCTCGCCATCGGCGGTGTCCTGGCGGCCTTCGCCGGCATCCTCTACACCGGGCACTACGGCTCCGTCGCCGCCACCCAGGGCAACGGCTGGATCTTCCAGGTCTTCGCCGCTGCCGTGATCGGGGGCATCAGCCTCAAGGGCGGGCGCGGCACGCTCTTCGGCGCGCTGACCGGGGTGCTCACGCTCCAGCTGGTGGTCAATGTGATGACGCTGGGCGGGGTGCCCGCGCTCTGGAACCAGTTCCTGAACGGCGCGATCATCATCGTCGCGCTGGTCATCTCCCGGTTCGCGAGCGGCGAGAAGCAGGACTGACGGCGGGTCCGCCGGTCCCCCCGGCGCGGCGGACCGGCGCCGGCGCGGGCCTCCCCGGGACACGTCCGGTGGCCGACAGCCGGTTTCACTCGCCGGTCCGGACCGCGCCCGCGGTCCGGACCGGCGAGTGGCGTTCCCGGCCACGTCCGTCCCCCGGGGAGGCCCGTCCGTCAGGTCCCGGTGCCCCGGCCCTCCGTCCCTCCCCGGTTCAGAGGGTCGAGCGGAGCCACTGCTCCACACTCGCGACATGCACCGTCGCCCATGACCTGGCCGCCTCCGGGTCCCGGTCGCGCAGCGCGGCCAGGATCGCCCGGTGCTCGTGCAGGGTCCGGCTGACCGCGTCCTCCTGCGTGAGCCCGCGCCACACCCGGGCCCGGGTCGTCGGCCCCGACAGACCGTCGAGCAGAGAGCAGAGCACCGAGTTGCCCGAGGCCTGCACGATGCCTCGGTGGAACTCCAGATCGGACGCGACCAGCTCCTCCACCGAGGGATCGTCCCCGAGCGCGTCCAACTGCGCGCCGAGCGCGTCCAGTTCGGAGTCCTTGATCCGGGACGCGGCCATCGCCGTCGCGGCCGGCTCCAGGATCCGCCGTACCGCCAGGAACTCCAGCACCGTGTCGTCCCGGTGGAAGTCCACGACGAAACTCAGCGCTTCGAGCAGCAGTTGGGGATCGAGGCTGGTGACATACGTCCCGTCGCCCTGCCGTACGTCGAGAATCCGGATCAGCGACAGGGCGCGTACCGCCTCGCGCAGCGAATTGCGCGACAGGCCCAGTTCGGCGGCGAGCTCGCTCTCCTTGGGAAGGCGGTCCCCCGGGCGCAGCGCGCCCGAGACGATCATTCCCTTGATCTTCTCGATGGCCTCGTCGGTGACAGCCATGGGCGACCTCCATACATCCGATGTATCGGCCTCCATTATGCGTCTCCCCGCGGGCCCGGCGCCCCGTTCGGCCGGAGATCTCCCGGACGCACGGGGCCGGGGCCGCCGCTCCCGGCCCCGGCACCGATTCGGAACTCGTTTCGAAGCGTGCCGCTCACGCTCCCCGCACCACCCGGCCCGCTCGAACCCGGCCGCTCAGCCGCTCCGCCCGCCCAGCAACTCCTCCACCCGGGCACGGACACCATCGGTGTCCAGCCCCCGGATCGTCAGCGTCGTACGCCGCCGCAGCACGTCGTCCGCCGTCTCGGCCCACTCGTGGTCCCGCGCGTAGACGACCTGCGCCCAGATCTCCGGGGCGTCGGGGTGGATGCGCTCGCCCAGCTCGGGCCGTTCGTACGCCAGCCGCGCGATGTCGAAGGCCAGCGAACCGTAGTGCCTGGCCAGATGGTGCGCCGTGTCCCGCGCGATGCCGTCGCCGTGCGCCCCGCCGTCGATCAGCAGCCGGTGCGTCACCGCCTGCGGATTGGCGATGCCGGGCAGCGGCAGCATCTTCGGCAGCCGCGACGTCGGTTCGATGTCCGAGCCGAGCGGACGGCCCGGCAGGGTCTCCAGCTTGTCCAGCACCGTACGGCCGATGTGGCGGAACGTCGTCCACTTGCCGCCCGCCACCGACAGCATGCCGCCACTGCCCTCGGTGACGACCGTCTCCCGCTTGGCGGTCGAGGTGTCGCCGGGGCCGCCGGGCAGCACCCGCAGACCGGCGAACGAGTAGGTCATCAGCTCCCGCGAGAGCTGCTGGTCGCGGACCGAGAGCGACGCCTCGTCGAGGATCTGGTGGATGTCGGCGTCGTTGACCGCGACGTCCGCCGGATCGCCCTCGTACACCTCGTCCGTCGTGCCGAGCAGCAGCATGTCCTCCCAGGGGAGGGCGAAGGTGATGCGGTACTTGTCGATCGGCGTCGCGAGCGCAGCGTTCCACGGGGCGGTGCGCCGCAGCACGAGGTGCGCGCCCTTGGAGAGCCGGATGGACGGCTCGGAGCGCGGGTCCTCCATCCGGCGCAGATGGTCGACCCAGGGGCCGGTGGCGTTCAGTACGAGCCGGGCGTCGACCCCGAACTCCGTACCGTCCATACCGTCCTTGAGGTCGGCGCCCGTCACCCGGCCGCCGGTGAACCGCAATCCGGTGACCTGGGCGTGGTTGAGGACGGCGGCCCCGGACTCGACGGCCGCCCGGACCGTCATGACGGCCATCCGCGCGTCGTTCATCTGGTCGTCGCCGTAGACCGCGACGGCCCGGAGATTGTCCGTGCGCAGTTCGGGCACCGCGCGCCGTGCCTTCGCCGGGCTCAGCAGATGCCCGACGCCGTCGTTGAAGGCGGAGAGCGCCGAGTACGCGAACACTCCGGCGCCCAGCTTGGCCGCGCTGTGCGGCCCGTTCCGGTAGACGGGCAGATAGAACGTGAGCGGGTTCGCCAGATGGGGCGCCACGCGGCGCGAGACCGCGCGGCGCTCGAAGTGGTTCTCGGCGACCAGCCGCACATCACCGGTCTGGAGATAGCGCAGACCGCCGTGCAGCAGTTTGGAGGAGGCGGAGGAGGTGGCGCCGGCGAAGTCGCCACCGTCCACCAGAGCCACCCGCAGTCCCGACTGGGAGGCGTGCCAGGCGGT
Source organism: Streptomyces sp. NPDC104581 (assembly GCF_055583685.1). Classification (NCBI taxonomy): domain Bacteria; kingdom Bacillati; phylum Actinomycetota; class Actinomycetes; order Kitasatosporales; family Streptomycetaceae; genus Streptomyces; species Streptomyces sp. NPDC104581. The sequence goes on from NZ_JBVJNN010000007.1 coordinate 72,354, forward strand.
GGAGATGCCCAGGATGCCGCCGCCGATGACCAGCAGGTCGTAGGTGGCGCGGGACAACTGCTCCCGGGTCTCGGCGCGGCTCGGGAGCGAGCCGCCCGCCGGGTGCGTGCCCAGTGCGGGACTGCTGTGAAGGGTGGTCATGGTGTCTCCTCACTCGGACGAAACGCCTGGGTCAGTGCTCGTCGTCCTCGTCCACCCAGGCCTTGGTGCGCTCCACGGCCTTGAGCCAGTTCTTGTACTCGCGCTCGCGCTTCGCCGGGTCCATGTCCGGCGTCCACTCGGCGGCCCGGCGCCAGTTGGCCCGCAGCGCCTCGGTGTCCGGCCAGAAGCCGACCGCGAGCCCGGCCGCGTACGCGGCGCCGAGACAGGTGGTCTCCGCGACCATCGGACGCACCACGGGCGCGTCGAGGACGTTGGAGAGCGTCTGCATCAGCAGGTTGTTGGCGGTCATGCCGCCGTCGACCTTCAGGGACGTCAGCTCGACCTTGGAGTCCTTGGTCATGGCGTCGCTGATCTCACGGGTCTGCCAGGCCGTGGCCTCCAGCACCGCGCGGGCGAGGTGCGCCTTGGTGACGTAGCCGGTGAGACCGGCGATGACACCGCGGGCGGCCGAGTCCCAGTGGGGTGCGAAGAGTCCGGAGAAGGCCGGGACGAAGTACGCGCCGCCGTTGTCCTCCACCGAGGAGGCCAGTGTCTCGATCTCCGGGGCGGAGTTGATCAGGCCCAGCTGGTCGCGCATCCACTGCACCAGCGCGCCGGTGACCGCGATGGCGCCCTCCAGGGCGTACACCGCGGGCTCGTCGCCGATGCGGTAACCGACCGTGGTGAGCAGCCCGTTGTAGGAGTTGACCGGCTTGTGGGCGGTGTTCATCAGCATGAACGTGCCCGTGCCGTACGTCGACTTGGCCTCACCCTCCGCGAAACAGGTCTGGCCGAACAGGGCCGCCTGCTGGTCACCGAGGGCCGAGGCGACCGGAATCCCGTTCAGCGGGCCGCCCTTGGCCGTTCCGTACACCTCGGAGGAGGAGCGGATCTTGGGGAGCATCGCCATCGGGACGCCGATCGAGTTGCAGATCTTCGGGTCCCACTCCAGCGTGTCGAGGCGCATCAGCATCGTGCGCGAGGCGTTGGTGACGTCCGTGACGTGCACCCCGCCGTCGACACCACCGGTGAGATTCCAGATCACCCAGGAGTCCATGGTGCCGAAGAGGATCTCGCCGTTCTCGGCCCGCTCGCGCAGCCCCTCGACGTTGTCGAGCAGCCAGCGCGCCTTCGGCCCGGCGAAGTAGGTCGCCAGCGGCAGTCCGGTGTCGCGCCGGAACCGGTCCTGGCCGACGTTGCGGCCCAGCTCCTTCACCAGCGAGCTGGTGCGGGTGTCCTGCCAGACGATGGCGTTGTGGACGGGCTCACCGGTCTTCCTGTCCCAGAGCATGGTGGTCTCGCGCTGGTTGGTGATCCCGATCGCCAGGACGTCGGCCTTGGTGATCCCGGCCTTCTCGATGGCGTTCGCCACGACTTCCTGGACGTTGGTCCAGATCTCCTTGGCGTCGTGCTCGACCCACCCTGGCTTCGGGAAGATCTGCCGGTGTTCCTTCTGGTCGACGGCGACGATGCGTCCGTCGACGTCGAAGACGATGCAGCGGCTGGACGTCGTGCCCTGGTCGATGGCCGCGATGAAGGGTCCCGTTCCGTGGGAGGAAGTCCCGGTGCTCTGTGCGTCACTCACGGTGTCAGCTCCTGCTCGGTGCGGAGGGCGGAGGAAGGGCGTGGGCCTACTTGAAGGCCACGTTGTAGAGACCGGCCGCGGCGGCGCCGCCGATGAGCGGAGCGACGACCGGGATCCAGGCGTACGTCCAGTCGGAGCCGCCCTTGTTGGGCAGCGGCAGCAGCGCGTGGACGATACGGGGGCCGAGGTCGCGAGCCGGGTTGATCGCGTATCCGGTGGGGCCACCGAGCGAGAGGCCGATGCCCACCACCACCAGCGAGGTGATCAGGACGCCGAGGACACCGAGGCCGTTGCCCTCGTCGTTCAGTCCCTGGGTGAGGATCGCGATCACCAGGGCGAACGTGGCGATGATCTCGGTGAGCACGTTCTGCACGGTGTGCCGGATCTCCGGGCCCGTCGAGAAGACACCGAGGACGGGACCGGCCTTGGGCGCGGTCTTCTGGTCGACCATCCCCTCGACCGCCGGCTGCGCGGCGATGATCTCCGGGTCGGTCAGATGGGCCTTGAACTGGCCCATGTACGCCACCCAGACAAGGAAGGCGCCGATGGCGGCGCCGAGCAGCTCGCTCGCCATGTAGAGCGGCACATCGCTCCACTCCGTACCGCCGGATATCGCGAGGCCGAGCGTGACGGCGGGGTTCAGATGGGCGCCCGAGACGCCCGCGGCGAGATACGCACCGGTGAGTACGGCGAATCCCCACCCGAAGCTGATGGCGACCCAGCCCGCGCCGTGCGACTTCGAGCGTTTGAGGACGACGCCCGCGACCACGCCACCACCGAGCAGGATCAGGAGAGCGGTACCTACGGTCTCGCCTATGAAGATGTCGAAGTGTGACACCCAAGACTCCTTCGTCCAGGGGAAGGCGGACCAGCGGCTCGCACCGATGGTCCGAGCCCTCAGGTGAGGGCGTTGCCGGCCTCTGGCCTTGTCGTGCACACATGTTGACCCGTCGATCAATGTTCGACAATGCCGACCGCTGAACGGCAGTGTCATCCTGGGGTGAAGGAGTCGTCAAGGGTCCTGTCGCCGGAACCTTGTTCTCTTCGAATCATCGGCCATGCGACTCAAAACCGCCCGGCGCCGACATCCCTGGACACCGAACGGGCACATTCGCGCACCGCCGCGATCAGCTCCGGACGGATCGCGTCGTACTCGCACAGGCGTTCCACCGCGCCCGTGAGTGCTATGGCCCCGACGGGCATCCGCCGTCGGTCATGGATCGGCGCGGCCACCGCCGCCACGCCCTCCCAGGTCTCCTCGACATCCGCCGCCCACCCCCGTGACCTGGTGAGTTCGAGAATCGACTCGAATTGCTCCAGATCGGTGACGGTGCGCCCGGTCAGCCGCTCCCGGGTGCCCCTGACGGCCTCGGCACGGGCCACCGGGTCGTACGCCGCGAGCACCTTCCCCAGGGCCGTGGAGTGCAGCGGCTGCATCGCGCCCACCTCCAGGACCTGCCGGCTGTCGTCCGGCCGGAAGACGTGGTGCACGATCAGTACGCCCTCCAGGTGCAGCACCCCCAGATGCACGCTCTCGCCGCTGGACCGCGCCAGATCGTCCGTCCACACCAGGGCGCGGGAGCGCAGCTCGTGGACGTCCAGATAGCTGTTGCCGAGCCGCAGCAGCTCCGCCCCCAGCTGGTAGCGGCCCGAAGCGGCGTCCTGCTCCACGAACCCCTCCTCCTGGAGGGTCCGCAGGATGCCGTGGGCCGTCCCCTTGGCCAGCCCGAGCGTGGAGGCGATGTCGGACAGGCCGAGCCTGCGCTCGCCGCCCGCGAGAAGCCGCAGTACCGCCGCCGCGCGCTGGAGCGACTGGATGCTCTTCGCCATCGGCCCGGACCTCCTTGTCGCAAGTCGTTCGACAATGCTGAACAATATCGGCCCATGCCGACTCCGTGTGCCGGACAACCGGATTCCAATTTGGCCGACGCACGACCGTCCGCCCCGTGAAACACACCGCCGCCGCGAGCCGGGCACCGCTACCCTGGCCGGGTGCCCCTTCCACCGGAAGGCGCAAAGCCGACAGCCGTCGCAGCCCCGGGAGTATTTACATGGCCCCGTCCTCCAGCGTCTCCGCCGACAGCCGGACCCGAGTCGAAGCCCTCCGCGAGGCCCTTGCCACCCGCGTGGTGGTGGCCGACGGGGCGATGGGCACGATGCTCCAGGCACAGGATCCGACGATGGAGGACTTCCAGAACCTGGAAGGCTGCAACGAGATCCTGAACGTGACCCGCCCGGACATCGTGCGCTCGGTCCACCAGGAGTACTTCGCGGTCGGCGTCGACTGCGTGGAGACCAACACCTTCGGTACCAACTTCGCCGCGCTGGCCGAGTACGACATCCCCGAGCGGGTCTTCGAACTCTCCGAGGCCGGCGCCCGCATCGCCCGCGAGGTCGCCGACGAGTTCACCGGCTCGACCGGACAGCAGCGCTGGGTGCTCGGCTCGATGGGCCCGGGGACGAAGCTGCCGACCCTGGGGCACGTCGACTACGTGACCCTGCGCGACGCCTACCAGCGCAACGCCGAGGGCATGATCGCCGGCGGCGCGGACGCCCTGCTGGTGGAGACGACACAGGACCTCCTCCAGACGAAGGCCGCCGTCCTCGGCGCCCGCCGGGCCCTGGACAGCACCGGCGCGAACCTGCCGGTCATCTGCTCCGTCACCGTCGAGACGACGGGCACGATGCTGCTGGGGTCGGAGATCGGCGCGGCGCTGACGGCCCTGGAGCCCCTCGGGATCGACATGATCGGTCTGAACTGCGCGACGGGGCCGGCCGAGATGAGCGAGCACCTGCGCTATCTGGCCCGCCACTCCCGTGTGCCGATCTCCTGCATGCCCAACGCCGGACTGCCCGTCCTCGGCAAGGACGGCGCGCACTATCCGCTGACCGCGGGCGAACTGGCCGACGCCCAGGAGAACTTCGTCCAGGAGTACGGGCTCTCCCTGGTCGGCGGCTGCTGCGGAACGACTCCGGAGCATCTGCGCCAGGTCGTGGAGCGGGTTCGGGGCGCGGAGGTCACCGAGCGGGTGGCGCGGCCCGAGCCGGGAGCGGCGTCGCTGTACCAGTCGGTGCCGTTCCGGCAGGACACGTCGTACCTGGCGATCGGTGAGCGCACCAACGCCAACGGCTCCAAGAAGTTCCGCGAGGCGATGCTGGAGGGCCGCTGGGACGACTGCGTCGAGATGGCCCGTGCCCAGATCCGGGAGGGCGCGCACCTGCTCGACCTGTGTGTGGACTACGTGGGCCGTGACGGCGTCGCGGACATGGCGGAGCTGGCGGCCCGCTTCGCCACCGCCTCCACCCTGCCGATCGTGCTCGACTCCACCGAACTGCCGGTGCTGCGCGCGGGGCTGGAGAAGCTCGGCGGGCGCGCGGTCATCAACTCGGTGAACTACGAGGACGGCGACGGCCCGGAGTCCCGGTTCACGAAGGTCACCGAACTGGCCGTCGAGCACGGTGCCGCGCTGATCGCGCTGACGATCGACGAGGAGGGCCAGGCCCGCACCCCCGAACACAAGGTCGCGATCGCCGAGCGGCTGATCGCGGACCTGACCGGCAACTGGGGCGTGCACGAGTCGGACATCCTGATCGACACCCTCACCTTCACGATCTGCACGGGGCAGGAGGAGTCGCGGAAGGACGGCATCGCGACGATCGAGGCGATCCGCGAGCTGAAGCAGCGCCACCCCGACGTCCAGACGACCCTGGGTCTGTCCAACATCTCCTTCGGCCTCAACCCCGCGGCCCGTATCGTCCTCAACTCCGTCTTCCTCGACGAGTGCGTGAAGGCCGGGCTGGACTCGGCGATCGTGCACGCGTCGAAGATCCTGCCGATCGCCAGGCTGGAGGAGGAGCAGGTCAAGGCCGCGCTCGACCTCATCTACGACCGGCGCGCGGAGGGCTACGACCCGCTCCAGAAGCTGATGGAGCTGTTCGAGGGCGTCAACACCAAGTCGATGAAGGACGGACGGGCCGAGGAACTGCTCGCGCTGCCGCTGGACGAGCGGCTGGAGCGGCGGATCATCGACGGCGAGAAGAACGGCCTGGAGGCCGACCTCACCGCCGCCCTGGAGACCCGGCCGGCCCTGGAGATCGTCAACGACACCCTGCTGAACGGCATGAAGGTCGTCGGCGAGCTGTTCGGCTCCGGGCAGATGCAGCTGCCCTTCGTCCTCCAGTCGGCGGAGGTGATGAAGCAGGCGGTGGCTTTCCTGGAGCCGCACATGGAGAAGGTCGCCGAGGGGGAGGACGCCGTCGGCAAGGGCACCATCGTCCTGGCCACCGTCCGGGGCGACGTGCACGACATCGGGAAGAACCTGGTCGACATCATCCTGTCCAACAACGGCTACACGGTGGTGAATCTCGGCATCAAGCAGCCGGTCTCCGCGATCCTCGAAGCCGCCGAGGAGCACCGGGCCGATGTGATCGGCATGTCGGGGCTGCTGGTGAAGTCCACGGTGATCATGAAGGAGAACCTCCAGGAGCTGAACCAGCGCAAGCTGGCGGCCGACTTCCCCGTCATCCTGGGCGGCGCCGCCCTCACCCGCGCCTACGTGGAGCAGGACCTGCACGAGATCTACGAGGGCGAGGTCCGCTACGCCCGGGACGCGTTCGAGGGCCTGCGGCTGATGGACGCCCTGATCGGCATCAAGCGCGGCGTCCCCGGGGCCGTGCTCCCGGAGCTGAAGCAGCGCCGCGTCAAGCCGGTCGCGGCGGCCTCGGTGGTGGAGGACGCCCCGGAGGAAGGCGCCGTCCGCTCGGACGTGTCGACGACCAACCCGGTCCCGGAGCCGCCCTTCTGGGGCACCCGCGTCATCAAGGGCATCCAGCTGAAGGAGTACGCCTCCTGGCTCGACGAGGGCGCGCTCTTCAAGGGCCAGTGGGGACTGAAGGAGGCCCGTAAGGGCGGGCCGTCGTACGAGGAGCTGGTGGAGTCCGAGGGGCGGCCGCACCTGCGGGGCTGGCTCGACAAGCTCCACACCGACAACATGCTGGAAGCGGCCGTGGTCTACGGGTACTTCCCCTGCGTGTCCAAGGGCGACGACCTGATCCTGCTCGGCGAGGACGGGGCGGAGCGGACCCGCTTCACCTTCCCCCGCCAGCGGCGCGGCAGGCGGCTCTGTCTGGCGGACTTCTTCCGCCCCGAGGAGTCGGGCGAGACCGATGTCGTGGGCCTCCAGGTCGTCACGGTCGGGTCGAGGATCGGCGGCGTGACCGCGGAGCTGTTCGAGAAGAACGCCTACCGCGACTATCTCGAACTCCACGGGCTGTCCGTCCAGCTCGCCGAGGCCCTCGCCGAGTACTGGCACGCCCGTGTCCGCTCCGAGCTGGGCTTCGCGGCCGAGGACCCGTCGCAGGTCGAGGACATGTTCGCGCTGAAGTACCGGGGCGCCCGGTTCTCGCTCGGCTACGGTGCCTGCCCCGACCTGGAGGACCGCGCCAAGATCGCCGAGCTCCTGGAGCCCGGCCGGATCGGCGTCGAGCTCTCCGAGGAGTTCCAGCTCCACCCCGAGCAGTCCACCGACGCCATCGTCATCCACCACCCCGAGGCGAAGTACTTCAACGCGCGATAGCGCTCACCGCGCGCCTTCACCGGACGAGTCGTACACTGGTCGGTCCAGCGTGGGCCGGTCGCCGGCCCTGACGGGATGCCCGTCAGGAAAGGCGGCCGGCCTTCTCGTCCCTCTCGGAGGTGTGCCCGGATGACCAGTACGGTTCCCGCGTCCCTGACTCGTACGGCCGAAGGATCGGCGCTCCAGGCCGTTCTCCTCGACATGGACGGCACCCTGGTCGACACGGAGGGCTTCTGGTGGGACACGGAGGTCGCGGTCTTCAAGGACCTCGGACACCCCCTGGACGAGGCGTGGCGCGACGTCGTCGTCGGCGGTCCGATGACCAGGAGCGCCGGATTCCTCATCGAGGCGACCGGCGCCGACATCACCCTCGACGAGCTGACCGTACTGCTCAACGACCGCTTCGAGGAGCGCATCGGCTTCGACGTGCCGCTGATGCCCGGAGCCGCCAGGCTGCTCGCCGAGCTGGCCCGGCACGGCGTGCCCACGGCCCTGGTCTCCGCCTCGCACCGGCGCATCATCGACCGGGTGCTGGACTCCGTGGGGCGCCACCACTTCGGCCTCACCGTGGCCGGTGACGAGGTGCTGAACACCAAGCCGCACCCCGACCCGTACCTGCTCGCCGCGCGCGGCCTGAACGCCGCTCCGGGCAGATGCGCCGTCATCGAGGACACTGCGACGGGGGTGGCGTCGGCCGAGGCCGCGGGCTGCCGGGTGGTGGCGGTGCCCTCCGTGGCGCCCATCGCCGCCGCCGACGGGCGGGTCGTCGTGGGCTCGCTCGAAGAGGTCGATCTGCATTTCCTGCGCGCTCTGATTACACGCGATCACTGATCGGTACGAGGAGCGTGCCCCCTGAAACTATCGAATAGCCGGGGGATTGGGGTACGTCCTTTGCGGCGATAGCCCGATGATCATCGGGTGCCCGGTCGCGGTGGGGCGGGCGGAAATGCGGTGACCTTTGTCACTCAGCGTGCCGTCGCCGAGGGTGAGCGCGCCCGTTCGGAGGGCCTTTCCTGTCCGATCCCCGCGCTCATCCGGGCGCCCATGTGCCCCGCTTTATGGCTCGATGCGCGAATCATTCCCCGGCGCCGATACCGCTTCACGGTATTTGCTGATCGCTTTGCGATTACGCCCGAACCGAGCCCGGTTCACCACATCCGCACCCGCCGACTAATCTCGTCGCGAGAACTTCGCCATACGTTCACCACCTCAACGGTGTGTTCCGACGCTCAATCACGTCGCGAAATTCTCAACCACCGTTGTCGCGCAGGGTGTTCGGATGAGGAGTACGTCCAGGATGAAGCGCAAGAGTCTCGTGCTGCCGGTCGCGGCAGGACTGCTCGCCCCGGTGCTCGCCGCCTGCGGCGGCACGGACGGCGGGTCCGGCAGCGGTGACGCCATCGTCGTCGGCACCACGGACCAGTTCACCGCCACCAAGGATTCCCCGGCGCCCTTCGACCCGGCGTTCGCCTACGACACCGGCTCCTGGAACGTCCTGCGCCAGTCCCTCCAGACCCTGATGCACATACCCCGCGGTGGCGGCGCCCCCGTCCCCGAGGCCGCGTCCAACTGCCGCTTCACGGACAACCAGAACGAGAGCTACCGCTGCGAACTGCGCCAGGGGCTCACGTTCTCCGGCGGGGCCGGGATCACCTCACAGGACGTGAAGTTCTCCATCGAACGAGTGATCGACATCAACTCCGAGGCCGGCGCGGTGGGCCTGCTCAAGAACATCGACACCATCGAGACGCCCAGCGCCTCCGAGGTCGTCTTCCACCTCAAGACCCCCGACGCCACGTTCCCGTACAAGCTCTCCACTCCCGTCGCCGGCATCGTCGACCCCGAGGCGTACGACGGCAAGAAGCTCCGCGACGGCTTCGACGTGACCGGCTCAGGCCCGTACGACGTCAAGACCGAGACGGACGGCGACCGCGTCGTCAAGGCGGTCTTCACCAGGAACTCCTCCTACAAGGGCGACCTGAAGCTCCGCAACGATAAGGTCGAGCTGCGCTCGTACCCCGACGCGGCGGCCATGGGCAAGGCCCTCGACTCCGGCGAGATCGACGTGATGGCCCGCACCATGTCCCCCGACCAGATCGAGGACATGACCGCCAAGCCCACCGACGAGGTCGAGCTCACCGAGATGCCCGGTCTGGAGATCCGGTACCTCGCCTTCGACACCGACGAGCCCGTGGTGAAGGACAAGGCCGTACGCCAGGCCGTCGCCTCCCTCGTCGACCGCGGCCAGATCGCCTCCGAGGTGTACGGCTCCACCGCCGAACCCCTCTACTCGCTCATCCCGTCGACCATCACCGCGCACACCAACTCGTTCTTCAACAAGTACGGCGAACCCGACCGGGCCGAGGCCGAGCGGCTCCTCGACGAAGCCGGAGTCGAGACGCCCGTGAAGTTCACCCTGAACTACACGACCGACCACTACGGCGAGGCCACGGCCAAGGAGTTCGAGACGCTCAAGAAGCAGCTGAACTCCAGCGGCCTCTTCGACGTCGACATCAAGGGCACCGAGTGGTCCGAGTTCCGGCCCGCCCAGACACGCGGTGACTACACCGTCTACGGCATGGGCTGGTTCCCCGACTTCCCCGACCCCGACAACTACATCGCGCCGTTCCTCGACGAGGACAACTTCCTCAACGCGCCGTACTCGAACAAGAAGGTCAGCGACCGGCTGATCCCCCAGTCACGCAGCGAGGCCGAGCGCAGCGCCGCAGCCAGGGCCTTCGCGCAGATGCAGGACATCGTCGCCGAGGACGTACCGGTACTGCCGCTCTGGCAGGGCAAGCAGTACGTGGCCGCCGCCGACGACATCTCCGGTGTGGAGTGGGCGCTCAACCCCTCCGGCGAACTGCTGCTGTGGGAGCTCGGCACCGGCAGCGCCGTCTGACCGGACCACCGCCACGCGGCGAGGACGCGAGAGGTCCCCGGCACCGCACCCGTGCCGGGGACCTCACCCGCGGGACGTCACCCGCACCGCCGGGACCACTCCCGTGTCCGCCGGGAGCGCCGGCGGTCACTGGGCGCCGGGGCGCACCAGACCGCTCTCGTACGCGTACACCGCCGCCTGCACACGGTCCCGCAGGCTCAGCTTCGTCAGCACATGACCCACATGCGTCTTGACCGTGGTCTCGCTGACGAAGAGATCCGCGGCGATCTCCGCGTTGGACAGCCCCCGCGCCACCAGCTTCAGCACCTCGACCTCGCGGTCGGTCAGCGTGTGCAGGGTGTCCGGCACCTGCTCGTCACCCGACGGCAGATGGTCCGCGTACTTGTCCAGCAGCCTGCGCGTGATGCTCGGCGCGAGCATCGCCTCACCTGCGGCCACCACCCGGATCGCCTGCACCAACTCGTTCGCCGGCGCGTCCTTCAGCAGGAAGCCACTGGCCCCCGCGCGCAGCGCCTCCACCACGTACTCGTCCAGATCGAACGTGGTCAGCACCAGCACCTTCGCCGGACCGTCCTTGCCGGGACCCGTGATCTGCCGCGTCGCCTCCACCCCGTCCATCCGCGGCATCCGGATGTCCATCAGCACCACATCGGGCTGGAGCGCCCGCACCTGGTCGATGGCCTGAAGCCCGTCCCCGGCCTCCCCGACGACCGCGATGTCCTGCTCGGCCTCCAGGATCATCCGGAAGCCGGTACGCAGCAGTGGCTGGTCATCGACCAGTAGGACGCGGGTCGCCACGGGATCTCCTTCGGTAGACCGATCCCGGTCCATTCTGCCCTGCGGCCCCGCCCCCGGGAGCGGCGGGCGGACGCCGCCGCGCTACGCCCCCTCGGCCGGCCCGGCGGAAACGGCCGGCTCCACCGCCGGAGGCGGCTGCTCCTCCCGCGCCGGCGGCACCGTCAGCGGATACACCGGGGGAGTGCCGCCGAACTCCGGACAGACCGCCTGGTGATCGCACCAGCCGCACAGCTTCGTCGGCCGTGGCCGCCAGTCACCCGTCTCCGTCGCCTGCCTGATCGCGTCCCACAGCGCCAGCAGCTTGCGCTCGATCCGCTCCAGATCCGCCTCCACCGGGTCGTAGGTCAGGACGTCACCACTGCCCAGATAGACCAGCTGGAGCCGGCGCGGCACCACCCGCTTCCACCGCCAGATCACCAGCGCGTAGAACTTCATCTGGAACAGCGCGCCCTCCGCGTACTCCGGACGCGGCGCCTTGCCCGTCTTGTAGTCCACGATCCGCACCTCGCCCGACGGCGCCACGTCGACCCGGTCGATCACCCCGCGCAGCCGGAGCCCCGACTCCAGCTCCGTCTCCACGAACAGCTCACGCTCGGCCGGCTCCAGCCGTGTCGGATCCTCCAGCGAGAACCACCGCTCGACCAGCCCCTCGGCCTCCGACAGCCAGCGGGTCAGCCGCTCGCCGCCCTCGTCCCCCTCGAACAGCTCACCCAGCTCCGGCCTCGACTCCAGCAGCCGCTCCCACTGCCCGGGAACCATCGCCCTGGCCCGCGGCGCCGTACGCTCGACAGCGGGGTCGTCGAACAGCCTCTCCAGCACCGCGTGCACCAGCGTCCCCCGGGTGGCCGCCTCGCTCGGCTTCTCCGGCAGCTTGTCGATCACCCGGAACCGGTACAGCAGAGGGCACTGCATGAAGTCACTCGCACGCGACGGCGACAGCGACATGGGCTGCTGACTCGTACTCATGACGCAGACCCTACGGCCCGCCACCGACAGCGAGCGGAATACCATCGGCACAAGACCTCGCGCACACGGCATCATCGGAGCGAGTGACGGCGCCGCAACGAAGGGACGACGTGAACAAGGACGACGAGAGCGGCGAGAGCAGGAGGCCGCGGTCCGGTCCTGAGGACGCGCCCCCCGGCGGCAAGCGGAAGCGGCCCGAAGACCCCGGGGGCGGGATCCTGATGGGCCGTCCCTTCGGCGTTCCCGTCTACGTCGCGCCCAGCTGGTTCCTGGTCGCCGCCCTCATCACCTGGGTCTTCGGCGGCCAGCTCGACCGGGTGCTCCCCGAGCTCGGCGGCGTCCGGTACCTCGTCGCGCTCTTCTTCGCCGTCGCCTTCTACGCCTCCGTACTGGTCCACGAACTGGCCCACACGGTCGTCGCCCTGCGCTACGGCCTTCCCGTACGCCGCATCCAGCTCCAGTTCTTCGGCGGCGTCTCCGAGATCGAGAAGGAGTCCGAGACCCCCGGCCGCGAGTTCGTGCTCGCCTTCGTCGGCCCCCTGCTCTCCCTCGTCCTCGCCGCCTTCTTCTACCTCACGATGATGGCCGTCGAACCCGGCACCGTCCCCGGCGTCCTGCTCGCCGGACTCATGATCTCCAACCTCATCGTCGCCGCCTTCAACCTGCTGCCCGGCCTGCCCCTCGACGGCGGCCGGATGCTCCGCGCCGTCGTCTGGAAGATCAGCGGCAAACCCATGACCGGCACCGTCGCCGCCGCCTGGGTCGGCAGGGCCCTCGCCGTCGCCGTCCTCATCGGCCTCCCGCTGCTCACCCACACCGGCGCCCTCGGCAACTCCACCAAGGACATCGGCGGGATGGAGACCGTCACCGACGCGCTCCTCGCCGCCATCCTCGCCGCGATCATCTGGACCGGCGCCGGCAACAGCCTGCGCATGGCACGCCTGCGTGAACACCTGCCCGAACTGCGGGCCCGCGCCCTCACCCGCCGCGCCGTCCCGGTCGAATCCGCCACCCCGCTCTCCGAGGCGCTGCGCCGCGCCAACGAGGCCGGCGCCCGTGCCCTCGTCGTCGTCGACGGACAGGGCGAACCCACCGCCCTGGTCCGCGAGGCCGCCATCGTCGGCGTCCCGGCCCACCGCCGCCCCTGGGTCGCGGTCAGCGGCCTCGCCCAGGACCTCACCGACGGCATGAAGATCCCCGCCGAACTCGCCGGAGAAGCCCTCCTTGACCGGCTCAGGGCCAGCCCCGCCACCGAGTACCTCGTGGTCGAGGAGACCGGGGAGATCTACGGAGTCCTCTCCACCGCCGACGTCGAACGGGCCTTCGTCGCCGCCATGGCCAGGCCCGATTCCTCATAGGCACCGGCCGAGGCGCCCATGAGGCACCCCCACGCCAGGTGAGAGGGCCTCAAACGGAGCAGGTAGTCTGACCGCATGTCCGAACCGACCGGTGCCGCCCGTCGTCGCGGCCCCTTCAAGGTCGGGGACCAGGTCCAGCTCACCGACCCCAAGGGACGCCACTACACCTTCACGCTCGAAGCCGGGAAGAACTTCCACACCCACAAGGGTTCCTTCCCGCACGACGAGCTGATCGGTGCTCCCGAGGGCAGTGTTGTCCGCACCACGGGAAACGTCGCCTACCTCGCGCTGCGCCCCCTGCTCCCCGACTACGTCCTGTCCATGCCCCGCGGCGCCGCCGTGGTCTACCCCAAGGACGCGGGCCAGATCCTGGCCTTCGCCGACATCTTCCCCGGCGCCCGCATCGTCGAGGCCGGAGTGGGATCGGGCTCGCTCAGCAGCTTCCTGCTGCGGGCCATCGGCGACCAGGGCATGCTGCACTCCTACGAGCGCCGCCAGGACTTCGCCGACATCGCCCGCCAGAACGTGGAACGCTACTTCGGCGGCCCCCACCCCGCCTGGCAGCTCACCGTCGGCGACCTCCAGGACAACCTCTCGGACACCGAGGTCGACCGCGTGATCCTCGACATGCTCGCACCGTGGGAATGCGTCGAGCCCGTGTCGAAGGCGCTCGTACCCGGCGGCATCCTGTGCGCCTACGTCGCCACCACCACCCAGCTCGCCCGCACCGTCGAGACGATCCGCGAACACGGCTCGTTCAACGAACCGGCCGCCTGGGAGTCGATGGTCCGCAACTGGCACGTCGAAGGACTCGCCGTACGCCCCGACCACCGCATGATCGGCCACACCGGCTTCCTGATCACCGCCCGCCGCCTCGCCGACGGCGTGGAGCCGCCCCTGCGCCGCCGCCGCCCCTCCAAGGGCGCGTACGGCGAGGACTACGACGGCCCCGGAAGCGGCAGCGGCTCCCGGAGCTGAGCCCGCGTCACCTCCCCGGCCCCGGGAACCCACAACACGGCAGCGCCGCCGCCCGGTTCACGTCCGCCCGACGTGAACCAGGCGGCGGCTTCTTTACGTTGGCCTTAACGACCCCGCTGTTCCACCGCACTGTGACGTGTGGCACGATTCTCGCCACCCCCACCGGCCCTGCCTTCACAGGAGACACCGCGTGCAGATCTCCGACGTCCCGGACCTCGCGCACACCCGCCCGCGTCCCGTGCACTGGCTCGCCACGGCCACCGCGATGGCCGCCGTGATGGCCGGCGCCGGCCTGCTCCAGCCGGACGCCGCCACCGCCAACCAGACAGGCTCCGGAACCACCGCGCGGACCGCGCCGAACACCGCGCCACTGCCCGCGCCCGACACCGCAGGCGTCGACTTCCCGCTCGAATGCGGTGGCGCGAAAGCACTGGTCACCAAGGAGGCCGCCGGGGACCTCGACGGCGACGGCCGCCCCGAGACCGTGGCCGCCGCCCGCTGCGACGCCGGATCGGGCACCCCGCCGAGCGGCGTCTACGTACTCACAGCGACGAAGGACGCGAACGCCCCCCGCGTCGTCGCCACCCTCGTGGACCCGGCCGACCGGCAGACCGTCGCCGACCTGGCGATAGCCGACGGCTTCGTCCGGGCCCGGCTGCTCGGCTACTCCGGGCCCGACGTACCGGGCTGCTGCCCCGACGAGGAGCGGAACCTGACCTGGCGATGGCGGGACGGCGCCTTCGTACAGAGCGACCGGAACGAGTCACGCAGCGTCTGACCGGTCACACCGCGTGACCAGCCCGCGCTGCCGCGACGGCGCCGCGGACGGCCGGGAGCCCGTCACTCCGCGTCGGGGCCGTACACCTCGACACTGTCCGAGACGCGCCGTACATGAATGCACTCACCCGGGCACTCCTTGACCGAGTCCACGACATCCTGGAGAAGCGGCAGCGGCACCCGGGTGGTGGCGCCGGGGGACTGGAGCAACTCGTCGTCGGCGCTCTTCACATAGGCGAGCCCGTCGATGTCCAGCTCGAAGACGTCGGGCGCGTACTGGGCGCAGATCCCGTCGCCGGTGCAGAGGTCCTGGTCGATCCAGACTTCGAGCGGCTCGCCGCCCTCGGTGAGGGTGCCGGTCGGAGCCTGCTGCTGCACGGTCATATCGCCTGCCGTTTCCTGCGTGGGCCGGGACCACCTCGGGCAAGTCGCGCCAGCCCTGACGGGTGTTGAACACCTCGACGATACAACCGGCCGCTTTCCGATGTTGATCGGTGGGTATTCCCCTGGCGTGAGGGAGAGCGCAAGGGTGAAGATCGGACACACCCCGACAGTGTTTGTGATCTAGGGGTTTTAATCACCACCTACCCAGGTAGGGTCAGGAAGCGTCCAGCTCCCCTTGGAGGAGGTGAGGACCGTGGCAGCCCACGACGACGACATCAACCGCGGCATCCGGCCCGGGCGGGGGTCAGAAGACCCAGCAGGCCAGGTTGCCTATCTCGAGCAGGAAATCGCCGTCCTGCGACGTAAGCTCGCCGACTCTCCGCGTCATACGAGAATTCTCGAAGAGCGGATCGTCGAACTGCAGACGAACCTGGCAGGTGTGTCCGCGCAGAACGAGCGGCTCGCCAATACGCTGCGTGAGGCCCGCGACCAGATCGTGGCCCTCAAGGAAGAGGTCGACCGGCTCGCGCAGCCGCCGGCCGGCTTCGGTGTCTTCCTGCATGCGAACGAGGACGGCACGGCCGACATCTTCACCGGGGGCCGCAAGCTCCGGGTGAACGTCAGCCCGGGCGTCGAGCTCGAAGAGCTCCGGCGCGGCCAGGAAGTGATGCTCAACGAGGCCCTCAATGTGGTCGAGGCCATGGAGTTCGAGCGGGCCGGGGACATCGTCACCCTCAAGGAGATCCTTGAGGACGGCGAGCGCGCCCTGGTCGTGGGGCACACCGACGAGGAACGGGTGGTGCGGCTCGCGGAGCCGCTGCTCGACATCACCATCCGCGCCGGCGACGCCCTCCTGCTCGAACCGCGCTCCGGCTACGTCTACGAGGTGGTTCCCAAGAGCGAGGTCGAGGAACTCGTCCTCGAAGAGGTACCGGACGTCGACTACGGCAAGATCGGCGGTCTCGGCGGCCAGATCGAGATGATCCGCGACGCCGTGGAGCTTCCGTACCTCTACCCGGACCTCTTCAAGGAGCACGAGCTCCGCCCGCCGAAGGGCATCCTGCTCTACGGCCCGCCCGGCTGCGGCAAGACGCTCATCGCCAAGGCCGTGGCCAACTCCCTTGCCAAGAAGGTCGCGGAGGTCAGCGGCCGGCCCGCCGGCAAGAGCTACTTCCTGAACATCAAGGGCCCCGAGCTCCTCAACAAGTACGTGGGCGAGACCGAGCGGCACATCCGCCTGGTCTTCCAGCGCGCCCGTGAGAAGGCCAGCGAGGGCACCCCCGTCATCGTCTTCTTCGACGAGATGGAGTCCCTCTTCCGCACCCGCGGTTCCGGTGTCAGCTCGGACGTGGAGAACACCATCGTCCCGCAGCTCCTCGCCGAGATCGACGGTGTGGAGGGCCTGGAGAACGTCATCGTCATCGGCGCCTCCAACCGCGAGGACATGATCGACCCCGCGATCCTGCGGCCCGGCCGGCTCGACGTGAAGATCAAGATCGAGCGTCCGGACGCGGAGGCGGCGAAGGACATCTTCGCGAAGTACCTGCGGTCCTCGCTGCCCCTGCACGAGGACGACCTGTCCGAGCACAAGGGCTCCCCCGAGTCCACGGTGCAGGGCATGATCCAGTCGGTCGTCGAGCGGATGTACACCGAGTCCGAGGAGAACCGCTTCCTCGAGGTCACGTACGCCAACGGCGACAAGGAAGTCCTCTACTTCAAGGACTTCAACTCCGGCGCGATGATCCAGAACATCGTCGACCGGGCCAAGAAGATGGCGATCAAGGACTTCCTCGACGAGAACCAGCGAGGACTCCGCGTCGCCCATCTCCTCCAGGCCTGCGTGGACGAGTTCAAGGAGAACGAGGACCTGCCCAACACCACCAACCCGGACGACTGGGCCCGTATCTCCGGCAAGAAGGGCGAGCGGATCGTCTTCATCCGCACCCTCGTCACCGGAAAACAGGGCGCGGACACCGGACGCTCCATCGACACGGTGGCCAATACCGGACAGTACCTGTAAGAGAAAGACCGGCTGCGGATGTCCGGACGGGCATCCGCAGCCGGTTGTTTTCCCCCTACCTTTCACGACACCGGGACAATGACGGAAACGATCTCCCCACCAGTGCGAAGCCGTTTTAGGCTCGTCGGTACCGCCATGTCGCGCAGTGCGGGGACGGGCACCGCACACGCACCGGAGAGACAGCGGTACTTGAGCGGCGTTCCCGTCCGGGAGCGCCGCCGGGCAAGGAGGGCCGCATGACCGTACGGCGAGTAATGGGCATCGAGACGGAGTACGGCATCTCCGTCCCCGGCCAACCGAACGCCAATGCCATGCTCACCTCGTCCCAGATCGTCAACGCCTACGCGGCGGCGATGCACAGGGCGCGCCGCGCCCGCTGGGACTTCGAGGAGGAGAACCCGCTGCGGGACGCACGAGGCTTCGACCTCGCCCGCGAGGCCGCCGAGTCCAGCCAGCTCACCGACGAGGACATCGGGCTGGCCAATGTGATCCTCACCAACGGCGCCCGGCTCTACGTCGACCACGCGCACCCCGAGTACAGCTCCCCGGAGATCACCAACCCGCGCGACGCCGTCCTGTGGGACAAGGCCGGCGAGCGCATCATGGCCGAGGCCGCCGAGCGCGCCGGACAGCTCCCCGGCGCCCAGCCGATCCTCCTGTACAAGAACAACACCGACAACAAGGGCGCCTCGTACGGCACGCACGAGAACTACCTGATGAAGCGGGAGACCCCGTTCTCGGACATCGTGCGGCACCTGACGCCGTTCTTCGTCTCCCGGCAGGTCGTCACCGGTGCCGGCCGGGTCGGCATCGGCCAGGACGGCCACGAGCACGGTTTCCAGATCAGCCAGCGGGCCGACTACTTCGAGGTCGAGGTCGGGCTGGAGACGACACTCAAACGGCCCATCATCAACACCAGGGACGAGCCGCACTCGGACGCCGAGAAGTACCGCAGGCTCCATGTGATCATCGGCGACGCGAATCTCTCGGAGATCTCCACCTATCTCAAGCTCGGGACGACGGCCCTGATCCTGTCCATGATCGAGGACGGGTTCATCAATGTGGACCTGGCCGTCGACCAGCCTGTACGCACGCTCCACCAGGTCTCGCACGACCCGTCCCTGGCCCGTCTGATCACTCTCCGCAGCGGGCGGACACTCACCGCCGTACAGCTCCAGATGGAGTATTTCGAACTGGCGCGCAAATACGTCGAGGAGCGCTACGGAGCCGACGCGGACGAGCAGACCAGGGACGTGCTGGGCCGCTGGGAGGACACGCTCAACCGCCTGGAGAACGACCCGATGAGCCTGTCGGGCGAGCTGGACTGGGTGACGAAGAAGGAGATCCTGGAGGGCTACCGCCGCCGTGACGCCCTGGAGTGGGACGCGGCGCGGCTCCACCTGGTGGATCTCCAGTACTCGGACGTACGCCCCGAGAAGGGCCTGTACAACCGTCTGGTGGCCCGCGGCAGGATGAGCAGGCTCCTGGACGAGGCGGACGTCGAACGGGCCGAGGCGAAGCCTCCTGAGGACACGCGCGCGTACTTCCGCGGCCGCTGTCTGGAGCAGTACGCGGACGACGTGGCCGCGGCCTCCTGGGACTCGGTCATCTTCGACCTGCCGGACCGCGACTCCCTCCAGCGGGTACCGACCCTGGAGCCGCTCAGGGGCACCCGCAACCACGTGAAGGAGCTCCTGGACAGGTGCCGCACGGCCGAGGAGCTGGTCCGGGTGCTCTCGGGCGGCTGAAACGGTCCCGGTCCGGGAATCATGGGAGTGGCCCCCGGACGTTGCGAGAACTGCGGGGCCGATGTCGGACCCTGCTTGTAGGGTCGGATCTTGAAGGTCACATCGAGCGGGGCGAACCGAGCGGGGTGAGGGTTATGGCGACCAAGGACACCGACGGCGGGCAGCAGAAGGCGACGCGTTCCACCGAGGAGGTCGAGGAGCAGACCGAGGACGTACAGCAGTCCGAGGACCTCAAGGAACGCCAGGAGAAGCTGTCCGACGACGTGGACTCCGTGCTGGACGAGATCGACGACGTACTCGAGGAGAACGCCGAGGACTTCGTTCGAAGCTTCGTGCAAAAGGGCGGACAGTGAACGATGGGCGATCCGTCCGAAGAGAAGCAGTGCGCGGGTTGTCGCCGCACCCTGCTGCTCAGCTCCTTCGCGACGGACAGCAGTAGGCGTGACCGTCTCCAGACGCGGTGGCGGCAGTGCGTGGCGGAGTACGGCGCCACACACTGCCGGCACCGCCGGGAGGCCGAGGGCGCGGGCAAACCTCACAGCGAGTGGCACCGAGATTCACGTACGTCGGACGGACCGTCCACGCGGTGCACATCCCGCCGGGCGGTCCGAGGGCGCGCGGGCCGCCCGAAGCGGCGGTTCGGCACAACCGAAGCCCAGCGCGACGAGATGATCCCGTCGCAGATGGGCGTCTGCGTCATCCGCCCATCTGCTCCCGCCGCGCATGTGGATCACCGCCATGAGACGGGTAGGGTCCGGGGCGTACCGTGCTTCAACTGCAATTCGGCCACTGGCAAGTTGGGGGACGATCCCGACACACCCTGCGCCGTGCAACCGCATACCTGGAGGGAAACGCGTGGAAGCCAACACTCGTAGCACCGGGCGTCTGCCGGCTGCCTTCCTGACGCCCGGCTCGGCCTCGTTCATGGACTTCCTGTCCGTCCACTCGCCGGAGATCCTGCCGGGCAACCGGGTGCTGCCGCCCGTCCAGGGTGCGATCGAGGCTCCGCACGGGACGACGATCGTCGCCGTGACGTTCGCGGGCGGGGTCATCCTCGCCGGCGACCGCCGGGCCACCATGGGCAACATGATCGCGCAGCGCGACATCGAGAAGGTCTTCCCGGCCGACGAGTACTCGGCCGTGGGCATCGCGGGTACGGCGGGCCTCGCCGTGGAGATGGTCAAGCTCTTCCAGCTGGAGCTGGAGCACTTCGAGAAGGTCGAAGGCGCACAGCTCTCCTTCGAGGGCAAGGCCAACCGGCTCTCCACGATGATCCGCAGCAATCTCGCGATGGCCATGCAGGGCCTGGCCGTCGTCCCCCTCTTCGCCGGCTGGGACGTCGACCGGGAGAAGGGCCGCATCTTCTCGTACGACGTGACGGGCGGCCGTTCCGAGGAGCACGGGTACGCGTCCACCGGATCGGGCTCGATCTTCGCGCGGGGTGCGATGAAGAAGCTGTTCCGGGACGACCTGACGGAGGAGCAGGCCGTCACCCTCGTCATCCAGGCGCTCTACGACGCCGCCGACGACGACTCGGCCACCGGCGGGCCGGATGTCGCCCGCAGGATCTACCCCCTCGTCAACATCATGACGGACGAGGGTTTCCGCAGGGTGTCCGACGAGGAGTCCTCGCGGATCGCCCGTTCGATCATCGAGCGCCGGCTGGAGCAGCCCGACGGCCCGCGCGCCGAACTGCTCTGATCCCGGCCTCCGCCGAATAGACATGTCACTGACAGGAAGGGACGGATAGCCGGTGTCGACGCCGTTCTATGTCTCACCCCAGCAGGCCATGGCCGACCGGGCGGAGTACGCCCGCAAGGGCATCGCCCGCGGCCGCAGCCTGGTTGTGCTGCAGTACGCCGACGGCATCGTCTTCGTCGGTGAGAACCCGTCCCGCGCGCTGCACAAGTTCAGCGAGATCTACGACCGGATCGGTTTCGCCGCCGCCGGCAAGTACAACGAGTACGAGAATCTGCGCATCGGCGGTGTGCGCTACGCGGATCTGCGTGGATACACCTACGACCGTGACGATGTGACGGCGCGTGGGCTGGCGAACGTCTACGCGCAGACGCTGGGCACCATCTTCTCCAGCGCGGGCGAGAAGCCGTACGAGGTGGAGCTGGTCGTCGCCGAGGTGGGCCCGACGGCCGACGGTGACCAGATCTACCGGCTGCCGCACGACGGTTCGATCGTGGACGAGCACGGTTCGGTGGCCGTCGGTGGCAACGCGGAGCAGATCAGCACGTTCCTCGACCAGCAGCACCGTGACGGGATGTCGCTGGCCGAGGCGCTGAAGCTGGCTGTTCAGGCGCTGTCGCGGGACACCAACGGAAGCGAGCGGGAGATTCCCGCGGAGCGGCTGGAGGTCGCGGTCCTGGACCGGACCCGGCCGCAGGAGCGCAAGTTCAAGCGTGTCGTGGGCCGTCAGCTGGCCCGTCTCCTGGAGGCGGACGGTGCGGCGTCCACACCGACCGACGCTCCGTCGGACGAGGAGTCGGAGGAGTCCGGCGACGCCGAGAAGTGAGCGGCGCGGTTCTTCCGGTGCCCCGAACCGCCCGTGCGGTTCGGGGCACCGGTCCGTCCGGGGCCCTCGCCCGTCCGGGGGCGCTGTCTCAGACGGCGGGCGGGGGCGGGGGCGCGGTGGAGCCGCGGATCACCAGGGACACCGGCAGGACGGTGTTCTCGGGCTCGCGTGCGTCGAGGATGGCCAGCAGGGCGGACATCCCGTGTTCGCCGACGCGCTCGGCAGGCAGCCGGACGGTGGTCAGTTCCGGTTCCACCGCCGTGGCGAGGGCGAGGTCGTCCATGCCGGTGACCGAGACGTCGTCCGGGACGCGCAGGCCGAGTTTCCGTACGCCCTTGACGGCGCCCGCCGCGAGGACGTCGCTGTCGCAGATCAACGCCGTGGGCCGGGGGCCGGGGCCGCTGAGGGCCCGTTCGGTGGCCTCCCGCGCGGCGTGCACCTCCAGCGCGGAGGGCACGGTGCGCACGACCGCGTCGGGCACGTCTCGTACCGCCTCGGCCAGCGCGTCGGCCCGGACGCCGAAGGTCCAGGAGGTGACGGCCGAGGCGAGGTGGACGATTCGGCGGTGGCCGAGGCCGAGCAGATGGTCCGTCACCTGCCGTACGGCGTCGGCGAGGTCGAGGTTCACGTACGCGCAGGCGCCTGATCCGGTGGGGTCGCTGTCGAGCATCACCAGTGGCAGGCCGCTGCCGCGGATGGCGGCGAGCGCGTCGGTCGCGATGGACGAGGCGATGACACCGTCGAGTGCGGCGCGCGCCGAGGCGAAGGGGTCCTTGGCGGGTCCGACGCCGTCGGGCGAGGGGTAGAGGACCACGCCGAAGCCGTGTTCGGCGGCGACCCTCGCGGCGCCCGTGTAGACGCGGGCGAAGAACTCGTGGGTGAGCGCGGGCACCACGAGCAGCGCGGTCCTGGTGCGGCCCAGCCGGAGGTTGCGGGCGGCGAGGTTGGGCCGGTAGCCGAGTTCGCGCGCGGTGTCCCGGACGAGTCCGGCCGTGCGTTCGGAGACCCGGCCGGGCCATTTGTCGCCGAGGACGAGGGAGACGGTCGCCTGCGAGACTCCGGCGGCCCGTGCGACGTCCCTGCTGGTCGGTCGAGCGGGGCGGGCGCCCGTGCCGGGGCCGGGCCGGTCCGTGCCGGGCGGCTCTGCCATGGGTGTCGTCCTCCGTGGTGACTGCCGCGGGCGGGAGCGCCCGGACCGTGCGCCCCGACAAGTCTGTGGACCCGCGGGCTGCGGACATGGTACGTATGGCACCGGACGTTATACGTAAAACTTCGCTGTGCCGGGTGAACCGGGGAGAGACAGGGGGAGTCATGGCCGCGGGCTATGTGGACATTCTCAGGGCGCCGCACGCCGCGCGACTGCTCAGCGGCACCCTCGTCGGGCGTCTGCCCAGTGCCACGGGCCACATCGCGATCGTCCTGTTCACCCGCGAGGCGGGCGGCAGCTACACCCTCGCGGGCGCCCTGGCGGCGGCCTACGGGCTGGCCACCGCGATCGGCCAGCCGCTGCTCGGCCGCGCCGTCGACGTGGTCGGCCAGCCGCGCGTCCAGCTCCCGGCCGCGCTCGTCTCCGCCCTCGGCATGGTGCTCCTCGCCCTGACCGGAATCGAGCCGCTGGTCCCGGCGTACACGGCGGTGGTGATCGCCGGCTTCTTCACCCCGCCCCTCGAAGGCGGTCTGCGGGCCCTGTGGCCCAGCGTCCTCGGCAGGGAGGACCGGGTGCACCGGGCGTACGCCATGGACGCCGTCGCGCAGGAGGTGATGTTCACGGCGGGCCCGCTGTTCGTCACCCTCCTCGTGGCTCTCTGGTCCCCGGCCGCCGCCCTGCTGGTCATCAACGGCATCGGCGTCCTCGGCGCGCTCACCGTCGTGCTGTCCAAGCCCTCGCGCGCCTGGCGGTCCGCGCCCAGGGAGGCGCACTGGCTGGGCGCCCTGCGCTCGCCCGGACTCCTCGCGCTCCTCGCGGCCTTCCTCTTCATCGGACTGGCGCTCGGCTCCATCACCGTCGCGGGCGTGGCGTACGCCGACGACCAGGGCCGCGAGTCCGTGTACGGCTGGCTGATGGCCGCCCTGGGCCTCGGCGCTCTGCTGGGCGGTCTCGTCTACGGGGCCAGGCAGTGGACCGGTACCCCCGAGCGGAGGCTGCTGTGGATCACCGCGCTGCTCGCCGCGGGCTATCTGCCCCTGATGCTCACCCCGGGCGTGGTGGCCATGACGGCGCTCGCCGCCCTCTCCGGCGTCTTCCTGGCGCCCGCGCTGGCCTGCGCCTTCATCGTCGTCGACCGGCACGCCCCGCGCGGCACGGTCACGGAGGCGTTCTCCTGGCTCGTGACCACCTTCGGTGTCGGCGCCGCTTTCGGTACGGGAGTGGCCGGACCGGCCGTCGAGTTCGCCGGGACACCGGCCGGGTTCGCCGTGGCGGGGGCGGGCGGTGCGACCGCGCTGCTGGTCCTGCTGGTGACCCGGAGCGTCCTCGCGGCTCCCGCGGAGGACGCGGCCGGCCGCCCGACCGGGGAAGCCGGACTCGAAAATGATCGCAACGGTGCGGCCCAACACGGTTTCAGCTCAGGCCATCAGGCGTAATGTTCAGACATGGACCGCCGCATTTTCGGGCTGGAGAACGAGTACGGCGTCACGTGCACCTTCAGGGGACAGCGCCGGCTGTCACCTGACGAAGTGGCGCGCTACCTCTTCCGCCGTGTTGTGTCATGGGGCCGCAGCAGCAACGTCTTCCTGCGGAACGGCGCCCGCCTGTACCTCGACGTGGGATCGCATCCGGAATACGCGACACCCGAATGCGACAACGTGACCGAACTGGTCACGCACGACAAGGCCGGTGAGCGCATTCTGGAAGGCCTGCTCGTCGACGCCGAACGCCGCCTGCACGAGGAGGGAATCGCGGGCGACGTCTATCTGTTCAAGAACAACACCGATTCGGCTGGAAACTCCTACGGCTGCCACGAGAATTACCTCGTCGCCCGCCACGGGGAATTCTCCCGGCTCGCGGACATCCTCATCCCGTTCCTCGTCACCCGGCAGCTGCTCTGCGGCGCGGGCAAGGTGCTCCAGACCCCGCGTGGCGCGGTCTACTGCGTCAGCCAGCGCGCCGAGCACATCTGGGAGGGTGTCAGCTCCGCCACCACCCGTTCCCGTCCCATCATCAACACCCGTGACGAACCGCACGCCGACGCGGAGCGCTACCGCCGGCTGCACGTCATCGTCGGCGACTCGAACATGTCCGAGACGACGATGCTCCTCAAGGTCGGCGCGACGGATCTCGTGCTGCGCATGATCGAGGCGGGCACGGTCATGCGTGACCTCACCCTGGAGAACCCGATCCGGGCGATCCGCGAGGTCAGCCACGACATCACCGGTCAGCGCAAGGTGCGTCTGGCCAGCGGTCGCGAGGCGTCCGCGATCGAGGTCCAGCGGGAGTACTACGAGAAGGCCGTGGACTTCGTCGACCGCCGGGGCATCCGCACCGGCACCGTCGAGCAGGTGCTGGAGCTCTGGGGCCGTGCGCTCGACGCGATCGAGGCCGAGGACCTGGACCGGATCGACACCGAGATCGACTGGGTCATGAAGTACAAGCTCATCGAGCGCTACCGGGCCAAGCACAACATGACCATGTCCCACCCGCGGGTCGCGCAGATAGACCTCGCCTACCACGACATCCACCGCCGCCGCGGGCTCTACTACCTCCTGGAGAAGCGCGGCCAGGCCGCCCGGATCTGCAACGACATGAAGATCTTCGAGGGCAAGTCGGTGCCCCCGCAGACCACCCGGGCGCGGCTGCGCGGGGACTTCATCCGCCGGGCCCAGGAGCAGCGGCGGGACTTCACCGTCGACTGGGTCCATCTCAAGCTCAACGATCAGGCGCAGCGCACCGTGCTGTGCAAGGACCCCTTCCGCTCGGTGGACGACCGGGTGGAGAAACTGATCGCCGGTATGTGACCGGACGCGGCTGACATCCGCGGTCCGGAACACGACTCGGGCCCCGTACGTTTCTCGTGCGGGGCCCATGGCACGCCCTAGAGTGTCGAGGAACTTAACCTTCCGTCTGAGATCTGAGGAATTCGTGCGCCGACTAGCCGGCCTCGTCGTCATCCCCCTACTGCTGCTGTCCACGGCGGCATGCGGTGACGACGGAGGCTCCGACTCAACCTCGTCCAAGAACGGGCTTCCCGCGATCACCGCGGGTGCCAAGTTCGGTGAGAAGCCGACCCTGGGTAAGGGGGAGGGGAAGCCGCCGAAGGAGCTCCAGACCGATGTCATCAGTGAGGGTGACGGTGCGAAGCTCAAGAAGGGTGACGCGATCCAGGTCAACTACCTGGGGCAGTCGTGGGACTCGACCAAGCCGTTCGACAACAGCTTCGACCGCAAGGCCCCCTTCGATCTGACGCTGGGCGCCGGCATGGTCATCCAGGGCTGGGACAAGGGTCTGGAGGGCCAGAAGGTCGGCAGCCGGGTCGCGCTCGGCATCCCGCCGGAGCTGGGTTACGGGGCGCAGGGCCAGGGCGACATCAAGCCCAACGCCACCCTGGTCTTCGTCGTCGACATCCTGAAGGCGACGCAGGTGCCGACCACCGCCAAGGGCAGTGAGGTCGCGCAGGACAACATCGACCTGCCGAAGGTCGGGGTCAACGCGGACGGCAAGGCGCCCAAGGTCACGGTCCCGAAGACGGACCCGCCGAAGAAGCTCGTCTCCAACTACGTGCTGGAGAGCAAGGGCGAGGTCGTCAAGGAGACGGACTCGGTCGTGCTGAACTACGAGGCGCTGCTGTGGAAGGACGCCAAGACCTTCGACAGCACGTACAAGAACGGCAAGACCGTGACGTTCCCGCTGCCGCAGCTCACCCTCAAGGGGCTGAAGGACGGCGTCGTCGGCAAGAAGGTCGGCAGCCGGGTGCTCGTCGTCATCCCGCCGGCCGACGCGTTCGGCGACAAGGAGCAGCAGGGCATCCCGAAGAACTCCACTCTGGTGTTCGCCGTGGACATCCTGGCGAAGGTGTAAGACTGTCCCGGTTGCCCCGTTCATCATTTAGAGGAGCAGTTCAGTGAGCATCGAGAAGCCCGAGATCGACTTCCCGGGTGGCGAGCCGCCGGCCGACCTGGAGATCAAGGACATCTGGGAGGGCGAGGGCGCCGTCGCCAAGTCGGGCGACACCGTCTCCGTCCACTACGTGGGTGTGGCCTTCTCCACCGGTGAGGAGTTCGACGCCTCCTGGAACCGCGGTACGCCGCTCCAGTTCCAGCTCGGTCAGGGACAGGTCATCTCCGGCTGGGACAAGGGTGTCGAGGGCATGAAGGTCGGCGGACGCCGTCAGCTGACGATTCCCTCGCATCTCGCCTACGGCGAGCGCGGCGCGGGCGGCGGGGCGATCGCCCCCGGCGAGACGCTGATCTTCGTCTGCGATCTGGTCGCTGTCTGACCCGTGTCCGGTCACTTACGGACACACCGAGGGCCCATGCCGTCCGGCGTGGGCCCTCGGCTTTTGCCGCGGGACCGCCGGACGGTAGGTTCGACGCGGGGATGCGGCACTATCGGATGAGGTGTGGGGCGTCGATGGCCATTGCCAAGGCCGAGCGGTTGATGAATCTCGCGCTGTGCCTGCTCGGTACGCGGCGCCCGCTCAGCAAGCGCGAGTTGCGCCAGTCCATCGAGGCGTATCTGGAAGCCGGTTCCGACGACAGCTTCAACCGCATGTTCGAGCGGGACAAGGACGATCTTCGCGAACTCGGTCTCGTCATCGAGACGGTGGAGAACCTGGACGGCGAGACCGGCTATCTGGCCCGCCGGGACAGCAACCGTCTGCCGGCCATCACCCTGGACGCCGAGGAGGCCGCGGCGCTCGGCCTCGCCGCGAAGGTCTGGCAGCAGGCGCGGCTGGCGGGCGCCGCCAGCGGCGCGCTCCAGAAGCTGCGGGCCGCGGGGATGCCCGAGGCGGAGGACTCGTACGAGGCGCACCACAGCGCCCTGGAGCCGCGCATCCCCGTCCACGAGGCGGCCTTCGAACCCCTGATGCTCGCCTGCCGTGACCGCAGGCCGGTCGTCTTCGACTACCGCAAGGCCAACGCCGCCAAGCCCGAGCAGCGGCAGGTCGAGCCGTGGACGCTGGAGTGCTGGCGCGGACACTGGTATCTGGCCGGCTGGGACCGGGAGCGCCGGGCCGAGCGGGTCTTCCGGCTGTCGCGCATCACCGGCCGGGTCCGCTCCCGGACCGGTGGCTTCACCGCTCCCGTGCCCGATGTGGTCACGGTGCGCGAGACGGTCGAGAGCTGGGCGGGTGAGACGGCGACCCGTTCGGCGCTGATCCGGCTGCGCTCCGGCTGCGGTTACCCGCTGCGTGCCCGCGCGGTGTCGTCGCGGGAACTGGGCGACGGGTGGGACGAGTTGGAGATCCCGTACGGTCACGGCCTGGACGCCTGGCTGGTGGAGTTCGGCCCCGACGTGATCGTGCTGGAGCCCGCGGATCTGCGGGCCGATGTCGTGGACCGGCTGCGCGCCGTGGCCAAGGGCTGAGGGGAACTCGTACACACCATGGCAGCCAACGCCATCGACCAGACCCGCCGGATGCTCTCGCTGGTGACCTATCTGCGCGAGCGTCCCGGCGCGCACGTCCAGGACGTGGCCCGTGCGTTCGGGATCACCGAGGACGAGCTGATCTCCGACCTCGACGTGCTGCCCATGTGCGGGACGAGTTTCCGCGGCGGGGACCTGCTCGACATCGACACCGACGGCGACCGCATCTGGTGGCACAACCCGGACGACGTGGCCGAGCCGCTGCGGCTGGCCGCGGACGAGGCCACCGCGCTGCTGGTGGCCGCCCGCGCCGTCGCGACGCTGCCGGGGCTGCGGGAGAGCGACCGGCAGGCGCTGCTGCGGGCGACCGCGAAGCTGGAGGCCGCCGCCGGGGAGGTGGCGGGCGCCAGCTCCCGGCTCTCGGTGACCTTCGAGTCGGAGGGCGGTGTCTTCGCCGATGTCGACCGGGCGATCTCGGAGCGGCGCAGGCTGTGGCTGCGGTACTACTCGCCGGCGCGGGACGAGCTGACCGAGCGCGAGGTCGATCCGATCAGGCTGTTCGCGGTGGGCCATACGTACATGGAGGCGTGGTGCCGGCTCTCCGAGGCGCGGCGCACGTTCCGGCTGGACCGGGTCGCCGAGATCAGGCTGCTGGACGCGCCGGCCGCGCCGCCGGAGCTGGAGCTGCGCGATCTGTCGGAGGGGCTGGTGCAGCCGTCCGCCGACGACCCGGAGGTGGTGGTCGAGGTCGGGCCCGGCGGGCGCTGGGTGGCCGAGTACTACCCGCACGACAGCGCGGAGGAGCTTCCCGACGGAGGGCTGCGGATCACGCTGCGCACACCCGCTCCGACCTCGCTGCGGCGCCTGGCGCTGCGGCTGGGCCGGGACGGGCGTATCACGTCCCCGCCGGAGCTGGCCGGGAGCGCGCGCCGGGCGGCGGGCGAGGCGCTGGCGGCGTACGACAGCGGCGACGCGAACCAGCGAAACCAGGGGAATTGGGAGATTTGTCCGTGATGGCTGGTTTTTCCGCTCCGGTGGCCATGACGCCCGTCCTCTTCCAGGCGTCCTGCCCCGAGTGCCGGGCCCGGTTCGAGCTCTCGGCCGGCGCGCTGCGGCTCGCGATCGGCGCCAGCAGCCGTACCACCTTCTACTCGTTCACCTGCCCCGAGTGCGACACGGCGGTCCGCAAACCCGCGGGCGAACGCATCGTGGAGCTGCTCACCGGCGGCGGCGTACGGACGCTGCGCCTCCATTCGACGATCTAGCAAGCTGGACCGGCCCGGTCCACCGGACGGGCCCAGCGGAAAGACTCCTGGCATGTTCTGGCCCATGCTCGCCATCGCTCTCGGGTTCTGCGGGATCGCCGTGCTCGGCGTCCTCGCGATCCGGGTCTTCGTCGAGGCCCAGCGCCTCGGCCACCAGGTCGCCGCCACCACGCGGCGGATCAACCGGGCGGCGGAGGAGCTGGAGGTGGCCGCCACCCATCTCGCCCGCACCGGGGACGCCATCCGATAAATGAATGCACCCTCCCTCCATCGTCAGTTCGGGCGGTAGGCTGACGAAGCGGTCCCGGACCGGAGGCGGGGGCCGCGTCGTAGGGAGTACGCACAGGCATTGCCCTGCGTTTACCCCCGCGGGTTACGATCGCTGCCAGCACGATGTCCGGACACCTGTCCGGCCGTCGCCGCAGACCACCTGTCGCCTCGGTGAAGAAGGTAATCGCTATGGGTAGGCTCGGCCCCACCGAGATCATCCTTATTCTCGTCGTCATCATCCTGCTCTTCGGCGCCAAGAAGCTTCCCGACATGGCCCGTTCGCTCGGCAAGTCGGCGCGCATCCTCAAGAGCGAGGCGAAGGCGATGAAGTCCGACGAGAACAAGAGCGGCACGGCTCCGACGGACCCGCCGACCGCCTCCGCCGACCCGGACCAGCCCGCGCCCCGGACCATCCAGGCCGCGCCCGGCGACGTCACCAGCTCGCGCCCCGTCGCGGAGCCCACCGACTCGACCAAGCGCTGATCCGATCCCTGGGCCGATGCACGCACCGGGCACGGTGACGGCCTGCCGCACGAGATGAGGACGTGGGTTGCCCAAGTCTGCCCGCACTGAAGAGAAGGATCCCGAGGGGCGCATGCCGCTCGTGGAGCATCTTCGTGAGCTGCGCAACCGGCTGACGAAGGGGATCCTCGCGATCATCGCCTTCTCGATCGTGGCCGCGATCTACAGCGAGCCGATCATGACGTTCTTCGCGAGTACCGTTCCCGCGTGCGAGGAGGGGTTCCAGGAGAGCGACGGCGGCAACTGCGCCCTTGTCTCCTTCAACACGATCACCGCGCCCTTCACCACCACGATCCGGGTCAGCCTCACCGCCGGCATCATCGCGTCCAGCCCGTTCTGGCTGTACCAGCTCTGGGCCTTCATCGCTCCCGGTCTGCACAAGAGCGAGAAGAAGTACACGTACGGGTTCGTCGCGACCGCCGTACCCCTCTTCGCGGCCGGTGCCTATCTGGCCTACGTCATCCTGCCCATCAGCCTCAAGGTCCTCCTCAGCCTGACGCCGACCGGCTCGTCGAACATCCTCTCCCTCGAAGAGGTCATCGACTTCACCACGCGCATGGTGCTGGTCTTCGGGCTCGCCTTCGAGCTGCCCCTCGTCCTGGTCATGCTCAACATGACGGGCGTCGTCACCGGCCGCCGGATGGTCGGGTGGTGGCGTGGGGTCGTCATGGGCGTGTTCGTCTTCGGCGCGGTCGTCACCCCGACCACCGACCCCATCGGCATGCTCGCGCTGGCCGGACCGATCATCGTCCTCTACTTCGGCGCCGTGGGCTTCTCCCTGCTGAACGACCGGCGCCGGCGCCGCAACAACCCCGACGCCGATCTGGACGACGACGAGGCGTCCGAACTGGACCACACCCCGGAGAGCGTCGGGAGCGTCGAGCCGGTCGCCTCGGTGCCCGCCCTCCCCGAGCAGGCGGACAGCAGCCGCACCAGCCGCGTCAACGGCTACGACGACATCACCTGATCCGGACGGACCGCACCGCGCCGCACCGCGCCCGACCGTGACCCGTGGGACCCGACCGTGACCAGTGAGATCAGCCTGTTCGTCAATCCCACCGCCGGGCGCGGCCGGGGCGCGCGAGCCGCGCAGCCAGCCGCCCGGGCGCTCAGGGAGGCGGGATACTCCGTCCGTACGGTGCTGGGATCCGACGCCGAGGACGCCCTGCGGCGCGCACGCGCCGCCGTCGCCGCGGGCACCGGCGCGCTGATCGCCGTCGGCGGCGACGGACTGGTCTCCCTCGCCCTCCAGGCCGTGGCCGGGACGGACACCCCGCTCGGCGTCGTCGCCGTCGGTACGGGGAACGACTTCGGCCGCTCCCTCGGCCTGCCGGTCCGGGACCCCGCGGCGGCCGGCCGTCTCGCGGCCGACGCGCTCAAGAACAACGGGATCCGGGACGTGGACCTCGGACGGGTCGCGGGGAGGTGGTACGGCACCGTCCTCGCCTCCGGATTCGACTCACGCGTCAACGACCGCGGCAACCGCATGCGTTGGCCCAGCGGCCGCGCCAAGTACGACCTGGCGATGGTCGCCGAACTCGCCGCCTTCAGGCCCGCCCCGTACCGCATGACCCTGGACGACGGCACCGAGCGGGAGATCGAGGCGACGCTGGTCGCCGTCGGCAACGGCCCCTCCTACGGAGGCGGCATGCGGATCTGCGCCGGCGCCGCCATGGACGACGGTCTCTTCGACGTGACCGTCGTCGGCGACTGCACCCGCGCCACCCTGCTGAAGGTCTTTCCGCGCGTGTACCGGGGAACGCATCTGAGCCACCCCAAGGTCACCGTCCACCGCACCTCGAAGATCACTCTGGCCGCCCCCGGGCTCACCGGCTACGCCGACGGGGAGCCGCTCGGGCCGCTGCCGCTCACCGCCGAGTGCGTCTCCGGGGCCGTACGGGTACTGACCGCCGGCCCCTGACGGGCGTCCGCCAGCTCACCCATAAAGATCGCCTGACTGTCGGAGGGGACGGGTAGGCTCGTGAGCAAGATGACAGAGGACCTCACACCGGCCGAGCGTTACGCCGCAGCCCGGATCCGCGCAGCCGAGCAGGCCACCGCCCTCGCGCCGTTCCGCGAGATGTACGAATTCGGCCTCGACCCGTTCCAGATCGAGGCATGCCGGGCGCTGGAGTCCGGCAAGGGCGTCCTGGTCGCGGCGCCCACCGGCTCGGGCAAGACGATCGTCGGCGAGTTCGCCGTGCACCTGGCCCTCGCCGAGGGCCGTAAATGCTTCTACACCACGCCCATCAAGGCGCTGTCCAACCAGAAGTACGCGGACCTGGCGAAACGCTACGGCGCCGACAAGGTCGGTCTGCTCACCGGTGACAACAGCGTCAACGCGGACGCCCCGGTCGTCGTGATGACCACCGAGGTCCTGCGCAACATGCTCTACGCGGGCTCGCAGTCGCTCAGCGGCCTCGGCTACGTCGTGATGGACGAGGTGCACTACCTCTCCGACCGCTTCCGCGGCGCCGTCTGGGAAGAGGTGATCATCCACCTCCCCGAGTCCGTGACCCTGGTGTCCCTGTCGGCGACCGTCTCCAACGCCGAGGAGTTCGGTGACTGGCTGGACACCGTCCGTGGCAGCACCGAGGTGATCGTCTCCGAGCACCGCCCCGTACCGCTGTGGCAGCACGTCTTCGCCGGCCGCCGGATGTACGACCTCTTCGAGGAGAGCACCGACCACGGAGGCCGCGGGGGGACCCGCCGCGAGGTCAACCCCGACCTGGTCCGGCTGGCCCGGATGGAGAACCAGCGGACGTACAACCCCCGGGAGCGCCGCCGCGGCAAGATGGTCCGCGAGGCCGACCGGGAGCGCGAGCGGAGACAGCGCAGCCGGATCTGGACCCCGGGCAGGCCCGAGGTCATCGAACGGCTCGACGCCGAGGACCTGCTGCCCGCCATCACCTTCATCTTCAGCCGGGCCGGCTGCGAGGCCGCCGTACAGCAGTGCATGTACGCGGGGCTGCGGCTCAACGACGACAGCAGGCGGGCCAGGGTCCGGGAGATCGTGGAGCAGCGCACGGCGTCGATCCCCACCGAGGATCTGCACGTCCTCGGGTACTACGAGTGGCTGGAGGGCCTGGAGCGCGGCATCGCCGCCCACCACGCCGGCATGCTGCCCACGTTCAAGGAAGTCGTCGAGGAACTGTTCGTGCGCGGGCTGGTGAAGGCCGTGTTCGCCACGGAGACCCTGGCGCTCGGCATCAACATGCCGGCCAGGTCGGTCGTCCTGGAGAAGCTCGTCAAGTGGAACGGCGAGCAGCACGCGGACATCACACCCGGTGAGTACACCCAGCTGACCGGCCGCGCCGGGCGGCGCGGCATCGACGTCGAGGGCCACGCGGTGGTCCTGTGGCAGCGCGGCATGGACCCGGGCGCGCTCGCCGGCCTCGCGGGCACCCGCACCTATCCGCTGCGCTCCAGCTTCCGGCCGTCGTACAACATGGCGGTCAATCTGGTCCAGCAGTTCGGCCGGCACCGCTCGCGCGAGCTGCTGGAGACCTCGTTCGCGCAGTTCCAGGCGGACAAGTCCGTCGTCGGGATCTCCCGGCAGGTCCAGCGGAACGAAGAGGGGATGGAGGGCTACCGGGCGGGCATGACCTGCCACCTGGGGGACTTCGAGGAGTACGCGCGGCTGCGCCGCGACCTCAAGGACCGCGAGACGGAGCTGGCCAAGCAGGGGGCCGTGCAGCGTCGGGCCGCCGCCGCGTCCTCCCTGGAGAAGCTCAAGGCGGGCGATGTCATCCACGTCCCCACCGGCAAGTTCGCCGGTCTGGCCCTGGTGCTCGACCCCGGACTGCCGGCGGGGCGGGCCAACGGACACCGGGGCGTGGAGTACCACGACGGCCCCAGGCCCCTGGTCCTGACCGCCGAGCGGCAGGTCAAGCGGCTCGCGGCGATGGACTTCCCCGTGCCGGTCGAGGCGCTGGACCGGATGCGGATCCCCAAGAGCTTCAACCAGCGTTCGCCGCAGTCACGCCGTGACCTGGCGTCCGCGCTGCGCACGAAGGCCGGTCATGTCGTCCCGGGGCGGCACCGCAGAGGGCGCGCGCCGGCGGCCGACGACCGTGAGATCGCCAGGCTGCGCACCGCTCTGCGCGCGCACCCCTGCCACGGCTGCGACGAGCGCGAGGACCACGCGCGCTGGGCCGAGCGCTACCACCGGCTGCAACGGGACACCCGTCAGCTGGAGCGGCGGATCGAGGGCCGTACGAACACCATCGCCCGCACCTTCGACCGGATCGTCGCCCTCCTCACGGAGATGGACTATCTGCGGGGTGACGAGGTCACGGGCAACGGGAAGCGGCTCGCGCGGCTCTACGGCGAGCTGGATCTGCTCGCCAGCGAGTGCCTGCGCGAGGGTGTGTGGGAGGGGCTCTCCCCGGCGGAACTGGCCGCGTGCGTCTCGGCGCTGGTCTTCGAGGCACGGCAGGCGGACGACGCGGTGGCGCCGAGGCTGCCCAGCGGCGCGGCGAAGACGGCGCTCGGCGAGATGGTCCGTATCTGGGGCCGGCTGGACGCGCTTGAGGAGGACTTCAAGATCAATCAGGCGGAGGGGGTCGGGCAGCGTGAGCCCGATCTCGGCTTCGCCTGGGCCGTGCACATGTGGGCGTCGGGCAAGGGCCTCGACGAGGTGCTGCGGGACGCCGAGATGCCGGCGGGTGACTTCGTCCGCTGGTGCAAGCAGGTGATCGACGTCCTCGGACAGATCGCCGCGGCGGCGCCCCGCGAGAACAGCACGGTCGCGAAGAACGCGCGCAAGGCGGTCGACGGGGTGCTGCGCGGGGTGGTGGCGTACAGCTCGGTGGGGTGACGGGGCGCGCCTGCCGGGACCGGCCCGCCGGTGAGGTGACGGCGGGCGGGGAGTCGTCCAGTCCAGTGATCTGACGGCCACGTGCGAGTGAACAGGTCGGTTACTCAAGGTAGTTGATGCGAGACTCACCGTGTGCACCGATTCCGGTGTCCGGGTTCCACGCACTCAACAAGGAGCAGCCGCATGCGCGTTCGTCAGTCCCTCCCCGCCCTCGTCGGCGCTGTCGCCATGGTCCTGGGCATGTCCACCGCCGCGTCCGCCGCGCCGTCGGCCGCCGCGACCCCGTGCGGGTACTACTCGACGTCCAGCGACTCCTACTACAACCACTGCACCAGTGACGGCTCACGCGTCGTCATCGAGGTGGAGGTGTCGGGCTGGAACTACGAGCAGTGCGTGGGCCCCGGCGTCACCTGGCTCGGCTCGAAGAGCAAGGTCAGTGACGCGTGGTACGTCGGCCGCACCTGCTGACGCCGGGTCCCCGAGCCGCTGATTCGCCGGAGGGTCCGGACGCCATGGCGTCCGGACCCTCCCGCGTGCCGGGGCCGTTCGGTGTCAGGCCGTCAGCAGCTCGGCGAGCCGCGCCAGCTCGGGCGTACGCAGCACCCGGTCGCCGTATCCGGGCAGAGGCACATGGAGCGGGTCGGTCCAGCGGCGGGGGATCGCGCCGAAGCCGTACACGGCGCCGGCGAGCGCGCCGGTGACGGCCGCGACCGTGTCCGTGTCGCCGCCCAGATCGATCGCCGCCGCCAGCGAGTCCTCGTACGAGCCGGTCGTCCGCAGCGCCCAGAGGGCCGAGCCGAGACATGGCCAGACGGCTCCGTTGAACTCCGTAGCGTCGTCGGGGTGCCAGCCGGGGGCGAGCACGGTGGCCCAGCGCGGACGGTGCTCCTCGCTCACGTCGTCGAGGACGCCGGGGACGGCGGGGAGCGGGTCGCCGCCGTCGAGTGCGACCCGGATCAGCTCGTGCAGGACGGCGGTGCCCTCCCAGGCCGCGGCGTCGCCGTGGGTGAGGGCCGCGATACGCCGGGCGGCCGACATGGTGGCCTCGCGGCCCGCCGCCGCGAAGTGCACGGCGGGGGTGGCGGCGCGCATCAACGAGCCGTTGCCGGCGGCCCGCCCGGAGCGCTGGAAGTGGATCGGGGCGGCGAGGTCCCACGGGTCGCCGCTCATCAGGACCTCTTCGGTCTGGAGCCCGATGTCCTTGGGGCCGGCCGCCGCCCAGCGGCGGAACCGGTCGAAGACGTCCGGCAGGTCGAGACCCCCGCACTCCAGCAGGGACTCGCCGATCAGCACCGCCATCTGCGTGTCGTCGGTCGCCTCGCCCGGCTCCCAGCCGCCGCCTCCGCACAGCTCGCCCGAACCGTCCGGGAAGCGGGCGGTGAACGCGCCGGCCGGGCCGAACTCGAAGGGTGCCCCGAGCGCGTCGCCGACGGCCGAGCCGACGACCGCTCCGAGCACCCGGTCACGTCGAGCCGCGCCGTCCGGGGAGGGCGGCTGGTCCACGGAAGTCATCCGGCCAGCATAGGCAGGCCGGACAACAACCGTGGACGGGGGACTACTTCGGCATCAGCACCGTGTCGATGATGTGCACCGTGGCGTTGGCCGTGGGGACGTCACCGCAGACGACGGCCGCCGAGTCGTTCACCTTGTACGAGTCGCCGGAGCCCGCCGTGGTCAGCGTGCTCTTCTGGAGGGTGTCGTACGTGCCGCTCTCCAGCTGCTTCTTGGCCAGCTTCTCGCCCACGACGTGGTAGGTGAGGATCTTGGTGAGCATCTCCTTGTCGGCGAGGACGGCGTCCAGGTCGGCCTTCGGGATCTTGGCGAAGGCGTCGTTGGTGGGCGCGAACACCGTGATGTTCTCGGCCGAGTTGAGCGTGTCGACGAGGCCGGCCTTCTTCACCGCGGTGACCAGGGTGGAGAGCTCCGGGTTGTTGGACGCGGCGGTCGCGACCGGGTCCTGGCCCATGCCCTCGAAGCTGCCCGGTCCGGTCTTCGGCACCGACGCACAGGCCGGACCGAACGGACCGGCGGCCGTGTCGCCCGCCGCGTCGTCGGCCGTCTCCTCCGGGGCGGCCGTGTCCTCGGCCGCCGAGGAGGACTCCGCCTTGCTGTCCTTGTCGTCGCTGGAGCAGGAGGTGAGCGCCAGCGGAAGGGCGACGGCGGCGACGACGGTGACGGCGGCACGCTGGAAACGGGTGATCTTCATGTCAATCTCCTTGGAAAACGGTGCTGTTCATGCAGGGGACGGCACGGATGTGCCGGGGTCCGACGGGCTTGCGGTACTCGGTGTGAGGGCTCAGTCGACGGCGACCACCACCGAGTGCCAGCCGGTCGCGCCGTTGGGTACGGTCCCCACGCGCTTGTCGGTCTGTGTGTCGCCGTTCCGGTCGGTCGCGCGGACCTCGAGCGTGTGGTTGCCGGAGGTGGCGGGCCACTCCCACGTCCACTGGCGCCAGGTGTCCGCGCTGTCCTCGGCGGCGAGCTTCGCCGGGTTCCACTCGCCGCCGTCCACGCGCACCTCGACCCGCTCGATACCGCGGTGCTGCGCCCAGGCGACTCCGGCGACGGGCACCGTGCCCGCCTTGGGTGAGGCGAAGGGGCGCGGCGTGTCGATCCGCGACTGGGTCTTGATGGGTGCCTCACGGGACCAGTCACGCTTGACCCAGTACGCGTCGTACTCGTCGAACGTGGTGAGTTCGATGTCCTCCAGCCACTTGCACGCCGACACGTATCCGTAGAGGCCGGGGACGACCATCCGGACCGGGAAGCCGTGGTCGAACGGCAGCGGCTCGCCGTTCATGCCCACCGCGAGTATCGCGTCGCGTCCGTCCATGACCGTCTCGACCGGGGTGCCGATGGTCATGCCGTCCACGGAGCGGGACACCAACTGGTCGGCCGGCCCGCCCTTCGACGGCGGTTTCACACCGGCCTCGCGCAGCAGATCGGCCAGCGGGACGCCGATCCAGCGGGCGTTGCCCACGTAGGGGCCGCCGACCTGGTTGGAGACACACGTCAGTGTGATGTCCCGTTCGATCAGCTTCCTCCGTAGGAGATCCTGGAAGCTGACGGTGAGCGGGCGGGAGACGCCCTTGCCGTGGATGCGCAGACGCCAGCTGTCGGCGTCCACCCGCGGCACGACCAGGGCGGTGTCCACCCGGTAGAACTCCTTGTTGGGCGTGGTGAAGGGAGTCACGCCGCGGATACCCAGATCCGCGCCGGCCGGGACCGGCTTGGCCGGTGAGGACGGGGCGGGCAGGGTGACGGTGCGGCGTGAGGCAGCGGCCTCGGCCGCCCCGGTGGCGTTGAGCCGCCGTCCGAGGAGACCGGCTCCGGCCGACGCCGCGGCGGCGGCCGTCGCGGCGATGACGAAGCCGCGCCGGTCGAAGGTGCCGTGGCCGGTGTCCGCCGTTTCCGCGCCGTCCGTTTCCGTGTCGGTCGTCTCGGCGCCTGCCGACTCCGCGGGCTTCCCGGCGCCCTCGGTGTCCCCGGTCGTCCCGTCCGCCCCCCGATCCCCCTGGAGGGACGGACGGGAGGTCAGCCTGCCGGCCAGCAGATACAGCACCGCACAGGCCGTCAGACCGCCCACGACCGAGGGCAGGGCGTCGGTGAGGCGGCCGTCGGGCCGCTCCAGTGCCGCCGCCGCCCCGATCGCGCCGAAGACCAGGACCGCCGCCGAACCGACCTTCCGGTACCGCAGCGAGGCCACTCCGACCGCCATGGCGAAGACCGCCAGGAGGGCCAGGATGCCCAGTTGCAGCACCAGCTTGTCGTCGTTGCCGAAGTTGCGGACGGCGAAGTCCTTCACCGGTGCCGGGGTGCGGTCGATGACCGCACCGCCGACCGCGGTGACGGGACCCGCCTCGGGCCTCACGGCCGCCGAAACCAGCTCGGCGACGCAGAGCGCCACGAGCCCGGCGATCAATCCACTGAGCGCGGCCAGGGCGCGACGCACCAGTCGTGCGCCGCGCGCCTCATGGCCCGCCCCGCTCATCGGATCTTTCTGATCTTCGCTCACACCGGCCATTCGGTGCGAGATGCAAGGCGGATTGGTCCATCACCCGAAGGAATTAAAAGTAGGACCGGATTGAAGAAAGATCGCTCCGAGACCAATCCATCGGCCGCCGTGGCTCGAATCCTCCACGAGGGGCTGTGCCCGAAGCCGGATCGAAGGGAACCGTATGAGCGGGGAAGGGCCGCGCCGGCGTACGGCGGTCGTGGGTGGCGGAGTCGCCGGACTCACCGCCGCGTACGTGCTGCGGCGCTCGCACGAGGTGTCGCTGTACGAGGCGGACGAGCGCCTCGGCGGCCACGCCCACACCCATGACCTCGTGTCGTCCGACGGCCGGACCCACAGCGTCGACTCCGGCTTCATCGTCCACAACGAGCGCACCTACCCGCTGTTGCTGCGGCTCTTCCGTGAACTGGGCGTCACCACCCAGGAGTCGGAGATGAGCATGTCCGTGCGGTGCGACGGCTGCGGGCTGGAGTACGCCGGTGCCCGGGGGCCGTCCGGCCTCTTCCCGCGCCCCGGCCATGTCCTGCGGGGAAGGTATCTGCGGCTGCTGACCGAGGTGCCCGCCTTCCACCGCCGGGCCCGGCGGCTGCTCGCCGACGACCGGGAGGGCGCCGACGGGCCGGGCAACGGGTCCGTGGCCCGTGCCGACGAGACCATGACGCTGGGGCGTTTCGTCGCGGACGGCCGGTTCTCACCGTACTTCGTCTCCCACTTCCTGACGCCGCTGGTCTCGGCCGTCTGGTCGTGCGACGCCGGAACGGCCCTGCGCTACCCGGCCCGCTATCTGTTCCGCTTCCTGGACCACCACGGTCTGCTGTCCATCAGCGGCTCACCGGTCTGGCGCACGGTCAGCGGCGGCTCGCGCGAGTACGTCGAACGCGTCGGGAAGCAGCTCGACGCCGTGCACACCGGAGCCCCGGTCCGCTCCGTACGGCGCGGCCGGGGCGGGGTCGAGGTCACCACCGAGGACGGCTCCACCCGCCGGTACGACTCGGTCGTCATCGCCGTCCACCCCGACCAGGCGCTGCGGCTGCTCGCCGACCCGACCGACGACGAGAGACGGGTGCTCGGCGCCTTCCGGTACTCGCGCAACGCCACCGTGCTGCACACCGACACCAGCGTGCTGCCCCGCAGCGGCCGGGCCCGCGCCTCCTGGAACCTGACCATGCCGTCCTGCGAGGCGGACTCCGGCCGCGTACGGGTCAGTTACGACATGAACCGGCTGCAACGCCTGGACGCCCCCGAGAACTTCGTGGTGTCGCTCAACGCCGCCGACCGCGTCGGCGAGGACCGCGTGCTCGCCCGGATGACGTACGAACACCCCGTCTACACACCGGAGTCGGTGGCCGCCCAGCGCCTGCTGCCCGGACTGGGCGGGCCCGTCACGGCCTACGCGGGCGCCTACCACGGGTGGGGGTTCCACGAGGACGGCTGCCGCTCGGGTGTCGAGGCCGCCGCCGCGCTGGGGGCCGAGTGGTGAGCACCGGCACCCGCGCGCCCGCCACCGCTCCCGCGCTCTACCCGTGCGCCGTCACCCATGTGCGGACCGCGCCACGCCGCTACGACCTGCGGCTGCGCACCTACATGTGGCTGATCGACCCCGACCGGCCGCCCCGGCTGCCCCGCCCGCTGCGGCCACTGGCCCGCTTCGACACCCGCGACCACTTCGGCGGCACCGCGCCGACCATCCGCGAGGGACTGCGGACGTTCCTCGCGTCGCGCGGTGTGGAGCTGGGCGACGGGCGGGTGGTGATGCTCGCGCACGCCCGCGTCCTCGGGTACGTCTTCAACCCGCTGACCCTCTACTGGTGCCACGGGCCGGGCGGCGAACCCCTCTGTGTCGTGGCCGAGGTGCACAACACCTACGGCGAGCGGCACTGCTACCTCCTCGGACCCGGCGACCGGGCCCGGGGAGCGGATGAGCACACCTTCCGGACGGACAAGGAGCTGTACGTCTCGCCCTTCTTCCCCGTCGACGGCGGCTACCGGATGCGGCTGCCCGAACCGGGGGAGCGGCTGGAGCTGACGGTCCATCTGGAACGCGAGGGGGGCAGGCCGTTCACCGCGACCGTACGAGGCGTGCGGCGTGCGGCCACCCCGTGGGCGGTGCTGCGCACCGCGCTGCGCCACCCGCTGTCCACCGCCGTCGTCTCCGCCGGCATCCGCTACCACGGCATCCGACTGTATCTGCGCGGCCTTCCTGTGCGGCCCCGTCCCCTACACCGCCCCCAGGAGGGTGTGAAATGAGCGTGCACGTCTCACCGCCGTCGCCGGCCTCACCGGAGCCCCCGGTGACCGCGGCGGCCGACCCGGCCGGTCCGGCGGCGGGAGCCGCCGCCACCGCGACGCCGGCGGCCGTCGACGCGGACCGCTGGCCGGACGTGGCCCGGCCGCCCCGCGCCTCGTGGCCGCGGACCGCGATCGCCGAGCGCGTCGTCCGCCGCGCACTGGCCCGGCTCGACCTGCGGGTCCGGCTCGGGGAGAGCGAGACCCTGGGCCGCGGCGGACCGCTGATGGTCGTGAACGATCCGCGGGCGTTCTTCCGGCGGATCGGCGCCACCGGCCTGATCGGCTTCGGCGAGTCGTACATGGCGGGCGAGTGGGAGGCCGACGATCTCGTCGGCGTCCTGACCGTCCTCGCCGAGAACGCGGGCGTGCTCGTGCCCGCCACTCTCCAACGGCTGCGCCGCATATGGGCGTTGCAGCGGCCCGACGCGCAGCGCAACACCCCCGAGGGTTCGCGCGACAACATCAGCCACCACTACGACCTGTCGAACGAGCTGTTCGCGCTGTTCCTGGACGAGACCCTCTCGTACTCCTCCGCCCTCTTCCGCGGATTCCCCGCCGACGCGTCACTGCTCCCCGCCGCGCAGCACCGCAAGATCGACCGGCTCCTCGACCAGGCGGGGGTGGGGCCCGGTACGCGACTGCTCGAAATCGGCACCGGCTGGGGCGAGCTGGCGATCCGCGCGGCGCTGCGCGGCGCGCACGTCGTCACCGTCACGCTCTCCCACGAGCAGCTCGACCTGGCGGAGCGGCGGATCAGGGCGGCCGGCGTGGAGGACCTGGTGACGGTGCGGCTCTGCGACTACCGCGACGTCCGGGGCACCTACGACGCCGTGGTCAGCGTGGAGATGATCGAGGCGGTGGGCGAGGAGTTCTGGCCCGAGTACTTCAGCACGCTGGACCGGCTGCTCGCCCCCGGCGGCCGGATCGCGCTCCAGGCGATCACCATGCCGCACGACCGGTTGCTCGTGTCACGTACCACCCACACCTGGATCGGCAAGTACATCTTCCCCGGCGGACTCATCCCGTCGGTCGAGGTGATGGAGCAACTGACCGCCGAGCACACGTCGTTGCGGGTGGTCGAGCGGGACGGCTTCGGTCCGCACTACGCGCAGACGCTCCGGCTGTGGCGCGAGCGGTTCACCGAACAGGAGGCGCGGGTCGACGCGTTGGGGTTCGACGCGACGTTCCGGCGCATGTGGACCTTCTATCTCGCCTACTCCGAGGCGGGTTTCCGCTCCGGCTATCTCGACGTCCAGCAGATGGTGCTGGCCAGGGAGGGAACGACCCGATGACGGGAATCCGACCGGCGACGGGCAACCCGCCCGCCCGGCTGCCACGACCGCGCACCACCGGGGGCGCCGCCCACCGGCTCCTGCCGCTCGCCGAACAACTCCTCGGCGCCCCGCTGCCGTTGCGGCTGCGGGCCTGGGACGGCAGCACCGCGGGCCCCGACGGCGCCCCGGTCGTCGTCCTGCGCTCACGCCGCGCGCTGCGCCGACTGGTCCGGCAGCCCGACGAACTCGGCCTGGCCCAGGCGTACATCACCGGTGAGCTCGACATCGACGGCGACCTCACCGACGGGCTGCGCACCGTGTGGGGCGCGGCCCGCGAGCGGGGGCTGCGCCCGCCGAGGCTCACCCTGGCCGACCGGGCACGGGCCGTCGGCACCATGGTGCGGCTCGGCGCGGTCGGGCCGCGCCCGCCCGTGCCGTCCTCCCAGGCCAGGCTCGGCGGCGCCCTGCACAGCAAGGCGCGTGACCGGGCGGCGATCAGCCACCACTACGACCTGTCCAACGACTTCTACGCCCTGCTGCTGGACGAGACCATGGCGTACTCCTGCGGCTACTGGACACGGGAGGAGCACGAGGGTCGCAACGACGAGGGCTACGGCCCCGCCGACGCCCAGCGCGACAAGCTGGAGCTGGTCTGCCGCAAGCTCGGTCTCGGCCCCGGCTCGACGCTGCTGGACATCGGCTGCGGCTGGGGGTCCCTCGCCCTGTACGCCGCGCAGACGTACAAGACACGGGTCACCGCCGTGACGCTGGCCGCCGAACAGGCGCGGTACGTGACCGAACAGGTCAACGCGCGGGGCCTGGCGGAGCTGGTCGAGGTACGGCACTCGGACTACCGTGAGATCGCGGCGGGTCCGTACGACGCGGTGTCGACCATCGAGATGGGCGAGCACGTCGGCGACGCCGAGTACCCCGGATTCACCGCCACGCTCCACCGGATGCTGCGGCCCGGTGGAAGGGTGCTGGTGCAGCAGATGTCACGGGGCGCGGTGGCGCCGGGAGGCGGGGCGTTCATCGAGTCGTACATCGCGCCCGACATGCACATGCGCCCGCTCGGCGACACCGTCTCGCTGCTGGAGGGCGCGGGGCTGGAGGTGCGGGCCATGGAGTCGATGCGCGAGCACTACACGCTGACGATCCGGGCCTGGCACCGCACCCTGGAGGAACGCTGGGCGGAGTTCCGCGCCCTGGTGGGGGAGGAGACCGCCCGCGTCTGGCGGCTCTACCTGGTGGGCAGCGCCCTCGCGTTCGAGGAACGACGGATGGGCGTGGACCAGATCCTGGCCGTACGTCCCGACAGGCGCGGGGACAGCGGTATGCCGCCCACCCTGCGGCACTGGTACGAGGAAGGTGATCCGCGGTGAACGGGTATCCCTGGGGCGCCTTCGGCCAGGGCATCGGCTTCGCTGCGCTCGCCGCGCTCGCGGTCATGCTCGTGACCTTCGCGATCGCCGTGGCCAAGGGCCTGCACCGGATCGTCGACATCGCCTGGGGGATCGGTTTCACGGCGGTGGCCGTGACCGGTTATCTGGTGTCGGCGGGGGAGGGGGACGACGCGCGCCGGCTCCTCGTCACCGTGCTGACCGCCGTCTGGGGGCTGCGGCTCGCCGTCCACATCGCCCGGCGCGGGCGGGGGCACGGCGAGGACCCAAGGTACGAGGCGATGCTCGACAAGGCGCCCGGCAACCGGAACCTGTACGCGCTGCGCATGGTCTATCTGTTGCAGGGGCTGCTGGTCGTGCTGGTGTCGCTGCCCGTGCAGGCCGCGCAGTACATCCCCGGCGGCCTCGGCCCGGTCGCGTTCGCCGGTGCCGCGATCTGGCTCGTCGGTCTGCTCTTCGAGGCGGTGGGCGACGCCCAGCTCGCCAGGTTCAAGGCCGACCCCGCCAACAAGGGCAGGATCATGGACCGCGGGCTGTGGAGCTGGACCCGGCATCCGAACTACTTCGGTGACTTCTGTGTGTGGTGGGGACTGTTCCTGATCGTCTGCGACGATCCGGTGGTCGCCGCGGCCACACTGGTGAGTCCGCTGGTGATGAGCTATCTGCTGGTGGGCGGCAGCGGGAAGCGGCTGCTGGAGCGGCACATGGCGCGGCGGCCGGGCTTCGCGGAGTACGCCGCCCGTACCAGCGGTTTCTTCCCGCTTCCGCC
This sequence comes from Streptomyces sp. NPDC104581, assembly GCF_055583685.1. NCBI lineage: Bacteria > Bacillati > Actinomycetota > Actinomycetes > Kitasatosporales > Streptomycetaceae > Streptomyces > Streptomyces sp. NPDC104581. The sequence goes on from NZ_JBVJNN010000007.1 coordinate 117,257, forward strand.
GCGCAAGGCGGGCTGACGGAGAACGAGTAGCCGCCCGCCCTGAACAGCCGTACGGCCCGCGCCCCTTGTCATCGGGTGCGGGCCGTACGGCTGTGTTCCGCCGCTCAGGTCGGGAAGTTCATCAGCGCCACGGGGTCGGAGGTCGGGTGCTCCGAGCCGCCCGTCGGTTCGACCGTGATACCCATCCCCGAGGCCGACCCGATGGAACCGGCCATCAGCACCGAGCCCGACGTGGCGGAGGGGTCCATCAGACCCGCGTCCCGCATCGCGCCCTTGTCGTTGAACCAGAGCTGGTAGACCTTGCCGCCCGGCGGCTTCGGCATGCCGGAGGTGATGAACGCCGCCTTGTCCTGGGCGCGCGACACGACGACCGTGCCGGTCGCGCCGTCGGCCAGCTCACCCGTGCTGACCTTGGCGTCGGGCGCGGCGAGCACGACGGCCAGAGCCTCCGCCCGCTGCTGCGAGGCCGACGCACGCTCGCCGGCCTCCTGGGCCTCCTGGTGCTGCCAGACGGCGATCCCGCCGAAACCGGCCGCCGCCGCGAGGCAGGCGGCCAGCGCGAAGCGCGACAGCGCGCGCCCCCTGACGGCCCCGGCCCCGCCACCGGCGCCACGGGACTGCGGTGTCACCTTGGGCGGCTCCTGGCGCTCGGTGGCGATCCGCCGCAGCACCCGCGCCTTCAGCTCCTCCGGCGGGGTGACCGCCACGGCCATTCCCAACCGCGTGGTGGTGGCGGCCAGTTCGGCGACCTCCTGGGCGCAGGCCGCGCAGGCCTGAAGATGCCGCTCGAACTCGGCGCGCTCATCGGCGTCCAGAGCGTGCAGCGCGTAGGCGCCGGTCAGCGTGTGCAGTTCAGCGATGCTCATGCGCTCACCCCCAGGCAGTCGCGCAGCCGGATCAGACCGTCGCGCAGGCGTGTCTTGACCGTGCCGAGCGGCACGGAGAGCAGTTCGGCGACCTCCCGGTACGCGAGCCCCTGGTAGTAGGCGAGCGTGACCGACTCGCGCTGGAGTTCGGTGAGGGTACGGACACAGCGTCGTACCTGCTCGCGCTCCAGGCTGGACTCGACCTGCTCGGTGACCTCGTCGAAGGCCGGTGTCCGGTCCAGCAGTGCCGCGCGGTGCTCGCGGTCGCTGGAGGCCTGGGCCGAGCGGACCCTGTCCACCGCGCGCCGGTGCGCGAGGGTCAGCACCCAGGTCATCCCGCTGCCGCGGGAGGCCTGGAAGCGCGGTGCGCTGCGCCAGACCTCCAGCAGGACCTCCTGCGTGACCTCCTCGGACTGGGCGGGGTCGCGCAGGACGGAGCGGACGAGCCCGAGTACGGGCCCGCAGACGATGTCGTACACACGGGCGAAGGCGTCCTGGTCGCCCCGGGCCACCAGGCCCAGCAATTCCTGCAGGTCCGGCCCCGCAGAAGCGGGGCCGCCGATATGTACGGCTTGTTTCACGCGGCTGTTCCTTCACGGTGCGGGCGGGCTGGCACGCCGCCCGGCGCAGCGGACGGCTTCACCGGGCATTCGGAGCGGGGTGCGCGGCGGATTGGTCCGCTCCCTGTCCGATCGTGCCATGCCTGTTCGTGACCGCCGCCGCCGCGTGTGAGATGCGGATCGCCGTCCGCGGAGTGGCACGGTGCCCGGGCGCACGACGGGCCCGCGCCGTCGCCGCGCGCCTCGCCCGCGCCGGACGGGTCCGGAGTCCCGCCCCCGGGGCGCTCAGCCCGCCGCGCTCTCCTGTTCGCGCTCCACCTGCTCGTTCCACTCGCGCTTGACGGCGCGCCACGCCTCGTCGTTCTGGCCCAGCCGCCAGTAACCGGAGATCGACAGCCGCTCGCGCGGGATCTTCCGGTCGTGCCGCAGATGGCGGCGCAGCTCCTTCACGAAACCGGCCTCGCCGTGCACGAACGCGTGCACGTCGTCGCCGGAGGGGAGGTCCAGTGCCCGTACGGCGGCGACCAGCGCCTCGCCGACGGGACGGCTCCCGCGGTGCAGCCAGACGATCTCGGCCCCGGCCGGGGCGGCGATCTTCTGCTCCTCCTCGACCCCTTCGACCTCGATGAACGCGTGGATCACGGCGTCCTCGGGGGCCCGCTCGATCGACGCGGCGATGGCGGGCAACGCGCTCTCGTCCCCCACGAACAGATGGCGGTCGGCGGCCGGGTCCGGGGCGTACGACCCGCCGGGGCCCAGGAACCGCACCGGGTCACCGGGCCGTGCGGCGGCGGCCCACGGTCCCGCCAGGCCCTCGTCGCCGTGCACCACGAAGTCGATGGTGATCTCCCCGGCCGCCGGGTCCCACTCGCGCACCGTGTACGTCCGGCTGGTGGGCCACTGCTCACGCGGGAAGTCCTCGCGGACGCGGTCCATGTCGAACGGCTCGGGATAGCTGACACCCTCGGGCGCGAACAGCAGCTTCACGTAGTGGTCGGTGAACTCGCCCGCGTCGAGCCCGGCCGGCCCGTCGCCGCCGAGGACCAGTCGCACCATGTGTGGAGTGATGCGCTGGGTGCGTATCACCCGCGCCTCGCGGACCTTCGGTGACTTGCGGGCCTGCTGTGCTGCCACGGCGGTCTCCCTTGACTGATGCGGCCGCCCCCGGACGGGCGAGCGATGCTTAGGCTTACCTAACTTAACATCCCGTCGCCGGACGCACCCCCGGCGCCGTCACTTTCCGAGCACGGTGAGCAGCCGGTGCAGCGCGTTGTTCAGCCCCCAGCGCGCCGCCAGCGCGTCCAGCGTCTCCGGATCGAGCGGCTCGGCGGGCAGCGCCGGGTCGAAGTCCGGCAGCGGGACGTCCCCGGCGACCCGCACCACCGTCGGCGCGACAGCCACATAGTCCCTGGCCACGTCCAGCCGCTTGCGCTGCGAGGGCGTCAGCCCCGAACGCGGATCGTCGACCGCCGCCATGATCCCCGCCAGATCGCCGAAGGCGTCCAGCAGCTTGGCCGCCGTCTTCTCGCCGATCCCGGGCACACCGGGCAGCCCGTCGCTCGGATCGCCCCGCAGCAGCGCCAGGTCGACATAGCCGGAGCCGGTCACCCCGTACTTCTCGCGCAGCCACGCCTCGTCCGTCAGCTGGAGCGATCCGACGCCCTTGAGCGGATACAGCACCCGTACCCCACGGGCGTCGTCCACCAGCTGGTAGAGGTCGCGGTCGCCGGTGACGATGTCGACCGGGCCGGTCGCGGCGCCGGTGAGGGTGCCGATCACGTCGTCCGCCTCGTACCCCGCCACACCGACCCGGGCGATACCCAGCGCGTCCAGCACGGCCTCGATGATCGGCACCTGCGGAGCCAGGGTGTCCGGGGTCTCCTCCTCGTCGGGCCCCTCCGGCGTCTCCACCGCCACGCGGTGCGCCTTGTACGACGGGATCAGATCCACCCGCCACTGCGGCCGCCAGTCCGCGTCCCAGCACGCCACGAGATCGTCCGGGTGGTGGTCCTGGACGAGCCGGGTGACGAAGTCGAGCAGGCCCCGGACCGCGTTGACGGGTGTGCCGTCGGGAGCGCGCACCGAGTCGGGGACCCCGAAATAGGCCCGGAAGTAGAGGGAAGCGGTGTCGAGGAGCATCAGGCGTCGCGTCACATCCCTGATGATGCCCCATCCCACCGACAGTGGCCGCGGACCAGGGGCGGGCCACCGCCGGTGCCCCTCCGACCTGCGCGGCAGCGCCCCGAGTGGTGTGGACCACATAAATGTTTGGTCCATGCAAGGGAGGGCAGGCGCGCACCCGGAGCGAACCCGGGCGCGGACTGTTCTCAGACCGCCGGCCGGCCGCGCGGGCAGACCCCGTACCGCTCCACGGCCCGCCGGCGGGGGTGGCGGGCCGTTTCTCATTTCGACGGCGTGAGGTTTATGTGTCCAGGCTGCAGGCGGAACACCTGTACAAGGTATTCGGCGCACGACCCGAAGAAGCGGTGAGGAAGCTCGAAAGCGGCACGGACCGCGAGGAGTTGCGCGCCGACGGTACGACCGCAGCGGTGATCGACGCCTCGTTCTCCGTCGACCCCGGTCAGATTTTCGTCGTGATGGGCCTCTCCGGCTCTGGCAAGTCCACCCTGCTGCGCATGCTCAACGGACTGCTGGAGCCGACGGCCGGGCGCGTGCTCTTCGACGGCCAGGACCTGACCGCCCTGAGCCCGGCCGAACTGCGCACCGTACGCTCCACCAAGATCAGCATGGTGTTCCAGCACTTCGCGCTCTTCCCGCACCGCAGTGTGCTGGAGAACGCGGGATACGGCCTGGAGGTCCAGGGCGTCCCGCGCGCGGAGCGTGACAGACGGGCCGCGGAGGCCCTTGAGCTCGCGGGGCTGGCCGGCTGGGAGAAGTCCTGGCCCGACGAGCTCTCGGGCGGTATGCAGCAGCGTGTGGGCCTGGCCCGCGCGCTCGCCACCGACGCGGACCTGCTGCTCATGGACGAGTCGTTCAGCGCGCTCGACCCGCTGATCCGCCGTGACATGCAGGACCAGCTCCTGGAACTCCAGAAGCGGCTGAAGAAGACCATCGTCTTCATCACCCACGACCTCAACGAGGCCATGCGGCTCGGCGACCGCATCGCCGTGATGCGCGATGGCGAGATAGTCCAGCTCGGCACCGCCGAGGACATCCTCGTCACCCCGGCCAACGACTACGTCGCCTCCTTCACCCAGGACGTCGACCGCTCGCGCGTGCTGACCGCCGGGGCGATCATGGCGGACGCCGACACCGCCCATGGCACCCGTACGGACGACGGCAAGGAGCTGCGCACGGCGAAGGACGTGCTCGCGGCCGCGCCCGCCACCGTCTCCGTGAGCACCCCGATCATCGAGCTGTTCACCCCCTGCTCGACCAGCCAGGCCCCGGTCGCGGTCACCGACGACGAGGGGAAGCTCGTCGGCGTCGTCCCGCGCGCCCGGCTGCTGGCCGTACTCGGCGAGCCGATGACGCCCGCCGACGAGGCCGCCGGCCCGCCCGTGCCGGTGACCGACGCCGGCCCGGCGGCACTCTCCGTCGACAAGGAGGCGGCCAGTGCCTAGGCTCCCGCTCGGTGAGTGGGTCGACAGCGGAGTCGACTTCCTCCAGCGCCATCTGTCCTGGCTGTTCGACGCGATCAGCTCGCTCGTCACCGGCATGTACGACGTCGTGGACGCCGTCCTGAACGGCCCCGAACCACTCCTCCTCGCCGGCATCCTGGCCGTGCTCGCCTGGTGGCTGCGCGGTCTGCTCGCGGCCGGTCTCGCCTTCGTCGGTTTCGCCCTCATCGACTCGATCGAGCTGTGGGAACTGGCGATGTCCACGCTCTCGCTGGTCCTCGTCGCCACGATCGTCATCCTGGTCATCGCGGTGCCGCTCGGCGTCTGGGCCTCGCGCTCGGCCACCGTCAGCGCCGTCATCCGGCCGGTGCTCGACTTCATGCAGACGATGCCCGCGATGGTCTATCTGATCCCCGGCATCATCTTCTTCGGCGTCGGCGTGGTCCCCGGCATCATCGCCACGATCATCTTCGCCCTGCCGCCCGGCGTCCGTATGACGGAGCTGGGCATCCGGCAGGTCGACGCCGAGCTGGTCGAGGCGGCCGAGGCGTTCGGCACCAGCCCGCGCAACACCCTGCTGCGCGTCCAGCTCCCGCTGGCGCTCCCGACGATCATGGCCGGTATCAACCAGGTGATCATGCTGGGCCTGTCGATGGTCGTCATCGCGGGCATGGTCGGCGGCGGCGGCCTCGGCGGCGCCGTCTACCGCGCCATCGGCAACGTCGACATCGGCCTCGGCTTCGAGGCGGGCGTCTCCATCGTGATCCTGGCGATGTACCTGGACCGGCTGACCGGCGCGCTCGGCCGGCAGGTCTCTCCGCTGGGCCGCCGCGCGCTGGCCAAGGCGCAGGCGATGAGCGGTTCGTTCAAGATCTGGGAGCACCGTCCGCGGCCCTCGGTCGCCGTGGTCGGCGTGATCGTCCTCGCGCTCGTCGCGGGCGGCATGAGCGTCTTCGGCGGCGGCAAGAGCGAGACGGTCGCCGGCGAGGGGGACGTCGGCCAGGGCAAGAAGATCAGCATCGGCTACATCCCCTGGGACGAGGGCATCGCCTCCACCTTCCTCTGGAAGGAGATGCTGGAGCGGCGCGGCTACGAGGTCGAGGCCACCCAGTACGAGGCCGGGGCGCTCTACACCGGCCAGGCGAACGGCCAGATCGACATCCAGACCGATTCCTGGCTGCCGACCACCCACGCCAGCTACTGGGACAAGTACCAGGACAAGCTGGAGGACATGGGCTCCTGGTACGACGAGACGTCCCTGGAGCTGACCGTCCCCTCGTACGTGAAGGGCATCGACTCCCTCGCGGATCTCAAGGGCCAGGCGAGCCGGTTCAAGGGCCGGATCATCGGTATCGAGCCCAGCGCCGGCGAGATGGGCATCCTCAAGGACAAGATCCTCAAGGAGTACGGCCTCGAAGGCGAGTACAAGGTCGTCGACGGCTCCACGCCCGGCATGCTGGCCGAGCTGAAGCGCGCGTACGAGAAGAAGGAACCGGTCGTCGTCACGCTCTGGTCCCCGCACTGGGCGTACAACACCTACGACCTCAAGAAGCTCAAGGACCCCAAGGGCACCTGGGGCGCGGGCGACGGCGTGCACACGCTGGCGCGCAAGGGCTTCTCCGCCGACAACCCCGGCGTCGCGAAGTGGCTCAAGGACTTCACGATGACCGAGGACCAGCTCACCAGCCTGGAGGCGGAGATCCAGGGCGCGGGCAAGGGCAAGGAGCAGGACGCCGTACGCGCCTGGCTGAAGGACAACCCCGAGCTGGCCGACGAGTGGACCCCGGTCTCCGGTGTCAGCAAGGGCGCGAACGGCAAGGACGAGCGCGAACGGCCCATCGAGGTCGCCTGGTTCCCCTGGGAGGAGGACATCGCCGCCACGTATCTGTGGAAGGCGGTGCTGGAGGACCGGGGCTACAAGATGAACCTCAAGCAGTTCGAGGTGGGCCCGATGTACACGGCCCTCTCCCGGGGGCAGATCGACGTCCAGTTCGACGGCTGGCTGCCCAACACCCAGAAGAAGTACTGGGACAAGTACGGCGACAAACTCTCCGACCTCGGCGCCTGGTACGGACCGACGTCACTGGAGATCGCCGTGCCCTCCTATGTGAAGGGCGTCGAATCGCTGGCGGACCTGAAGGGCCGCGAGGACGAGTTCAAGGGCCGGATCGTCGGCATCGAGCCCGGCACCGAGACCATGAACATCCTCAAGAACAAGGTCCTGCCGGGCTACGGCCTGGACGGCGGCTACAAGGTCGTCGACAGCTCCACCCCCGGCATGCTGGCCGAGCTGGAGCGCTCGTACGCCAAGAAGGAACCCATCGCGGTCATGCTCTGGACCCCGCACTGGGCCTACAGCGAGTACGAGCTGACCAAGCTGAAGGACCCGCGGAAGGCCTTCGGCGAGGGAGACCAGATCCGCACCGTCGGCAACAAGGACTTCCCGAAGAACTACCCGCAGCTCACCAAGTGGTTCAAGGACTTCAAGCTGAGCGAGGAACAGCTCGCCGGCCTGGAGAACGAGATCCAGAAGCGCGGTACGGGGCATGAGGAAGAGGCGGTGGCGGCCTGGATGGAGAAGAATCCGGGCATCGGCGACGAGATCGCTCCCCGGTAGCCGTAAGGAGGCGGGCACCGCCAGGGGTGGTGCCCGCCGCCGCCGGCTCGGGCCCCACCCAGTGGTGGGAAGGGCCCCGCGGCCGGAGGATGGAGGTCTGTCGACCGGTCGTCGTCGTCCTCACCGGTACCGGCGGTTTCCGCGGTGTTCACCGTGGCGCCTGCCACCCCGGGTGCGGCAGACCGCCTTTGCGCGGCCGTCAACTCTGAGAAGATGACGATCCGGCCGGGAGGGAGCCCAGACATGGACGACAAGGAAGCGCTCAGGGTGGGCGCCGCCGTCCGCAGGCGGCGCAGGTCCCTCGGCCTCACACTGGCGGCAGTCGCCGACCGCAGCGGGCTTTCCGTACCCTTCCTCAGCCAGATCGAGAACGAACGCGCCCGGCCGAGCGCCCGTTCGCTCGAACGGGTGGCCGACGCCCTGGAGACCACCATCCCCGTGCTGCACGCCGCCGCGGACTCGGCGCGCACGGTCGACGTCGTACGGGCCGGTGACGGCGGGCCCGGCGTCCGCAGGGTGGCCCGCGGCGGACACCAGCTGCACGCCAAGGAGTACACCGGCGAGCAGGACACCGGGCGCGAGTACCAGCACCGCAACGACGAGGTGATGTACATCGCCGACGGCTCGGTGGAGGTTGAGGCCGAAGGCCGCGCGTACCGCCTGGAGCGCGGCGACACGCTGTACCTCTCCGGCGGGGTCAGGCACCGCTGGCGCGCCACCGAGCCCGGTACCCGCATCCTGGTCGTCGCCGTCGCCGAGCACATCGACGCGACGTTCGACACCCGGCGCTGAGGGCCGGGGACGGGGGCCGTGACCGCCGCACGGGCCGGAGCGCGGGCGGCCGTGAGCCGGGTCGTCTCGCTGGTGCCCTCGCTCACCGAGGCCGTGGCGGTCACCGCGCCCGGACTCCTGGTCGGCGCGACCGACTGGTGCACCCGTCCCGCCGGTCTCGACGTCGTACGCGTCGGCGGCACCAAGAACCCCGATATCGACGCCGTCGTCGCGCTCCGCCCCGACCTCGTGGTGGCCAACGAGGAGGAGAACCGCGAGCCGGATCTGGCCGCGCTGCGGGCCGCGGGCATCGAGGTCCTGGTCACCGAGGTCCGCGACCTCGACCAGGCGTTCGCCGAGCTGGAGCGGATGCTGGTGACGGGCTGCGGGCTCAGCGCGCCGCGCTGGCTGGACGAGGCCCGCGAGTACTGGGCGGCGGTGCCCCCTCCGTACGGAGGCGGGCGGCCGGCGGTCGTACCGATCTGGCGCAGGCCCTGGATGGTGCTCGGCGGTGACACCTTCGCGGGGGACCTGCTCGCCAGGCTCGGTGTGCGGAACGTGTACGGCGACCTGGCCGAGCGCTATCCGCGTATCCCCCTGGACCGGCTGCGGGCCTCCGGGGCGGAGCTGGTCGTCCTGCCCGACGAGCCGTACCGCTTCACCGCCGACGACGGCCCCGAGGCGTTTCCCGGGCTGCCCGCGGCGCTGGTCGACGGGCGCAGCCTCACCTGGTACGGGCCGTCGCTGGTCCGGGCGCCGGCGGCGCTGCGGGCAGCGCTCCGCTGACCAGGCCGTGCGCGGTACGGGTCCAGGCGACCGCCCAGGCGGCCGTCAGCAGGACGAACAGCGCCAGTGACAGCCAGGCCAGGGCGGTGAGCCCGGTGGCTCCGGCGAGTCCCGCGGCGCCGGTCGCACACGTACCGACCGGGAAGGTGAAGGCCCACCACGTCATCGAGAACGTCATCCCGCGCCGTACCGCCCGCACGACCATCGCGCCCGCCAGCGCCAGCCACAGCAGCGCGAAGCCCAGTACCGGGACGCCGTACAGCACCGCGAAGGCGTCCAGGGCGGAGGCGTACGCGGGGGCCGTGCCGTCTGGCGCGGGGACGAGCGCGCCGGGTGCGGCATGCGCGAGATGGCCGACGGCCGTCGTGGACTGCCCCAGCGGGCCGAGGACGAGGAAGAGCGCGGGCGTCAGGGCCAGGGGCAGTGGTCCGTGGGTGAGCAGCCTGCCGAGGATCAGCGGCAGCAGGGTGAGGGTGGCGAGCAGGCTCAGGCCGAACATGGCGTAGCAGGCCAGCAGAAGCGCCTCGCGCCACTGACCGGCGGGCAGGTAGGGGATCAGCCCCGGGCCGAGCGCCGCCGACACCATCGGAGCCACCACCGGCAGCAGCCAGACCGGAGACGCGTCCTCGGGGCGCACCCGGTGGCGCACCACCATCAGATACGGCACGGCCACGGCCGCCGTGAGCCCGACGAGCGTGCCCGCGGTGTAGAGCGCCGCGTCCACGGCCACGGCGGCGTTCTCGCCGATCACGTGCCGGCCCACGGTGAGGGTGGCGCCGCCGACCGCGAGCAGCGCCATCGCCAGGCATCCGTAGAACGGTGCCACCGAGGGATCGAGCAGCTGGGCCCGTGCCCGGTCGCGGTGGTGGAGCCAGTGGCCGGCGCGGGCCGTCAGCAGGAGGAGGAGCATCACCGCCGACAGCGCCCAGACGATGACACAGGCGGCACGCGCCACGAGCACGTCCATCGGGCGCGCGAGGCCGAGCTGCTCCATCGGCAGGGCCGCGCCCGCGCTCGCGACGATCGCGGTCCCCATGACGCTCGCGTACCAGTTGGGGCCGGTGTGGCGCAGGACCGCGAGCCGGGCCGTGGGGCGGGCGGGCGGCGGCGGAGTGGGGATGTCGGCGAACGGAGAGGTGCGGGCGGTCGGGGCGGGGGCGGCCATGCTCGCACCCTGGCCGGTCCGCGCCCTCCTCACCAGATGCCTCGGCGCTATGAGGCCATAACCTGAACGTATGACTGACGAGCCCGCCGTGTCCCTCGCCCACCGGGTGCCCGAGCTGGGCGCGCTGGAGCTGCTGATCGCCGTCGCCCGGCACGGCAGCATGGGCGGGGCGGCCCGGGAGCTGGGCATCAGCCAGCCCGCGGCCAGCAGCCGGATACGGTCCGTCGAGCGGCAGCTCGGCGTCCGCCTCTTCGACCGGTCGCCGGGCGGGTCCCGGCTCACCGGCGCCGGGGCGCTCGTCACCGACTGGGCGCGGCGGATCATGGAGGCGGCCGAGGCGTTCGACGCGGGTGCGCAGGCGCTGCGCGACCGGCGCGACTCACGGCTGCGGGTCGCCGCGAGCATGACCATCGCCGAGTATCTGCTCCCCGGCTGGCTCATCGCCCTCCGCGCCGCCCGGCCGGACACGGCCGTCTCGCTCCACGCCGGCAACTCGGTCGCCGTGGCCGCGCGGCTGACCGACGGAGGGGCGGACCTCGGCTTCGTGGAGGGGCTCGCCGTACCGGCCGGGCTGGACGGCACGGTGATCGGCCGCGACCGGCTGGTGGTCGTGGTCGCCCCGGCGCACGCGTGGGGGCGGCGTACGTCCCTGACACCCGAGGAACTGGCCGCCGCCCCGCTGATCCTCCGTGAGGAGGGCTCGGGCACCCGCCAGGTACTCGACGCGGCCCTCGCCTCCTACGGAGGCCCCGCCACACCACTGCTGGAACTCTCCTCGACGACAGCGGTCAAGGCGTCGGTGGTGAGCGGCGCGGGCCCCTCCGTACTGAGTGAACTGGCCGTGGGCGAGGAACTGGCGTCGCGCCGGCTGGTGGAGGTGCGGGTGTCCGGGATGTCACTGCGCCGCGACCTGCGCGCGGTCTGGCCGTCGGGCCACCGCCCGACCGGGCCGGCCCGCGACCTGCTGTCGCTGACCCGCACCACCCTGGGAGCGGACCGCTCGGCGTGATGAGACGGCGCGTGCCGGCCGCGCACGGGAGCCCCACCGGCACGCTCCGGGGCCCTCCGCTCCGTGCCGCGGTGCCCACGCCCGAGCCGGACACCGCGACGGCCGGAGGGGGCCCGACCGCTCAGACCCTGGCACCCCCCGCCACGGCGGCCGGGGCCCCGCGCGAGGACGCCGACACCAGTGCCGACATCACCCGCAGGTCCTCGCCCATCTCCGGATGCCACTGCACCCCCAGCACCCAACGCTCGTCCATCAGCTCCACCGCCTCCACCGTGCCGTCGCCCGCGTACGCCGAGACGAGCAGGCCCTTGCCCAGGCGGTCCACCGCCTGGTGGTGCGAGGAGGGGACGTCGGACTCCTCCGGGACGGCGGTTCCGTACCGCGTGCCCGGTACCGGCTTCACCGGGTGTTCGCCGAAGACGCCGAGGGTCGCGGCGGTGTGGCCCTCCAGATGCTGGATCAGCGTGCCGCCCAGCGCGACGTTCAGGAGCTGCATGCCCCGGCAGATCGCGAGCAGCGGCGTACCGGACGCCAGCGCGGCGTCGATGAGCGCCAGTTCCCAGTCGTCCCGCTCACGGGCGGGCGGTCCCGTGCGGGGGTCCGGCTCGGCCCCGTACCGGACGGGCTCCACGTCCGGCCCGCCCGAGACGACCAGTCCGTCGAGCCGGGCGACCAGCGAGGCGGCGGTGGCCGGCTCGTCCGGCGGGAGCATGACGGCGACGCCGCCCGCGCGCTGGACGAGCCGGGGGTAAGCCATGGGCAGCAGGGCGGCGGGCAGGTCCCAGACGCCCCACCTGGCCGACGTCTCCAGATAGGTGCTGACGCCGATGAGCGGCTTCACTGAACGTTCCTCCGATGTGGTGCTGTGCGGTGGTGCGATGGTGCTGTGGTTCGGGCGGTGCGAGTGGTGCTGCGGTGCGGGCGGTGCTGTGGTGACGCGGCAGGCGGGGTGCTCGCGGCTCAGCCCCGTTTCAGCTCGTCCTCCGCCTCCGCGAGCGCCGCGAACTCCTCCTCGGGCGCGGCGGCCACCAGCCGGTGCCGACTGTAGAAGGCGAAGTAGGCCAGAGCCACGACGTAGACGCCGAGGGCGATGAACGCCGCGTCCTTGTCCACGAGGAACGTCGCCACCAGCGCCGACAGGGCCAGGACGAACGCTACGCCGGAGGTCAGCATGCCGCCCGGCGTCCGGTACGGACGGTGCAGATCCGGCTCGCGGCGGCGCAGCACCAGGTGCGACAGGGCCATCAGGGAGTAGGAGATCGTGGCGCCGAAGACCGCGACGTTCAGCATCCGGCCCCCGTTCCCGCTGCCCGCTGCGAGGGCGAAGCCGATCGCGCCGGGGATCAGCAGACCGAGATACGGCGCCTTGCGGCTGCTGGTCAGTGAGAGGAAGCGGGGCAGATAGCCGGCGCGGGAGAGCGCGAACAGCTGCCGGGAACCGGCGTAGATCAGTGAGAAGAAGGACGCGACCAGACCGGCGAGGCCCGCGTAGTTGACGAACCGGCTGAGCGCCGTCGGCTCACCGTCCCCCTGGAGCGCGACGACCAGCGGATTGCCCGCCTCCTGCACGGCTGCCGAGCCGCGGGCGCCGGTCGCGGCGAAGAACGTGATCAGCGCCAGCAGGACGAGGACGCCCATCGAGATCGACAGCGCCTTCGGCATCGAGCGCACCGGGTCCTTGGCCTCCTCGGCGGCCAGTGGCACACCCTCGACGCCGAGGAAGAACCACATGCCGAACGGGAACGCGGCCCAGATGCCCAGCAGACCGTACGGCAGCCAGGAGTTGGACCCGAAGGCGTCCTCCTGGACGGGGATGTCGTCGAGGCCGCCGCTGTCGAACTCGGTGAAGGCGCCCACGGCGAAGATCAGCAGCGCGGCGACGGCGACGGCCGTCACGACCAGGCTGAAGCGCAGTGCCTCGCCGACACCCCAGAGGTGGATGCCGATGAAGACGGCGAAGCAGGCGAGATAGACCGGCCACCCCGCTTCGAGGCCGAAGAGGTTCAGGGACTCGACGTAGTCACCGATGAAGATCGATATCGCGGCCGGCGCCAGGATGTACTCGATGAGGATGGCCGTGCCGGTCAGGAAGCCGCCCCAGGTGCCGAGAGCCCGGCGGGCGAAGCCGTAACCGCCGCCCGCCGTGGGCAGGATCGCGGACAGCTCGGCGAGCGAGAAGACGAGACAGGCGTACATGGCGCCCATCAGGAGCGTCGCGATGGCGAGTCCGCCGAAGCCGCCCTCCGAGAGCCCGATGTTCCAGCCGGAGAAGTCCCCGGAGACGACGTAGGCGACACCGAGGCCGGTCAGCAGCAGCCACCCCGCGCTGCCGCGCTTGAGCGTACGGCGCCGCAGATAGTCCGCGTCGTCGGCGGAGCCGCCCTGTCCGGGAACCGCCGGGGAGCCCTCCCGCCCGGGTGCGGCCGGACCGCCAGGACCCGGCGGATCGGCTGGTGGGATACGGGATTCCGTGCCTTCGGCCATGAGCCGCTCCTGCCTCGGGTAAAGGTGTGGGGCCACACCATTGCGGCCGGAAACCTCCGTGCGCAAGCCCTCTGCGTTAAGCGGCTGTTACGGACGACCGGCACCGGCCCGGCCGTACGGGGAGGGGCGCTCTCGTGACCGCCCGCGGTCCCACCGGCCCCGGTACCCGCTCTCAGGCCAGAAATCCCCGCAGCAGCGCCGCCGTCCCGCCGCAGTGCTCGCGCATCACCGCGCGCGCCACGTCCGCGTCACCGGCCAGCACCGCCTCGACCAGCGCCGTGTGCTGCTGCTGCGAGTGCTCCAGGTTCCGCACCAGCAGCGGGATGCAGTCCAGCAGGTCGTTCACGCTCGCCCGGACCGCCGCGTACTGCTCGGTGAGCCGCGCCGAGCCCGACAGCTCCACGAGCGTCAGATGCAGCAGCGTGTCGAGCCGGCGGTAGTCGCCCAGCGGGGCGTCCTGCGTCGCCGCGAGCGCCGTACGCAGCCGGGACGCCGCCGCCTCCGGCAGGCCGTGCGCCGCGCACAGCTCCGCCGCCCCCACCTCCAGCACCTCGCGGAAGCGCAGCACGTCCTCGATGTCCACCTCCGAGACCCGGCGGCGCAGCTCCTCCCCGGCCCCGTGCGACGGGGTGTCGGGCCGGGGCAGGACGAACGTGCCGCCGTAACGCCCCCGCCGGCTCTCCACCAGCCCCTGGTCGGCGAGGACCTTCAGCACCTCGCGCAGCGTGACCCGGCTGATCCGCAGCCGCTCCGCCAGTTCGCGCTCGGCGGGCAGCCGTTCACCGCCCGCGACCAGACCCAGGCGCAGCACCTGAAGGATCTGCTCCAGCGCCTCCTCGAAACCGTTGCCCGCCCGCACGGGACGCAGGACGGGCGTCAGCCGGTCGCCCGGCCCACTTCTCCTCGCCGCATCCTTCTCCGCCACGTCGCCGTTTCCCCTTCCCAAGCAAAGGTCTCCCGGAATACCTTAAGGTCCCAGGCTGGCCGATGGAGGAGTTGTCCCGTGGCAGACCGCACACCCCCGCTCTCCGTCGAGGAGTTGCGCGCCCTCGTGGCGAACGGCGAGATCGACACCGTGGTCCTGGCCTTCCCCGACATGCAGGGCAGACTCCAGGGCAAGCGGTTCGCCGCGCCGTTCTTCCTGGAGGACGTGCTCGAACACGGCACCGAGGGCTGCAACTACCTCCTCGCCGTCGACGTCGAGCTGAACACCGTCGACGGCTACGCGATGTCCTCCTGGGAACACGGCTACGGCGACTTCGCCATGCACCCCGACCTCGCGACCCTGCGCCGCGTCCCCTGGAACGAGGGGACGGCCATGCTCATCGCCGACCTCGCCTGGAACGACGGCTCCCCGGTCGTCGCCGCGCCCCGCCAGATCCTGCGCCGCCAGCTCGACCGCCTCGCCGACCACGGCTACACCGCGCACGTCGGCACGGAGCTGGAGTTCATCGTCTTCAAGGACACCTACGAGCAGGCATGGGACAGCGGCTACCGCGGCCTCACCCCCGCCAACCAGTACAACATCGACTACTCCGTCCTCGGCACCGGCCGTATCGAGCCCCTGCTGCGCCGGATCCGCAACGACATGACCGCCGCCGGACTGACCGTCGAGTCCGCCAAGGGCGAGTGCAATCCGGGCCAGCACGAGATCGTCTTCCGTTACGACGAGGCCCTGCTCACCTGCGACCAGCACGCCATCTACAAGACCGGCGCCAAGGAGATCGCCTCCCAGGAAGGCGTCTCGCTCACCTTCATGGCCAAGTACAACGAGCGCGAGGGCAATTCCTGCCACATCCATCTCTCGCTCCAGTCCGCCGACGAACCCGGCACGAACGTCATGGCGGGCGACGACGCCCACGGCATGTCGCCGGTGATGCGCCACTTCCTGGCGGGACAGCTGGCCGCGCTGCGCGAGTTCTCCCTGCTGTACGCGCCGAACATCAACTCCTACAAACGCTTCGCCCCCGGCTCCTTCGCCCCGACCGCCGTCGCGTGGGGCAACGACAACCGCACCTGCGCCCTGCGGGTCGTCGGCCACGGCCGCTCCATGCGCTTCGAGAACCGGCTGCCCGGCGGCGACGTCAACCCCCACCTCGCCGTCGCGGGGCTGGTCGCGGCGGGCCTGTACGGCATCGAGCACGAGCTCGAACTCCCCGAGGTCTGCACCGGGAACGCCTACACCTCCGACTACGAGCAGGTCCCCACCACCCTGCGCGAGGCCGCCGACCTCTGGGAACAGAGCGCCATCGCCCAGGCCGCCTTCGGGGACGAGGTCGTCGCCCACTACCTCAACCTGGCCCGGGTGGAACTGGCCGCCTACGACGCCGCCGTGACCGACTGGGAGCTGCGCCGCTCCTTCGAACGCATGTGAGGAACCCAGCCGTGCCCGACCAGCCCCACGCCCACCAGATCCTCAACCCGGCGACCGAGGAGGTCGTCGCGACCGTCCCGGCGACGAGCGCGGCCGAGGTCGAGACCGCCGTCGTACGGGCCGGGGCCGCCCAGCGCCGGTGGTCGCGGGCCGCCCCCGCCGACCGCGCGCGGCTGCTGCGCCGGTTCGCCGCCACGGTCGACGGACACCTCGACGAACTCGCCCGGCTGGAGGTCCGGGAGGCGGGCCACACCCTGGGCAACGCCCGCTGGGAGGCGGGCAACGTCCGCGACCTCCTCGACTACGCGGCCGGGGGAGTGGAGCGTCTGACGGGTCGTCAGATCCCGGTCGCCGGCGGCCTCGACATCACCCTCCTCGAACCGCTCGGCGTCGTCGGGGTCATCGCCCCCTGGAACTTCCCCATGCCCATCGCCGCCTGGGGCGCCGCACCGGCCCTGGCGGCGGGCAACGCCGTACTCCTCAAACCCGCCGAGACCACCCCGCTGACCGCGCTGCGACTGGCCGAACTCGCCCTGGAGGCGGGGCTTCCCGAGCATCTCCTCCAGGTGCTGCCGGGCGCCGGGGGCGTCACGGGCCAGGCCCTGGTCGACCACCCCGGCGTCGCCAAGATCGTCTTCACCGGCTCCACGCGGGTCGGCAGGGAGATCATGGCCAGCGGCGCGCGGCGGATGAAACGCGTGACCCTCGAACTCGGCGGCAAGAGCCCCAACATCGTCTTCGCCGACGCCGACGTCGAACGAGCCGCCGCCGAGGCGCCCATGGCCTATCTCGACAACGCCGGACAGGACTGCTGCGCCCGTACCCGCATCCTCGTCCAGCGCACCGTGTACGACCGGTTCCTCGAACTCCTCGCCCCCGCCGTGCGGTCGGTCGTCGTCGGCGACCCGTCGGACGAACGGACCCAGATGGGTCCGCTCATCTCGCGCGCCCAACTGGAGCGCGTGCGCGGATACGTCCCCGAAGGCCGCGCGGCCGTACGGGGCACCGCCCCCGAAGGACCCGGCTTCTGGTTCCCGCCGACCGTCCTGACCGACGTCCCCGCCGACGACCCCGCCGTGACCGAGGAGATCTTCGGCCCGGTCGCCGTCGTGATCCCCTTCGACGACGAGGCGGACGCGATCCGCCTCGCCAACGACACCGAGTACGGGCTCTCCGGCTCCCTGTGGACCCGCGACCTCGGCCGCGCGCTGCGCGTCTCGCGCGCCGTCGCCGCCGGCAACCTGTCGGTCAACTCCCACAGCAGCGTGCGCTACTCGACCCCCTTCGGCGGCTACAAGCAGTCCGGCGTCGGCCGCGAGCTGGGGCCCGACGCCCTCACCGCGTTCACCGAGACCAAGAACGTCTTCATCAGTACGGAGGTCTGACCCATGCCCGACCCGATCAACCAGAACGCCGAGGCGCCCGTCTGCCGCCGGCTGGTCGGCCGCACCGCCGTCGTCACCGGCGCGGGCAGCGGCATCGGTCTCGCCACCGCGCGCCGGCTCGCCTCCGAGGGCGCGCACGTCGTCTGCGGCGACATCGACGAGACGGCGGGCAAGGCGGTGGCCGACGAGGTCGGCGGCATCTCCGTACGGGTCGACGTCACCGACGCGGAACAGGTCGACGCCCTCTTCAAGAAGGCGTTCGACACCTACGGCAGCATCGACATCGCCTTCAACAACGCCGGCATCTCACCCCCGGAGGACGACTCGATCCTCACCACCGGCATCGACGCCTGGCGCCGGGTCCAGGAGGTCAACCTCACCTCCGTGTACCTCTGCTGCAAGGCCGTCATCCCCTACATGCGGCAGCAGCGGCGCGGCTCGATCATCAACACCGCGTCGTTCGTCGCGACCATGGGCGCGGCCACCAGCCAGATCTCCTACACCGCCTCCAAAGGAGGCGTGCTCGCGATGTCACGCGAGCTGGGCGTCCAGTTCGCCCGCGAGGGCATCCGGGTCAACGCGCTCTGCCCCGGTCCGGTCAACACCCCCCTGCTCCGCGAACTGTTCGCGAGCGACCCCGAGCGCGCGGCACGGCGCCTCGTCCACATCCCGGGCGGGCGCTTCGCCGAGGCGGACGAGATCGCGGCGGCGGTCGCCTTCCTCGCCAGCGACGACGCGTCGTTCGTCAACGCGACGGACTTCATGGTGGACGGCGGCATCGGAGGGGCGTACGTGACACCGCTGTAGGACGCGCCCGGGAAGGGACCGGGCGGCGAACTCGTGTGCGGGTGTCCGAGGCGCCGCTTAGGGTGGCGGGATGAGCATGACTACCCCGCCCGGCTGGTACGCGGATCCGGGTGTGCCCGGGAGCGAACGGTGGTGGGACGGGAACGGCTGGACCGCGCACACCCGGCCGTTCGCCGCCACCGCCGCCCACCAGCAGGGTCAGCAGCCGCCGTACCGACCGGCAACCGGGCGGCCGGAGCCGGCGACCCGCCGCCGGAGTGTGGTCCTCGGGGGCGTCGCCGCCGGGCTCGTGCTCGTCGCCACGGTCGTCGCCGGCGTCACGCTGTTCGGCGACGAGGAGCCGCGGACCGTGCCCCGGTCCGCGCCGACCACCGGGGAGCCCGCCTCCGGCCCCGCCGCCGATGGTGACGGCGACGGCGAGGAGAGTCCCACCGCCGAGCCGGGCGCCGACCCGGACGTGCTCGTCGACCAGCTCAACGGCATCACCCTGCCCATCCCCGACGACTGGGAGAAGTCGGACAGCATGGTCGACCGCGCGGTCACCATGACGACGGTGGCGGACTACGAGTGCCCGGGCCAGACCAGCCGGTACTGCCACTACGGCCGGGTCACCTCCGCCACCGCCACCCAGACCGACGCGGCCACCGCGGAAGCCCTCGCCAAGGAGGACATCCAGGACGCGTCCGACGCCCTGTACGACGAGGACTCCATCGGCAACTCCTACTACGGAGGCGTCAAGTCGCACACCGTCGTCAAGTCCGGGGCGGTCACCGTCGCCGGACGCACCGGCTATCTCGTGCGCTGGAAGGTCGAGACGGGCTCGGGCCCCGGCGGTCACGTCCAGTCGCTGGCCTTCCCCTCGACCATCGGCGCCGAATCCCTGGTCGTCATCCGGTTCGCCTTCGACGCCGGGCCCGAGGGACCGCCGCTCGGCGGTATGGACACGATCACCAAGGGCATTCGCGCGATCGGCGACACGACGGGCGGCGTCGGCAGCTCCATCGGCCCCTCCTGAGACCGCCCGGGTCCCGACCCCGGCAGGGCTCCCGGAGGCACGTCCTCAGAGGTACGTACGGCCCTCGCCCCGGTACGTCGGCACCGTCGCCGTCACCCGGTCGCCCTCGACCAGCAGCAACTCGTCGAAGCGCTCGCACAGTTCACCGGCCTTGGCGTGCCGGAACCACACCCGGTCGCCGATCAGCAGATCGTCGGCGGCGGACCCCAGCAGCGGTGTCTGCACCTCCCCGGCGCCCTCCTGGGAGTCGTAGCGCAGCCCCTCCGGCAGATACGGCTCCGGCAGCCGGTCCCGGCCCGCGGCGCCCGACGCCGGATAGCCGCCGCCGAGGACGGTCACCACGCCGACGCCCGGCCTGCGCACCACCGGCTGCGCGAACAGCGCGGCCGGACGGCCCCTGAACGACGTGTAGTTGTCGAACAGCCGCGGCATGTACAGCCCCGAACCGGCGGCGATCTCCGTCACCGAGTCCTCGGCCGCCGTGTGCTGCACACTGCCCGTGCCACCACCGTTGACGAACTCCAGCTCCGGCGCCACCAGCCGCACCGCGCGCACCACGGCCCGGCGCCGCTCCGCCAGCTCCCCGCGCGCCGCCGACTGCATCAGCCGCACCGCACGCGAGCGCAGCGGCCGTCCCGCGACGGAGTCGCCGACACCGGCCACATGCCCCTCGTACGCCATCAGCCCCACCAGCCGGAAACCCGGCCTGCGGGCGATCGACCGGGCCAGCTCGGCCAGTTGGGCCGGCTCACGCAGCGGCGAGCGCCTGGCCCCGATCCGCACCCGTCCGCCGAGCAGGTGCAACGCGGTGTCCAGCTCCAGACAGACCCGGATCTCCTCCCTGCCGCCCGCCCGCGCGAGATCGACGAGATCCAGCTGAGCCGGATCGTCGACCATCACCGTCACGGCCGCCGCCAGCTTCGGATCGGCGGCGAGTTCGGCGTACGCACCCCGGTCCACCGACGGATAGGCCAGCAGCACGTCCTCGAAACCGGCACGGGCCAGCCACAGCGACTCGGCCAGGGTGAACGACATCACGCCCGCGAATCCCTCGCGCGCCAGGACCCGCTCCAGCAGGGCGCGGCAGCGCACCGATTTGCTCGCGACCCGGATCGGTTTGCCCCCGGCCCGGCGGACGAGGTCGTCGGCGTTCGCGTCGAACGCGCCGAGATCGACCACGGCCAGCGGAGCGTCGAGATGTGCGGTGGCCCGGTCGTAACGGGCCCGGTCGGCGGCGCGGGGAGTCATCGTCCGAGCTTGCCAGACGGGCTTACCCGACGGTAGGGGGATGTTCTGGTCAGATCCGCCGCCGACCTGCGGACCTGTTCCCGCGGTGCGCTCCCCAGCCCGTAGAGTGACGCCCACGCGGCGACGAACGGGCCTGCCCCGGACGGCGATCCGGCGTGGACACGGCCATGATCACAGGGGGGCGGATGAGTACCGAAGCGCGGCGCGCGCCCGTACCACCCCGGCCCGCGGGCCCACCCCCGCCCCCACCGCCGGGCTTCCCGAACGCACAGCCCCCCGCGCCGCCCCACGCGGACCCCGCCCGGAACACCGGGCCCGCACCCGCCGACCACGAGGGCCACGGCGACGGGAACGCGACAGCCGCCGGTACGGAGGCGGGACCCCCGCCAGGCCCCCCGGCCACGAAGCCGCCCCGGCCCCCGGAGAGCCGGACCACCGAGCCGCCGGCGCGATCACCGGCCGTCACGCCCGCGACGCCCGCCACCCCGCCCGGCGGGACGGCGGGCCGGTCGTCCGGCGGGAAACCGGGCATACCCCCGCGCCCGGCCGGACCCCCTCCCCGGCGAACGGCTCCACCCCCGGCACCGCGCTCCACCGTGCCCCCCGACGAGGACACCGCCCGCCTCCGTCCCGTCCCCCCGGCCCCGCCCGCCGGTACGGCCCCGCCCCGGCCCACCGGGGCCCAGGCCCCGCCACCGCCCACGGCGCCCACCTTCACGTCCACGGGGACCGTCACCCGGCTGCCGCCACCCCCTCCCGGTTACGAAGTCGCCCACGACGCCCCGCGCCGCCCGGACGCCCCGCCCGCCCCTGCTCACCGGGTACCCGGCACCGCTGGACCCGGCACCGCTGGACCCGGCCCGACACCGCCCGGCGGACCGCCCCCGGCCCCTCCGTCGTACCGCTTCCCGGCCGAGCCCGCCGGGTTCCCGGCCGGGACGGCCACCGGCCCGCACCCCGCACCCGCCCGTCACCCCGGCAGGACGGCCGCCGCGGTCGTCTGTGTCGTCCTCGGTCTCGGTCTCATCGGCGGCGCCGTCACCGGCAGCTATCTGACCGGCGACTCGTCCGCCACCGCCGCCTCGGGCGGCGGCTACGCACCGCTGCGGGCGCTCTGGCACAGCACCCCCGTCGACACCTTCTTCCCGGGCACGCTCAAGGGCGACGGCGCGGGCCCCGGCGGCGCCGACCGCACCTGGGCCCGGGTCGCCGTGTCACCGGAGACCGACTGCGCGGGCGCGCTCGACCCGCTCCTCCTGAAGACGCTGCGCCCCGTCGGCTGCGAGCGGGTCCTGCGGGCGACCTACGCCGATGCCACCGGCAGCACCGTCACCACCGTCGGCCTCGTCTTCACCGAAGGCGAGCCGTCGGCCATGGAGGCGCTCGGCAACCGCTTCACCGAGGAGAAGCTGACCGGGCGCGGCGACCTCATGCCCCGCACCTACCCGGTGAAGGGCACCGTGGCGGCGGGCTTCGGCGACGGACAGCGCGCGAGCTGGACCGTGAACGTCCTCACCGAGGCCCCCGTCGTCGTGTACGCCGTCTCCGGCTTCGCCGACGGCCGCGCGGTCGCCGACCCGCAGCCGGTCGCCAGGGCCACCGCCGAGGGCGCCAAGACGGCCGCCGCGCAGTCGGGGCTCGGCCACGACGCCAAGGGCATCGCCGACCGGGTGGAACGCGGTCTTCGTACGACAGTCAGCATGGCAACGGAGAAGCCCCGATGACGACGCCCCCCGAAGCGGCACCGGAAGCGGCAGCGGCAGTGGCGCCGGTGGCGACAGCGGCGGCGGGACCGGCCCCGGCAGCACGGACGCCACGACTCCTCCGGTCCCTCTCCCACCCCTTCGCGGCCACGCTCGCCGCCGCCTCCCTCCTGCTCGCCGTCTCGGCGACACCCGCGCACGCGGACGTCATCCGCGCCCAGCAGTGGGCCCTGGAAGCGATGCACACCGACGAGGCGTGGCGCACCACCAAGGGCGAGGGCATCACCGTCGCCGTACTCGACACGGGCGTCGACCCGACCCACCCCGACCTCGCGGGGCAGGTCCTGTCCGGCAAGGACCTCATCGGCTTCGGTGCCAAGAGCGGCGACCGCGCCTGGGCCCGTCACGGCACGGCCATGGCGGGCATCATCGCGGGCCGGGGACACGGCCCCGGCCGGGAGGACGGAGTCCTCGGCATCGCCCCCGAGGCCAAGATCCTGCCGGTCCGCGTGATCCTCGAAGGCACCGACCCGGACCGGGCCAAGGCCCGCAAGTCACGCGGCGGTTCACTCGCCGACGGCATCCGCTGGGCCGCCGACAACGGCGCCGACGTCATCAACCTCTCGCTCGGCGACGACAGCGAGTCCGCCCACCCGGAGCCCGGCGAGGACGCCGCCGTCCAGTACGCGCTCGCCAAGGGCGCCGCCGTCGTCGCGTCGGCCGGCAACGGCGGCGAGAAGGGCGACCGCATCTCCTACCCGGCCGCGTACCCCGGCGTGATCGCCGTGACGGCCGTCGACCGCTACGGCACGCACGCGGCCTTCTCCACCCGCCGCTGGTACGCCACCGTGAGCGCGCCCGGTGTCGACGTGGTGATAGCGGACCCCGACCGCCGCTACTACGAAGGCTGGGGCACCAGCGCCGCCTCCGCGTTCGTCTCCGGCGCCGTCGCCCTCGTCCGCGCGGCCCACCCCGACCTGCGGCCCGCCCAGATCAAGAAGCTCCTCACCGACACCGCGCGCGACGCCCCCGGCGACGGCCGCGACGACGCCACCGGTTACGGCATCGTCGATCCGGCCGCCGCGATCAAGGCGGGCGGCCGGGTGGGCACCAGCAAGGGCGAGCCGGACGACAAGGCGGCCGGCTACACCAAGCAGTACTTCGGCCGCGGCCCCGACAGCACCCGGGGCGCCTCCGAGCCCGCCGCCTGGCTCGCCCCGGTCGCGGGCGGCCTCGGCGCACTGCTGCTGGCCGGCGCGGTGGTGCTCTGGCGCGGCGGACCGGTCGTGGGCCGCCGGCCCCGCTGACGCCTCGCCCGCCCGGCGGGTGGGGCCGGCCCGCCCACTAGGCTCGCCCCGTGGCTCTCAAGAACATTCCCGATTCCGGTTTCTCCGACGACGACGGCGCCGCCGACCCCGTCCTCATGGACGCACTCGCCGCCTGGTCGGCCGATCGGACCGCCGAGCCGCGCGTGCTCGCCGCGCTCAAGGACGCCCGGCTGCTCGTTCCCGTCGTCGCCGTGCTCGGTGAGACCGAGGAGGACGAGCGGGGGCTGCGGCGCGAGAAGAACAGCGACATGGCCGTCCCCACGCTTCGCGCCGGGGGCCGGCGCGCCCTGCCCGCCTTCACCTCCACCGCCTCGCTGGCCCGCTGGGACCCCGCCGCGCGCCCCGTCGCCGTACCGCTGCACCAGGCACTGAGCGCGGCGGCGCACGAGAAGGCCGACACGGTCGTCATCGACCTCGCGGGGCCGGTGCCGTACGAACTCGCGGGACCGGCCCTCTTCGCGCTCGCCGAGGGCCGCACCAGCACGGACCCGCTCGGTGACCCGGCCGTCGTCGCGGCGGTGAGGGAGGTGGCCGCCGCCGAGCCCTCCGTACTGAGAGCCCATCTCGGTCCGGGGGAGGCCGACGGCACCCTCGCGCTGGTCCTGCTGCCGGACGCGGCCCCCGCGGACACCGTGCGGCGGATCGCCGGCGCGCTGGCGGCGCACGACGTGCTGAGGGCCCGCCTGGTGCGCGGTCTCGACCTGGCACTGCTGCCGGCCGGCGCCACACCCCCGGGCGAGCCCCTCTTCGTACGGGAACGTCCCTAGGTGTATTGACCCGCAGGGTTCTTGACGCGGGTGATGGGTGGCTGGTGCGGTGCGTCGCGAGGCGGAGGATCGGACTCGTACCGGGCGTACTCGGCCGAGTCCGGCAACGCGGCGAGGTGCCGTACCAGGCGCCGCGGGCCAGGCGGGATTTGTCAGACACGGCCCGGCCCGGCGTCTGGACCAGGCCCCGGATCAGCCGTACACCGGGCCCGTGTACTTCTCGCCGGGCCCCTGCCCCGGCCCGTCCGGGACCAGCGACGCCTCGCGGAAGGCCAGCTGGAGCGACTTCAGCCCGTCGCGCAGCGGAGCCGCGTGGAAGGAGCTGATCTCCGTCGTGCTCGCGTCGAGCAGCCCGGCCAGCGCGTGCACCAGCTTGCGGGCCTCGTCCAGGTCCTTGTGGGCGTCGCCGTCCTCCGTGAGACCGAGCTTCACCGCGGCGGCGCTCATCAGATTGACGGCGACCGTGACGATCACTTCGACGGCCGGTACCTCCGCGATGTCGCGGGTCATGGCGTCGAAGTCGGCTGGTTCCTGGGGGGAGGTCGTGTCGCTCATTCGGCACACGATATGCCCAGGCGCGGAAGGAGGGGACAGCTGGTTAGCCCACGCGGACCGGAGCTGCTAACCTTGTGTAACGACCGGTCGGACACGTGTGTGCCCGACCCGCAAGTGGAGGCTCCGTTCTCCCACCTGGCCGCCCCTCGGGGTGGCGGGTCACCGGTCAGGCGGTCCCCATCGTTCCGTACGGACGATGGAGCCGCCCGATTCGCCCCGCGGTTCGACGCGGCGGTGTTCCGGTATTCATGGAGCTCCCGCCTGTGTCCCGTCCGGGGCATTTTTCGATTCTCCGCGCGGTTGGTCTGAGGAAACAGACGTTACGCGGCTGCCTGCCAGACAGCCGTGTGGTGCTACCGAGGAGGATCCATCAGCGCTGAGCCCCGCATTAACGACCGGATTCGTGTTCCCGAGGTCCGCCTTGTCGGCCCCAGCGGCGAGCAGGTCGGCATCGTGCCGCTTGCGAAGGCCCTGGAGCTCGCGCAGGAGTACGACCTGGACCTGGTCGAGGTCGCGGCGACCGCCCGTCCGCCCGTGTGCAAGCTCATGGACTACGGGAAGTTCAAGTACGAGTCGGCCATGAAGGCCCGTGAGGCGCGCAAGAACCAGGCGCACACGGTCATCAAGGAGATGAAGCTCCGGCCGAAGATCGACCCGCATGACTACGACACCAAAAAGGGTCACGTCGTCCGGTTCCTCAAGCAGGGTGACAAGGTCAAGATCACGATCATGTTCCGTGGTCGTGAGCAGTCCCGCCCGGAACTGGGCTTCAGGCTGCTCCAGCGGCTCGCTTCGGACGTCGAGGAGCTCGGCTTCATCGAGTCGAACCCGAAGCAGGACGGCCGGAACATGATCATGGTGCTCGGCCCGCACAAGAAGAAGACCGAAGCCATGGCAGAGGCCCGTGAGGCCCAGGCGGCCCGCAAGGCGGAGCGCCAGGGGCACACGGCCGACGACGGCGCGAACACGTCCGCGGGCGCCGCGGATCGCACGGACGCCGACGCCGAGGCTCCGGCCGAGTAGCTCTCCGAGGTGTGGTCCACGGGCCGCCGGCCAGGCGGCCCCCGGAATCCCGCCCCGGATTTCATACACAGCAATCTGACGCTCCCGTGCGCCGGTTCCGGCCGGCCGGGGAGTGCCACTGATGAGGAGAACGGCGCTATGCCGAAGAACAAGACGCACAGCGGTGCGAAGAAGCGCTTTCGGGTGACCGGCTCCGGCAAGATCCTTCGCCAGCGTGCGGGCCGTCGCCACTACCTGGAGCACAAGCCGTCCACCCTGACGCGCCGTCTCGCCGGCACGGTGGAGCTTGCTCCCGGTGACTCCGCGAAGGCCAAGAAGCTTCTCGGCCTGTAGGCGCGAGCCCCGCCGGGCGGGGCCCAGCCGCCATACCGACCACGCCGTTCTCGGGTCACGTCAACGCCCGTGACCCAGCTACAAGGAGTTAAGAAGTGGCACGCGTCAAGCGGGCAGTGAATGCCCACAAGAAGCGCCGGGCGATCCTCGAGCAGGCCAAGGGATACCGCGGCCAGCGCTCACGCCTGTACCGCAAGGCCAAGGAGCAGGTCACCCACTCCCTGGTCTACAACTACAACGACCGCAAGAAGCGCAAGGGCGACTTCCGCCGGCTGTGGATCCAGCGGATCAACGCCGCCGCCCGCCAGAACGGCATGACGTACAACCGCCTCATCCAGGGTCTCAACGCCGCCAACATCGAGGTGGACCGCAAGATCCTGGCCGAGCTCGCGGTCAACGACGCCAACGCGTTCGCCGCGCTCGTCGAGGTCGCCCAGAAGGCGCTCCCGAGCGACGTCAACGCCCCGAAGGCCGCCGCCTGATCCCCAGCCGGATCACGGATCGCGACACTTCCCGCCGGACCCGCAGGCACAGAGCCTGCGGGTCCGGCGCGTTCCACCCGTACACGCAAGCACGTGACCGCGCGCGTCATTCCGCGCACGCCCACGTCCGCACGAGAAGCGAGCCGCCGCCCATGGGCACCCCCGAGCTGATCTCTCCGCGTTCCCCGCGCGTCGTCGCCGCCCGGCGGCTCGCCAGACGGGCCTTCCGCGGCAAGGAACGCCGGTTCATCGCCGAGGGACCGCAGGCCGTGCGCGAGGCGGTCGAGCACCGGGGCGAGGACGGTGCCCCGACGCTGGTCGAGCTGTTCACCACCGCCGAGGCGGCCGAGCGCCACGCCGACATCGTGACGGCCGCCCGCGCCGCCGGGGCACGGGTGCACCACGCGGGAGCCGAGGTCGTCGCCGACCTCTCGCAGACCGTCACCCCGCAGGGCCTGCTCGGCGTCTGCCGCTTCCTGGACTCGCCGTTCGAGTCGATCCTGCGGACCGGGCCCCGTCTCGTCGCCGTCCTGGCGCACGTACGCGATCCGGGCAACGCCGGCACCGTGCTGCGCTGCGCTGACGCGGCGGGCGCCGACGCGGTCGTCCTCACCGACGCGTCCGTCGACCTCTACAACCCCAAGTCGGTCCGGGCGTCGGTCGGTTCGCTCTTCCATCTGCCGGTCGCCGTCGGCGTCCCCGTCGAGGAGGCCGTGGCGGGCCTGCGGGGAGCGGGAGTACGGGTGCTGGCCGCCGACGGCGCGGGCGAGGACGACCTCGACGACGAACTCGACGCGGGCACCATGGGCGGCCCCACCGCCTGGATCTTCGGCAACGAGGCATGGGGGCTGCCCGCCGAGACACGGGCACTGGCGGACGCCGTCGTCCGCGTGCCGATCCACGGCAGGGCCGAGAGTCTGAACCTGGCGACCGCCGCGGCCGTATGTCTCTACGCCTCGGCTCGGGCGCAGCGCGTCCGCACCGCGAGCTGAGGGGGTCCGCGCAGTCACCTTGAGCGATGAGAGCTAGTAGGGTGAGCGGAAACTCGGGGGCCCACTGTGCTCTTCGGAAGAGGTGGGATGCGGGCATGACGGTCGGGGCGAGCGGGTCGGCCATCACACGGGGACCCGTCAGGCCCGGTCCCGGCGAATCCGCCCCCGGCGGCCCCGGTGGCCCCACGAGCAGCCCCGGAGGGGACCTCGGGCAGGACTTCGGAATCGATCCCGACGACCTCCCCGACGGGCTCGTCGTCGCCGACGAGACGGGCCGGGTGATCTGCTTCAACGCAGCCGCCGCCCGGATCACCGCCGTCACCGCCGCCGAGGCCCTCGGCAGCCCGCTGGAGCGCGCGCTGCCCCTCGAAGACCTCGAAGGCCGCCGCTGGTGGGCGCTCACCGACCCGTACGGCGGCCTGCGCACCCGCTTCGGCCAGCCCGAGCGCAATCTGCTGCTGCCCGGCGGCCGTGAGGTCCTGGTCTCCGCCCGCTACGTGCGCACGTCCCCCCAGGGGCCCGTACGCAGGCTCGTCGTCAGCATCCGCGGCACCGAGGCCCGCCGCCGTACCGAACGCAGCCACGCCGAGCTGATCGCGACGGTCGCGCACGAGCTGCGCTCCCCGCTCACCTCGGTGAAGGGGTTCACCGCGACGCTGCTCGCCAAGTGGGAACGCTTCACCGACGACCAGAAGCGGCTCATGCTGGAGACCGTCGACGCCGACGCCAACCGCGTGACCCGGCTGATCGCCGAGCTGCTCGACATCTCCAGGATCGACTCCGGCCGACTCGAACTGCGCCGTCAGCCGGTCGACATCGGTACCGCCGTCGGACGCCACGTCCAGTCGTTCACCGCCTCCGGGCAGTCCCCGGACCGTTTCCTGGTACGGATCCAGCAGCCGCTGCCCGCACTGTGGGCCGATCCCGACAAGATCGACCAGATACTCGGCAACCTGCTGGAAAACGCGGTGCGCCACGGCGAGGGAACCGTCACCATCGAAGTGGCACCCGCCCATGTCAAACATGCCGACGGCGGGCACGCGGAGCGCCCCGGCGCGGAGCACACCCACGCAGACGGCGGCGCGAAAGGAACGGCGGTCACCGTGAGCGACGAAGGCCCCGGCATCCCCGAGGAGTCGATGGGCCGTGTCTTCACCCGCTTCTGGCGGGGGAGCAAGCGCGGTGGGACCGGCCTCGGGCTGTACATCGTCAAGGGCATCGTCGAGGCGCACGGCGGGACCATCACCGTGGGCCGCGGACCCGGCGGCGGGGCCCAGTTCCGATTTATCCTGCCCGTCGGCGCCCCGGCCTACCTGGCCTGACCGCCCACGGGCTTCTCCAGTCCGTACGGCCTTTAGACTCGACCCTTGGCACCTTCGCGTCCTCGGCCATCGAGCGGGGTCGTTTTCGCCTGGGCCCTGTCCGATCGGTCTTCGCGGGCCCGCGAGGACCGACCTGAAATGGACCCAGCCAACCGGAAGCACGGGAACAGATGTCGGCACCCAACAAGTCGTACGACCCAGTCGAGGTCGAGGCGCTGAAACCGGAAGAGATCGAGCGCATGCGGGACGAGGCGCTCGCCGCCTTCGCCGCCGCGGGCGACCTCGACGCACTCGCTCACGCGAAGACGGCGCACGCCGGTGGCACCTCGCCCCTCTCGCTCGCCAACCGCGAGATCGGCGCACTGCCGCCGCAGGCCAAGGCCGAGGCCGGCAAGCGCGTGGGCCAGGCCCGCGGCGCCGTGAACAAGGCGCTCGCGGCCCGGCAGACGGAGCTGGAGGCGGAGCGGGACGCGCGGGTGCTGGTCGAGGAGGCGGTGGACGTCACGCTGCCCCACGACCGCACGCCCCCCGGCGCCCGGCACCCGCTCACCACGCTCTCGGAGCGCATCGAGGACATCTTCGTGGCCATGGGCTACGAGGTGGCCGAGGGTCCCGAGATCGAGACCGAGTGGTTCAACTTCGACGCGCTGAACATGGGCCCGGACCACCCGGCCCGGGGCGAGCACGACACCTTCTTCGTCGAGACCGGCGCGGGCGCGGACGGCGCGGACGACGGCTCCGGCCTCGTCCTGCGTACGCACACCTCGCCGGTGCAGGCCCGCGCCCTGCTCGGCCGTGAGCTGCCCGTCTATGTGATCTGCCCCGGGCGCGTCTACCGCACGGACGAGCTGGACGCCACGCACACCCCCGTCTTCCACCAGGTCGAACTGCTCGCCGTCGACGAGGGCCTCACCATGGCCGACCTCAAGGGCACCCTCGACCACATGGTCCAGGCGCTGTTCGGCGGCGAGGGCATGAAGACCCGGCTGCGGCCGAACTTCTTCCCCTTCACCGAGCCGTCCGCCGAGATGGACATGGTCTGCTACGTGTGCCGCGGCGAGTCCGTCGGCAACCCCGACCGGCCCTGCCGCACCTGCGGCAGCGAGGGCTGGATCGAGCTCGGCGGCTGCGGCATGGTCAACCCGAAGGTGCTCGTCGCCTGCGGTGTGGACCCGGAGAGGTACAGCGGATTCGCCTTCGGCTTCGGCATCGAACGGATGCTGATGTTCCGGCACAACGTAGAGGACATGCGAGACATGGTCGAGGGTGACGTCCGGTTCACCCGGCCGTTCGGGATGGAGATCTGATGCGCGCCCCGCTTTCCTGGCTGCGCGAGTACGTCGAGCTGCCGGCCACCGAGACCGGTCGCGACGTGCAGGCCAGACTCATCTCGGCCGGTCTGGAGGTCGAGACCGTCGAACAGGTCGGCGCCGGCATCAAGGGCCCCCTCGTCGTCGGCAAGGTCCTCACCATCGAGGAGCTGACCGGGTTCAAGAAGCCCATCCGCTTCGTCACCCTCGACATCGGCGACGCGGGGGCCACTTCCCGGGCCGGAGGCTCCGGGGGCGGGACCGGCGAGCCGCAGGAGGTCATCTGCGGTGCCCGGAACTTCTCCGTCGGTGACAAGGTCGTCGTCGTCCTGCCCGGCGCCGTGCTGGCCGGCGGTTTCGAGATCTCCGCGCGCGAGACGTACGGCAGGACCTCGCACGGCATGATCTGCTCCAGCGCCGAGCTGGGCATGGGCGACGACGGCAGCGGCGGCATCATCGTCCTGCCGCCCGAGCACGAGGTCGGCACGGACGCCGTCGAGCTGCTCCAGCTCGTCGACGAGGTCCTCGACATCGCCGTCACACCCGACCGCGGCT
Organism: Streptomyces sp. NPDC104581; assembly: GCF_055583685.1. NCBI lineage: Bacteria > Bacillati > Actinomycetota > Actinomycetes > Kitasatosporales > Streptomycetaceae > Streptomyces > Streptomyces sp. NPDC104581. The sequence continues at coordinate 148,295 of NZ_JBVJNN010000007.1, forward strand.
ACTGCCTCTCGATGCGCGGCATCGCGCGCGAGACCGCCATCTCGTACGGGCTCCCGCTCCGCGACCCGGCGCTGATCGACGTCCCGGCGCCGAACTCCTTCGGCCACCGCGTGCGGGTCGCCGACCCGGTCGGCTGCGACCACTTCACCATGCGCACCGTCACCGGGCTCGACCCCGAGGCGCGCTCCCCGATCTGGCTCAAGCGCAGGCTCCAGAAGGCCGGGATGCGCCCCATCTCGCTGGCCGTCGACATCACCAACTACGTGATGCTGGAGATCGGCCAGCCGCTGCACGCCTACGACCGCAAGCTCGTGGACGGCACCATCGGCGTGCGCCGCGCCGAGGAGGGCGAGGAGCTGATCACCCTCGACGGCGTCAAGCGCGTCCTGGACACGGCCGACCTCGTCATCACCGACGAGCGCGGGCCGATCGGTCTCGCGGGTGTGATGGGCGGCGCCGACACCGAGATCGCCGACGGCGAGATCGTGGCGAGCCCGCTCTCCTCGTCAGCCGCCGACCGCGCGGCGCGCGGCACCACCGAGGTCGTCGTGGAGGCCGCGCACTTCGACCCGGTCAGCGTGGCCCGCACCGCACGCAGGCACAAGCTGTCGTCCGAGGCGTCCCGGCGCTTCGAGCGCGGCGTCGACCCGCACGCCGCGGCGGCGGCGGCGCAGCGCACCGTCGATCTGCTGGTGCTGCTCGCGGGCGGATCCGCGGAGGCCGGCGTCACCGAGGTCGTCGCGCCGTCCGGACCGCACACCATCACCATGGCCGCGGGCCACCCCGACCGGGTGGCCGGTGTCGGATACGGCAGGGAGACCGTCGTACGCCGTCTCCAGGAGATCGGCTGCGACGTCTCCGGGCAGGACGAGCTGATCGTCACCGTCCCGAGCTGGCGGCCCGACCTCCGCGAGATCAACGACCTCGCCGAAGAGGTCATCCGGCTCGAAGGCTACGAGAACCTGCCGTCCACGCTGCCCCGGCCCGCGTCCGGGCGCGGGCTCACCGGGCGGCAGAGGCTGCACCGCAGGGTCGGCCGGGCGCTGGCCGGCGCGGGCTACGTCGAGGCGCCGAACTACCCGTTCGTAGGCGAGGCACAGCTCGACCAGCTCGGACTGGCCGCGGACGACGACCGGCGCCGTACGGTCACGCTCGCCAACCCGCTGGCCGACACCGAGCCCGCGATGCGCACGACACTGCTGCCCGGTCTCCTCGGCGCGCTGCGCCGTAACGACGGCCGCGGCTCGCACGATCTGGCGCTGTTCGAGACGGGGCTCGTCTTCCGGCCCACGGGCGAGGAGAGCGCGCCGGTCAGGCTGCCCGTCGACCGGCGGCCCACGGACGAGGAGATCGCCACGCTCGACGCGGCGCTGCCCCGGCAGCCGCGCCGGGCCGCCGTCGTCCTCGCCGGTGCGCGCGAGCAGGCCGGCTGGTGGGGCAAGGGCCGCCCGGCCGACTGGGCGGACGCCGTCGAGGCGGCCCGTACGGTCGCCGCCGAGGCGGGCGTCGAGCTGGCGGTGGAGGCCGACCAGCACGCGCCGTGGCACCCGGGCCGCTGTGCGGCGCTGTACGCCACCGTGGACGGCGGGCGGACCCTCGTCGGTCACGCGGGCGAGCTGCACCCGCGGGTCATCAAGGCGTACGGCCTGCCGGATCGCACCTGCGCCATGGAGATCGAACTGGATCTCGTGGAGCGGGCGGGCACCGGCGCGCTGACGGCGCCGCGGATCTCGACCTTCCCCGTCGCCACCCAGGACGTGGCGCTGGTCGTCGCCGAGGACGTGCCGGCCGCGGACGTGGAGCGGGCGCTGCACGAGGGCGCGGGTGAACTGCTGGAGTCCATCCGGCTGTTCGACGTCTTCACCGGCGAGCAGCTCGGCGAGGGCAGGAAGTCCCTGGCGTACGCGCTGCGGTTCCGCGCCGCGGACCGGACGCTGACCGTGGAGGAGGCGTCCGCCGCGCGCGACACCGCGGTGGCGCTGGCCGCCGAGCGCACCGGGGCGGTGCTGCGCGGGGCGTGAGCGCGGCCGGGCGCGCCCGGCGCCCGGCGCCCGGGAGGCCGGGCCGCGGGACAGCCGTGCGGCGTGAGACCCGTGCGCGGGAAAGCCGAACGACCGAGGGGCGCGTCCGGATTCAGGTCCGGGCCCGCCCCTCGGCCGTGTCCGTACGCCGGTCTCATCGGCTCACGTCGGGTCGCGCAGGGGGAAAACGCGGATACGGCGCAGGCCGGGGGGCGAACACTGCGCCGTAGATCCGCCTCGCAACCTCCTGTTCGCCGCTGCCGGCATAGGGTCGTGCGGCCGTGTCGTCCGTCCCGCCCGCGGAGTGTCCGGCAGGTGGACGGGACGGACGACGGGGTGTGGGCCGCCGTACCGCACGAGGGGGAGTGCGGCGGCCCGGCCGCTCCTTGCGAGGCGACCCAGTCAACCGGTGCGGTGACCTGCGCGGCAGGGCGCACAACGGATCGATCCGGGCATTACGTTCACACCCCGTGCGTTGCGCCACTAATCTGAGGCTGCCCAGGGGCTGTCTCGTCGACCAGGCCGTACAGGGAGCGCCCGCCGCGCGGCACCGGGGCGCACGCCCCGGCAGGATCGGCAAGACGCTCCCTACCTTCCGGAGGGGCACATGCAGCCCAACACCCAGCTGGATTCACTGATCGACGAGGCGGGCATGTCCCACGCCGGTTTCGCCGCCCGGGTCAACCGGGCGGGACAGGCGCGCGGACTCGGTCTGCGGTACGAACACACCTCGGTGCTCAGGTGGTTGCGGGGGCAGCGACCGCGTGGCCCGGTGCCCGAGCTGATCTGTCAGGTGCTCGGCGACCGGCTGGGGCGCACCCTCACCCTGGACGACATCGGCCTGGGCCCGGCCCCCGGAGCGCCGAGCCGTGACGCCACCCTGTCGGTCTTCGTGGAGCGTGCCACCGCGCTGTGGCGCTCCGACCAGCAGCAGCGGGGCCATGTCGTGGCGGCGCCCGCCGTCACCGGTACGCACGCCGTGATGCCCGTCTGGGAGTGGGAGAACCCGCCGCAGGACGCGGACGTCTCACGCGTCGGCCACAGCCGCGTCGGCCCGGCGGACATCGAGCTGCTGCGGACCGCCAGGACGCACTACGAGCTGATGTATCGCCGGGCCGGCGGTCTCGCCACCCACGCGCGGGTCGTCGGCTTCCTGAACGCCGAGACGGCGCCCATGCTGCGCGGCGGCTACAGCGACGCGATGGGCCGCCAATTGCACCGTGCCACCGGCGGACTGGTCGCGGTGGCCGGTATCTGCGCGTACGACTCCGACGCGCAGGGTCTCGCGCAGCGCTACTTCCACCAGGCGCTGCGGCTGGCGAAGGCCAGCGGGGACACGGGGCTGGGCGCGTACGCCATCGCGCTGCTCGTCAACCAGTCGCTGTTCATGGGCGAGTACCGGCAGGCGGTGGCCTTCGCCGAGGCCGCCCTCCGTACGGCGGGGCGGGCGATCACCCCGGCGCTGGCCGCGGACCTGTACGCGATGCAGGCCAAGTCGTACGCCCTGCTCGGTGACGGGCGCGCGGCGCGGGTGTGCATCGGGCGGGCGGAGGCCGAGGCCGACCGGATCACCCCGGGCCAGGAGCCGGAGGAGACCGGCTACGTGGAGCCGGGTCTGGTCAATGTGCAGGTGGCCGAGGCCCTGTTCGGCCTCGGCGATCTGTCGGCCGCGCGGACGCACGCGGCCGAGGCCGTGGACGCTCCGGCGCACGAGCGGGGGCGGGTGCACCGGCTCGCGATGCTCAGCCAGATCGAGCTGCGGCAGGGCGACGCGGACCGGGCGGCGGGTACGGCTCGGCAGATGGCCGAGCGGGCCCGGGGAATGGAGTCGCTGCGGCTCAGGGACCGGATGGGCGCGGTGCGGGTGGGTCTGATGGAGAGCGGCAGCGCGGAGGCGACGGAAGCGGCGGGATACGTCGCACGGGCCCTGCGCGTTCCCCTGTGAGGAGGCGCCTGCTGCCATATTGCCAACTCCCAACCGGAAGGTGGCATTACCGTGCAGTGGGCGAACTTAAGCGAACAGACCGTGTATGAGAATCGCTGGTTCCGGGTGAACCTGGCGGACGTCGAACTTCCCGACGGCAGGCATCTGGACCACTTCCTCATCCGGCTCCGCCCGGTCGCCGTCGCGACGGCGGTCAACGAGGCCAACGAGGTGCTGATGCTCTGGAGGCACCGCTTCATCACCGACAGCTGGGGCTGGGAACTGGCCGCGGGCGTCGTCGAGGACGGCGAGTCCGTCGAGAGCGCGGCGGCGCGGGAGATGGAGGAGGAGACCGGCTGGCGCCCCGGCCGCCTCCGCCACCTGCTCACCGTCGAGCCGTCCAACGGCCTGACCGACTCCCGGCACCATCTGTACTGGTCCGACGCGGCCACCTACACCGGCCACCCCGAGGACGACTTCGAGTCCTCGCGCCGGGAGTGGATTCCGCTCGAACGGGTCCCGGGGATGATCGCGCGCGGCCAGGTGCCGGCCGCCAACATGGCGGCCGGACTGCTGATGCTCCATCACCTGCGACTGGGCGGCGCCGCGTAGCGCCCGGACGAGCCCGGTCTCCGAGGACTCAGCCGTACGGGTAGAAGCCCGAGCCCGACTTACGGCCCAGGCGCCCCGCGTCCACCATGCGCTGAAGCAACGGGGGAGCGGCGTACAGGGGCTCCTTGTACTCGGCGTACATCGAATCGGCGACCGAGGCCACCGTGTCCAGACCGATCAGATCGGCGAGCTTGAGCGGGCCCATCGGGTGGGCGCAGCCCATCTCCATGCCGTTGTCGATGTCCTCACGGCTGGCGATACCGGACTCGAACATCCGGATCGCCGAGAGCAGATAGGGGATGAGCAGGGCGTTCACCACGAAACCGGACCGGTCCTGGGCGCGGATCGCGTGCTTGCCCAGCACGTCCCGGACGACGGCCTCGGCGCGCTTGACCGTGTCGTCCGACGTGGTCAGCGCCGGGATCAGTTCGACGAGCTGCTGGACCGGTGCCGGGTTGAAGAAGTGGATGCCGATGACCTGGTCGGGACGGGACGTCGCGACGGCCAGCTTCACCAGCGGAATGGAGGAGGTGTTGGAGGACAGGATCGCGTCGGTGCGCGTCACGACCTGGTCGAGGACCTGGAAGATCTCCGTCTTGACCTGCTCGTTCTCGACGACGGCCTCGATGACCAGATCGCGGTCGGCGAACTCCCCGAGGTCGGTGGTGAAGCTGAGCCTGCCGAGCGTCGCGTCGCGGTCCTCCTCGGTGATCTTGCCGCGTTCGGCCGCCTTCGAGAGGGAGTTGTAGAGGCGGGTACGCCCTATCTCCAGTGCCTCGCCGGTGGTTTCGGCGACCATCACCTCAAGGCCGCTTCGGGCGCACACCTCCGCGATGCCTGCGCCCATCTGGCCGCAGCCCACCACTCCGACGCGTTCGATGTCGGTCACATCGTGCCTTTCGCTGGTCCCGGTTCTGCGGGGCGCCGTGTGATTCCGGTACCCGCTACGGCCCTCGACGTTACTCCGCGCAGGTGTGTGCACCGTGGGCCGGGGCGGGCATGCTCTGCGGCAACGCCAGTCCGAATTTCACCTGTGAGAGGTCAGTACATGCGGCAAATCGGTAGAAGAGGGTTCGTGGCGGTCACGACGGGCGCGCTCACATCACTGGCGATGGCGGGCGACGCCGTCGCCGCGCCGGGGGCGGCGCGGCCGGCCGGGACGACCGGTGGGTCCGGAGCGGCGGCGGGTGCGGGGGCCGCCGGGGGTTCCGGAGGCCGGCACAGCGCACACGGTGAGCACCGCGGCATGTGGCTCGCGACGGTCGTCAACCGGGACTGGCCGTCGAAGCCCGGACTGCCGGTGGCCGAACAGCGGGCCGAACTGCTCAAGTTCCTGGACACCGCGGTCGCCCGGAAGCTGAACACCGTCGTCTTCCAGGTGCGGCCCACGGCCGACGCGCTGTGGCCCTCGCCGCTGGAGCCCTGGGCCGAGTGCCTGACCGGCGTGCAGGGCAAGGACCCGGGGTGGGACCCGCTGGGCACGGCGGTGAAGGAGGCCCACAAGCGCGGTCTGGAACTGCACGCCTGGTTCAACCCGTACCGCGTGGCCAATCACACCGACCCCTCCCGGCTGGTCCCGGGCCACCCGGCGCGCAAGCACCCGGAGTGGGTCCTCCCGTACGGCGGAAAGCTGTACTACAACCCGGGCATCCCGGAGGTCAGGAAGTTCGTGCAGGACGCGATGCTCGACGCCGTGCGGCGCTACGACATCGACGCCGTGCACTGGGACGACTACTTCTATCCGTACCCGGTGGCCGGTCAGGTCTTCGACGACGACGCGCAGTACGAGCGGTACGGCGCCGGCTTCCCGGACAAGGCGTCCTGGCGGCGGGACAACACCGACCGGCTGGTGCGCGAGATGTCGCAGCGGATCAAGCAGATCAAGAAGCACGTCGCCTTCGGCATCAGCCCGTTCGGCGTGTGGCGCAACATCGCCACCGACCCGACCGGCTCCGACACCAAGGCCGGCGTGCAGACCTACGACGACCTGTACGCCGACACCAGGAAGTGGGTCAAGGAGGGCTGGATCGACTACATCACCCCCCAGGTCTACTGGAACATCGGCTTCGCCGCCGCCGACTACGCCAAGCTCGTGCCCTGGTGGAGCGAGGTGGTGAGGGGGACCGGCGTCGGCCTCTACATCGGTGAGGCCCTCTACAAGGCAGGCGACCCGGCCCAGCCCGCGCCGTGGCAGGACGTGGCGGAGGTGTCCCGCCATCTGACCTTCGCCAAGCAGTACCCGGAGGTGCGGGGACACTGCTACTTCTCCGCGCTGGAGTGTGTGAACGACAGGAACGGCGCGTTCGCGAGGGCCGTGGCCGACCACTACCAGTCCCGGGTGCGCCCGCCCCGCCAGGGCTAGGCGGTGTCTGACGAATGGCGCCGTCCGCCCGTAGGGCGGGGCTCGCGGCGGCTGGTGCGGTGCGTCGCGAGGCGGAGGATCGGACTCGTACCGGGCGTACTCGGCCGGGTCCGGCAACGCGGCGAGGTGCCGTACCAGGCGCCGCGGGCCAGGCGGGATTTGTCAGACACCGCCTAGGCCCGCCCCGCGGCGCTCGCCCGGTCCACGGGTCGGCCCGCCCCTCGGCGGTCCCGGTCCGGCCCGCGGCATGCGTGCCGGGCGTCGTGAGCCGGACGGGGCCTGCGCCACACGCCCTACGCGCGGGCGCGCTGGGTGACCGCGATGCACAGCAGTACGGCGACGGCCGCCAGCGGCGCGGCGGTCGCCAGTCGCTCCCCGAGCAGCAGCACCGCCCAGACCAGCGTCAGCAGCGGCTGGGCGAGCTGCAACTGACTGGCCCGCTCGACCCCGATCGACGCCATGCCCCGGTACCAGACGTAGAGCCCGAAGAACGTCGACCCCGCCGCCACCCACACCAGGCCGGTCACCCCCTGGGCCGTCAGCCGTACCGGCTCGACGGACAGGGCGACCGCCGAGACGGCCAGGTTGAGCGGCAGGCACGCCACCAGCGCCCAGCCGATCACCTGCCAGCCGGGCATCAGCCGGGCCAGCCTGCCGCCCTCCGTGTACCCGGCCGCGCAGACCAGCAGCGCGCCGAAGAGATACAGATCGCCCGTCGAGACGGCCCCGCCGCTCTGCTGGAGGGTGAAGGCGATCACCACGGCGGCGCCCGCGACGGCCGCGCACCAGAACGTGACCGACGGGCGCCTGCCGGTACGCAGCGCCGAGAACGCGGCGGTGCTCAGCGGCAGCAGCCCCACGACCACGGCCGCGTGCGCCGTGGTCGACGTCCGGAGGGCCAGGGTCGTGAGCATCGGGAAGCCGAGCACCACACCGCCCGCCACCACCGCGACGGCGCCCCAGTGCCGGCGCTCCGGGAGCGGTACGCGCATCGCCAGCAGGAAGCCGCCCGCGATCAGCGCGGCGAGCACGCTGCGCACCGCGACCAGCGACCAGGGACCGAAACTCTCCAGTCCCCAGACCGTCGCCGGAAAGGTGAGGGAGAAGGCGAGGACACCCGCCGACGCGAGTAGGGTGCCACCGGTGACCGCTATCGGTACCGGGTGAGTAGCGCTATCCTGTGCTGTCATGCAAGAGCGTAGCAGCGTGGCCGAGTTGGTGAAATCTCTGCGCCGGGAGCTCGACCGCTACTCGCCAGGTGGAAAGCTGCCGTCCAGCAGGGAGCTGGTCGAGCGCCATCGGGTCTCCCCGGTGACCGTCTCCCGCGCACTGGCCCAGCTCTCCGCCGAAGGGCTGGTCGTCACCCGCCCCGGCGCCGGAGCCTTCCGCGCACCGGCCAGGCCCGGCACCCCGCGAGCCGGTGACACCTCCTGGCAGGAGGTCGCGCTCAGCGCCGACGCCGCCACCGAACTCGTCCCGCGCAGCGTCGACTCGTCCGCCGTCCTGACCACCCTCGCCGCGCCCGCCCCCGGAGTGATCGAGTTCAACGGCGGCTATCTGCACTCCTCCCTCCAGCCCGAGCGGGCCATGGCCGCCGCCCTGGCCCGCGCCGGCAGACGTCCCGGCGCCTGGAGCCGCCCGCCCACCGACGGGCTCCCCGAACTCCGCGAGTGGTTCGCCCGGGGCATCGGCGACACCTGGACGGCCGCCGACGTGCTCGTCACCTCCGGCGGCCAGAGCGCGCTGACCACCGCCCTGCGCGCGCTCGCCCCGCCCGGCGCGCCCGTCCTCGTCGAATCGCCCACCTATCCCGGCATGCTCGCCATCGCGCGGGCCTCCGGACTGCGCCCGGTCCCCGTCCCCGTCGACCCCGAAGGCGTACGCCCCGAACTCCTCGCCTCCGCCTTCCGCGCCACCGGAGCACGGGTGTTCGTCTGCCAGCCCCTCATCCAGAACCCCACCGGGGCGATCCTCTCCACCGCCCGGCGGCCCGAGGTTCTGCGGATCGCCCGCGAGGCTGGGGCCTTCGTCGTCGAGGACGACTTCGTACGCCGTCTCGTCCACGAGGACGCGGGCCCGCTGCCCGGCCCCCTCGCCGCCGACGACCCCGACGGAGTCGTCGTCCACGTCTGCTCCCTCACCAAAGCCACCTCACCCAGCCTCCGGGTGGGGGTGCTGGCAGCCCGCGGCCCCGTACTGGAGCGGCTGCGCGCCATCCATGTCGTCGACTGCTTCTTCGTCGCCCGCCCCCTCCAGGAAGCGGCGCTCGAACTGGTCGGATCCTCCGCCTGGAACCGCCATCTGCGGTCCATCTCAAGGGAGTTGAAGAACCGCAGGGACACCATGGCCGCCGCCGTCCGCCGGCACCTCCCCGAACTGGCGCTCCCTTACATCCCGCCCGGCGGCTACCACCTGTGGCTGCGCCTGCCCGACGGCACCGACGAACAGGCCCTCACCTCCGCCGCCCTGCGCGCCGGGGTCGCCGTCACCCCCGGCCGCCCGTATTTCTGCGCCGAACCCTCCGCCGGTCATCTGCGGCTGGGCTACGCGGCCGTCGCGGGACCGCAGGAGATCGCCGACGGCGTGCGGCGGCTGCGTACCGCCTGCGACGAAGTGCTCGGCTGACCACATGAGGCGATCGTGGCACCCACCACTGACAACCGGTGCCCCGGCTGGCAGCCTTCCGCCATGACCGAGACGACGACCCCCGCCGCGTACGAGATCTCCACCGACCCCGGGCGTCTCGACGCCGGGCGGATCCACCGCTGGCTGTCGACGGACGCCTACTGGGCGCTCGGCCGGGACCGCGACGTCCAGGACAGGGCGATCGCCGGATCGCTCAACTTCGGCGCCTACGACACCGCGTCGGGCGAACAGATCGCCTACGCCCGCGTCGTCACCGACCACGCCACCTTCGCCTGGCTCTGCGACGTGTACGTCGCCCCGGTCGCCCGTGGCAGGGGGCTCGGCACGGAACTGGCCACCGCCGCCCGCGACCACCTCGCCACACTGGGGCTGCGGCGCGTGATGCTGGCCACGGAAGACGCCCACGGCGTCTACGCGAGGGTGGGGTTCACACCGCTCGAAAACCCCCTGATGTGGATGACTCTGGACCTTCGGCCGCCCTCTTGACCCGTGCGGCTTTCGGGCTCACGATCCCGGCATGAGTGTTCGGGTCACGTTGGTCGCCGCCGCGCGCAGCTCAGCCCCACTTGCCGAACGTTTCGACGACGACCGTCCCCTCGACCAGGCCGGCTGGCACGAGGTGCAACTCCTCGCGCACGCGCTCGTGCCACTCGCCGCCGCCGATCTGCGCTACTGCTCGCCCACCGCGCGCAGCCGTGCCACCGGGGAGGCCCTGGGCTACGCGCCCCTGGTCCAGCCGGCCCTGCGGGACTGCGACATGGGCCGCTGGCGCGGTCGCACCTTCGCGGACGTCGCCTCCCGTGAACCGGCCGCCGTGGACGCCTGGCTCGCCGACCCGCGCTCGGCCCCGCACGGCGGCGAACCACTGCTGACGTTCATCTCCCGGATAGGCGGCTGGCTGGACACGCGGCCGGCCGACGACATCTCCGCCATCGTGGCCGTCGCCGAACCGGCCGTCATCAGGGCGGCGCTCGTGTACGCCCTGCACGCCCCCGCCCCGGCCTTCTGGAAGGTGGACGTCCGCCCCCTGTCCACGGTCACCCTCATGGGAAGTCCGGGTCGCTGGAGCCTGCGCCTGGACGCGCGGGCGTCGTGACCCGGGCCGCTTGTCGGCGCGGCCCTCCGAGCCGCCGGTCACCTCCGGACCGCTCGGCCCCTCGCCGCGAACGGGTCGACGCCCGTGAGTCCGGCGGAGAGCGCCCGGAGCCGCGCCGCCCGCCCGGGGGCCTTCGCGTGCTCGCGTACGCCGCCCCGGGAATCCGTCTCGTACGCCGCCCCGGCACTGCCTCCGGCAAGAAAGTCATTGCATAAAGCTGCGGAGCTACGTATAGTCATGCCATCGACGAGGAGGGCTTCGATGGCGGTACGTGCAGCGGTGGCGGGAGCCAGTGGATACGCCGGCGGGGAATTGCTCCGGCTGCTCCTGGGGCACCCCGGAGTCGAGATCGGCGCCCTGACCGGCAACTCTAACGCCGGTCAGCCTCTCGGTGCCCTCCAGCCCCACCTCGGGCCGCTGGCCGACCGCGTGCTGGAGCCCACCACCACCGAGGTCCTCGCCGGGCACGACGTGGTCTTCCTGGCGCTGCCGCACGGGCAGTCCGCCGCCGTCGCCGAGCGGCTCGGCGACGACGTGCTCGTCGTCGACATGGGCGCGGACTTCCGGCTGGCGGACGCCGCCGACTGGGAGGCGTTCTACGGCTCCCCCCACGCCGGCACCTGGCCCTACGGGCTTCCCGAACTGCCGGGCGCGCGCGCCGCGTTGGCGGGGTCCAGGCGCGTCGCGGTGCCCGGCTGCTATCCGACGGCCGTCTCGCTCGCGCTCTTTCCCGCGTACGGCGCCGGGCTCGTCGAGCCCGAGGCCGTCATCACCGCCGCCACCGGGACCTCCGGGGCGGGCAAAGCGGTCAAGCCCCATCTGCTCGGCTCCGAGGTGATGGGCTCCATGAGCCCGTACGGCGTCGGCGGCGGACACCGGCACACCCCCGAGATGATCCAGAACCTCAGCGCGGCGGCCGGGGAGCGCGTCGGCGTCTCCTTCACGCCCACGCTCGCCCCCATGTCACGCGGCATCCTCGCCACCTGCTCGGCGAAGGCGGGGCCGGACGTGAACGCGGCCGACGTACGCGGCGCGTACGAGAAGGCCTTCGCCGACGAGCCGTTCGTCCGGCTCCTGCCCGAGGGCCAGTGGCCGGCGACCGCGTCCGTGTACGGCTCCAACGCCGTGCACGTCCAGGTCGTCCTCGACGAGAGCGCCCGCCGCGTCATCGCCGTCAGCGCCATCGACAATCTCACCAAGGGCACCGCGGGCGGCGCCGTGCAGAGCATGAACATCGCGCTCGGCCTGCCCGAGGAGACCGGGCTCCCGGCCACCGGCGTCGCGCCGTGAACCAGGCCACCCACCCACCCGTCACGAACAAGGAGATGCAGTGAGCGTCACGGCAGCAGGCGGATTCACGGCGGCGGGCATCACCGCCGGGATCAAGGACAGCGGCACCCCGGACCTGGCCCTCGTGGTCAACACCGGCCCGCGCCGCGCCGCCGCCGGCGTCTTCACCTCCAACCGCGTCAAGGCCGCCCCCGTCCTCTGGTCCGAGCAGGTGGTCAAGGGCGGCCGGATCTCCGCCGTCGTCCTCAACTCCGGTGGCGCCAACGCCTGTACGGGCCCCCGGGGCTTCCAGGACACCCACGCCACCGCCGAGAAGGCCGCCGAGGTGCTGAACGGGTCCGGCCGCGACACCCACAGCCCCGGCGAGATCGCCGTGGCCTCCACCGGGCTCATCGGCATCAACCTCCCGATGGACAAGCTCCTGCCCGGCATCGAGAAGGCGGCGGCCGAACTCTCCGCGCACGGCGGCGAGAAGGCCGCCATCGCCATCAAGACCACCGACAGCGTGCACAAGACGGCCGTGGTGAGCGGCGACGGCTGGACCGTCGGCGGCATGGCCAAGGGCGCGGGCATGCTCGCCCCCGGTCTGGCCACCATGCTCGTCGTACTCACCACCGACGCCGACGTCGACAGCCCCGCGCTCGACTCGGCCCTGCGCGCCGCCACCCGCACCACCTTCGACCGGGTCGACTCCGACGGCTGCATGTCCACGAACGACACCGTGCTCCTCCTCGCCTCCGGCGCCTCTCATGTGACGCCCGGCCAGGAGGAGTTCGCCGAAGCCGTCCGCTCCGTCTGCGACGACCTCGGCCGCCAGCTCATCGGCGACGCCGAGGGCGCCAGCAAGGACATCCGCGTCGAGGTGATCAACGCGGCGACCGAGGACGACGCCGTCGAGGTGGGCCGCTCCATCGCCCGCAACAACCTCCTGAAGTGCGCACTGCACGGCGAGGACCCCAACTGGGGCCGGGTGCTCTCCGCGATCGGTACGACCTCCGCCGCCTTCGACCCCGACCGGCTCAACGTCGCCATCAACGACGTCTGGGTCTGCCGGAACGGCTCGGTCGGCGACGACCGCGACCTCGTCGACATGCGCTTCCGGGAGGTACGGATCACCGCCGACCTCGCGGCCGGCCCGGAGTCCGCGGTCATCTGGACCAACGACCTCACCGCCGACTACGTCCACGAGAACAGCGCGTACAGCTCATGACCGCGCGCAAGCACACCGCCCTGCCCAAGGCGCAGATCCTCATCGAGGCGCTGCCCTGGCTCACCCGCCACAACGGCAGGATCGTCGTCATCAAGTTCGGCGGCAACGCCATGGTGGACGAGGACCTCAAGGCCGCCTTCGCCCAGGACGTCGTCTTCCTGCGCCACGCCGGTCTCAAGCCGGTCGTCGTGCACGGCGGCGGCCCCCAGATCAGCGCCCAGCTCGACCGGCACGGGCTGGTCAGCGAGTTCAAGGCCGGGCTGCGGGTCACCACGCCCGAGGCCATGGACGTCGTACGGATGGTGCTCGCCGGACAGGTCCAGCGTGAACTGGTCGGACTGCTCAACCAGCACGGCCCGCTCGCCGTCGGCATGACCGGCGAGGACGCCCACACCATCTCGGCGACCCGGCACCGGCCGCGTATCGACGGCGAGTTCGTGGACATCGGGCGCGTCGGCGAGATCACCGCGATCGACACGGGCGCCATCGAGGCACTGCTCGCCGACGGCCGTATCCCCGTCATCTCCTCCGTCGCGCGCAGCGCCGACGACGGACACGTCTACAACGTCAACGCCGACACCGCCGCCGCCGCGCTCGCCGCGGCGCTCGGGGCCGAGACGCTGATGGTCCTCACCGACGTCGAGGGCCTGTACGAGGACTGGCCGAACAACGACGACGTCATCAGCAGGCTCACCGCGACCGAGCTGGAGAAGCTGCTGCCCGAGCTGTCCAGCGGCATGGTGCCCAAGATGAAGGGCTGCCTGTTCGCCGTACGCAACGGGGTCAACACCGCCCGCGTGCTCGACGGCCGCGTACCGCACTCGATCCTGCTGGAGATCTTCACCGACGAGGGCATCGGCACGATGGTCGTCCCGGACGGCCGGGAGCGGGCCGAACCGGCCGGGTCCGTACCGCTCACGGAAGGGGAGGCGTCATGACCGGCGACAGCAACCAGGAGCTCACGCGGCGCTGGCGGCACGTCATGGCCGACAACTACGGCACCCCGCCGCTCTCCCTGGTGCGCGGCGACGGGGCCACCGTCTGGGACGCCGACGGCACCGCGTACACCGACTTCGTCGCCGGTATCGCCGTGAACGCCCTCGGACACGCGCACCCCGCCGTCGTCGAGGCCGTCTCCCGGCAGATCGCCTCCCTCGGGCATGTGTCGAACCTGTACGTCGCGGCCCCGCCCGTCGCCCTCGCCGAGCGGCTCATCGCCCTCGCCGACCGCCCCGGCCGGGTCTTCTTCTGCAACTCCGGCGCCGAGGCGAACGAGGCCGCGTTCAAGATCGGCCGGCTCACCGGCCGCCGTCACATGGTCGCCACCGACGGCGGCTTCCACGGCCGCACGATGGGCGCGCTCGCGCTGACCGGCCAGCCGGGCAAGCGGGAGCCGTTCGCGCCCCTGCCCGGTGAGGTCACCCACGTCCCGTACGGTGACGCCGACGCGCTCAGGGCCGCCGTCACCGAGGAGACCGCGCTGCTGGTCGTCGAGCCCATCCAGGGGGAGAACGGCGTCGTCGTCCCGCCCAGGGGATATCTCGAAGCGGCGCGCGAGATCACCCGCTCGACCGGCACCCTCCTGGTGCTCGACGAGGTCCAGACGGGTGTGGGGCGCACCGGGCACTGGTTCGAGTACCAGGCCCACCAGGGCCTCGAGCCCGACGTCGTCACCCTCGCCAAGGGACTCGGCGGCGGTCTGCCGCTCGGCGCGACCCTGGCGTTCGGTCCGGCGGCCGACCTGCTCAAGCCCGGCCAGCACGGGACGACCTTCGGCGGCAACCCCGTCGCGTGCGCCGCCGGACTCGCCGTGCTGGACACGCTCGGCGCCGACGGCGCGCTCGACCGGGTGAAGCGGCTGGGGGAGCGGCTGCGGGGCGGAGTCGAGGCGCTCGGACACCCACTGGTCTCGCATGTCCGTGGCGCCGGGCTGCTCCTGGGTATCGTGCTCACCGGGTCCCTCGCGCCACGGGTGCAGCGGGCGGCTCAGGATGCCGGTCTCCTGGTGAACGCGCCAGCTCCCGATGTCGTACGGCTCATGCCACCGCTGATCATCGGCGACGACGAGGTGGACACGTTCCTCCGGGCCCTGCCGGGCATCCTCGACACCGCACAGGGGACCGACGGGGACGGACGATCCGGGGAATGAGACGACGATGACCGAGGCGCAGGCACCCGAGCACAACGGGATCGACACGAACGGCGGCAACGGCGACGGCGCGCGCGGCGCCGAGGGCGGGAACGGCGCGGCCGAGCCCGCCGGCCCGTCCGTCCCGCAGACCCGCACCGCGCGCCACCGCCGCATCGTGGACATCCTCAACCGGCAGCCGGTCCGCAGCCAGAGCCAGCTCGCCAAGCTCCTCGCCGACGACGGTCTGAGCGTCACCCAGGCGACCCTCTCGCGCGATCTGGACGAGCTGGGCGCCGTGAAGATCCGCAACACCGGCGGTGAGCTGATCTACGCGGTCCCCAGCGAGGGCGGCTACCGCACCCCGCACGCCCCCCTCGGCGAGTCCGCGAAGGAGGAGCGCATGCGCAGGCTCTCCGGCGAACTGCTCATCTCCGCCGAGGCGTCCGCCAATCTCGTCGTGCTCCGTACGCCGCCGGGCGCCGCCCAGTTCCTCGCCTCGGCCATCGACCAGGCCGAGCTGCGCCCGATCCTCGGCACCATCGCCGGCGACGACACGCTGCTGCTGATCAGCCGCGACCCGGTGGGCGGGCAGGCGCTCGCGGACCATCTGCTGCGCCTGGCCCAGAAGGACGGCTGAGCCGGCGGTCAGTAGCGGGTGATCGCGGTCGGGCCCGACTCCGTGCCCACCGCGATGTGCGGGGAGCGCGCCGGGTCTGCCCAGGTCAGGATGCGGCTCATCGCCTCGGCGGGTACGGAGACACAACCGGCCGTCGCGCCCTCGCCGTTGACGTGCAGGAAGATCGCGGCGCCCCGGCCGCGCACGGGCCGGTCGTAGTTGAAGCCGATGACCAGGGCGTGCGCGTACTGGGTGCCGAAGTCGGTCAGCTTCTCGGCCTCACCGGCCCGGCAGTCGGCCGGCAGGCCCTCGACCCACCGGTTGTAGGCGCGCGAGGCGTTGTCCTGGCACCACCAGGACCGGTCGGTCACCGCGCGGTAGGGGTAGCGGGTCCCCTTCGGCGCCGGCCGGATGCCGAAGGCGTACGGCAGGTCGTAGAGCCCGGTCGGGGTGGTCGAGGTGCCCTGCCGCCGTTCGGTGCCCCGGACCAGTCCGCCCGAGCCGAACCGGGCGTCCGCCGACCCGGCCGCCACCCAGCGGTCCCCCCGCCGGTCCCACCAGGTGACGCGGCCCGTGGTCGCGCCGGTGGTGGCGGCCTCGGCGGTGATCAGCTGACCGCCGCCGCCGGTGTCGGCCATCCGCTCGGGCAGCGGTACGGAGCCGCCGGTGGGGACGGCGGGCCCCGCCGCGACCGTGGCGGCGACGGCGAGCAGGACGGAGCCGAGCGTGCGGAGGATGCGCATGCTCGGACCGTACGCCGCTCGTGAGGTGACGGCCTCTCAGCCGGCCGTCCTACTGGGCCGGACGGGGCTGAAGGGGCTCTGCGGGGGTGTCCGCGCGTGGGGGGAGCGGCAGCGGCAGTGCGGGCAGGCCGTCCAGGCTCACCCCCACGTACTCCTTCTTCTCGCAGTACGCCGCGAACTCGTCGTCCGTCTTCCTGCCGAAGTGCTCCGCGTGCTGGGTGCGCTCCTCCCGGTAGTCCAGGAAGGGGACGGCGAACCCGCACGAGTCGCTGATCCGTACCGCGCCGACCAGGATGATCGCCCGCGCGCTCGGCCCGTCCGCGTCCGTGAACCGGGCGATGTACCGGCCCCAGCGCGGGTCGTCCCGGAAGACCGGCTCACCGCGCCCGTGCACCCGCAGGATCTTCGGCGGCCCGGTGAACGCGCACCACATCAGCGTGATGCGGCCGTTCTCCCGCAGGTGCGCGATGGTCTCGGCGCCGCTGCCGCCGAAGTCGAGATACGCGAGCGTCGACTCGTCCAGCACGACGAGGCTGCCCGAGCGGCCCTTGGGCGAGAGATTGACATGACCGTCGTCGGCACGTGGGGCCGTTGCGGTGAAGAAGAGGGGCTGTTCCTCGATGAAGGTGCGAATGCGGCCATCGATCCGTTCGTAGTGCTTTCCCATGACATCTATTGTCGGCGCCGCATATCGCGCGCGTCGAGACCATGCCCAGCGACCGAACCGGACGGGACGGGACGTATGACCGAGAGGAAGCCGGCACCCGGCGTACGCGTCCGGCGGGTCTACGAGGCGGAGGGGCCGGACGACGGCACGCGCGTGCTCGTCGACCGGCTCTGGCCGCGCGGGCTCGCCAAGACCGAGGCCGCCTTCGACGACTGGCTGAAAACGGCGGCCCCGTCCGCCGAACTGCGCGCGTGGTACGGGCACGACCCGGAGAAGTACGCGGAATTCGCCGACCGCTACCGCGCCGAGCTGGCCGAGGCCGGTTCGGCCGCGTCGGAGGCCCTCGACCGGCTCGTCCGGCTGGCCGCCGAAGGCACCCTCACCCTGCTCACGGCGACGAAGGACCTGGAGCACAGCCACCCGCGGGTGCTGGCGGCGGAGATCACGGAGCGCCACGGCTGATGCGAGGAGCGTGTTCCGGCCGACCGGCCGGGACCGCGTTGACAAAACATACGGTGCCTTGCATAGTTATACCCATCAGCGTATGCACCGTAAGGAGAAACCCGTGACCGAGCGCGTCGTACTCGCCTACTCGGGGGGCCTGGACACCTCCGTCGCCATCGGCTGGATCGCCGAGGAGACGGGCGCCGAGGTCATCGCCGTCGCCGTGGATGTCGGTCAGGGCGGCGAGGACCTCGACGTCATCCGCAAGCGCGCGCTCGCCTGCGGTGCCGTCGAGGCCGAGGTCGCCGACGCCAAGGACGAGTTCGCCGAGGAGTACTGCCTCCCGGCGATCAAGGCCAACGCGCTCTACATGGACCGCTACCCGCTGGTCTCGGCTCTCTCCCGGCCGACGATCGTCAAGCACCTCGTCGCCGCCGCCAAGAAGCACGGCGCCGACACCGTCGCCCACGGCTGCACCGGCAAGGGCAACGACCAGGTCCGCTTCGAGGCCGGCATCGTCGCCCTCGCCCCCGAGCTGAAGTGCATCGCGCCGGTCCGCGACTACGCGATGACCCGTGACAAGGCGATCGCCTTCTGCGAGGAGAAGAACCTCCCGATCGCGACCACCAAGAAGTCCCCGTACTCCATCGACCAGAACGTCTTCGGACGCGCCGTCGAGACGGGCTTCCTGGAGGACATCTGGAACGGTCCGATCGAGGACATCTACGAGTACACCTCCAACCCGGCCGAGCCCCGCGACGCCGACGAGGTCGTCATCTCCTTCGAGGCGGGCGTCCCGGTCGCCATCGACGGCAAGCCGGTCACGGTCCTCCAGGCGATCCAGCAGCTGAACGAGCGGGCCGGCGTCCAGGGCATCGGCCGGATCGACATGGTCGAGGACCGGCTCGTCGGCATCAAGTCCCGTGAGGTGTACGAGGCGCCCGGCGCGATCGCGCTGATCACCGCGCACCAGGAGCTGGAGAACGTCACCGTCGAGCGCGAGCTGGCCCGCTACAAGCGGCAGGTCGAGCAGCGGTGGGGCGAGATGGTCTACGACGGCCTGTGGTTCTCCCCGCTGAAGCGCGCCCTGGACGGCTTCATCAACGAGGCCAACCAGCACGTCACCGGCGACATCCGGATGACCATGCACGGCGGGCGTGCCGTCGTCACCGGCCGGCGCTCGGAGGAGTCGCTCTACGACTTCAACCTGGCCACGTACGACTCGGGCGACACCTTCGACCAGTCCAAGGCGCAGGGCTTCATCGAGCTGTTCGGCCTCTCGGCCAAGATCGCCGCGAAGCGCGACCAGGGCTGATCCGGCCCGTCCGGCGACGCCTGGTCCGGCCCGTCCGGATCGAGGACCGGGGGTCCCCGGCGGATCCCCGGTTTGGCGAAGGGGCGGG
Organism: Streptomyces sp. NPDC104581; assembly: GCF_055583685.1. Classification (NCBI taxonomy): domain Bacteria; kingdom Bacillati; phylum Actinomycetota; class Actinomycetes; order Kitasatosporales; family Streptomycetaceae; genus Streptomyces; species Streptomyces sp. NPDC104581. Next base: position 167,460 of record NZ_JBVJNN010000007.1, read on the forward strand.
GTAGGGGACAGACTCCCTCACCCCGCCCATCTGCATGACCGCACTCAAGGAGCAACCCAGCAGTGAGCAGCAACACCGGTGACGTCCGGCTCTGGGGCGGCCGTTTCGCCGACGGCCCCGCCGAGGCCCTGGCCAAGCTGTCGGCCTCCGTGCACTTCGACTGGCGGCTCGCGCCGTACGACATCGCGGGCTCCCGCGCGCACGCGCGTGTGCTCAGCAAGGCCGGCCTCCTCACGGAAGAGGAGCTCGACCGGATGCTCGCCGGGCTCGACCGGCTGGAAGCCGCCGTCGCCGACGGCTCCTTCACCGGCACGATCGCCGACGAGGACGTCCACACCGCGCTGGAACGCGGCCTCCTCGAACAGCTCGGCGCGGACCTCGGCGGCAAGCTGCGCGCCGGCCGGTCCCGCAACGACCAGGTCGCCACCCTCTTCAAGATGTATCTGCGCGACCACGCGCGGATCATCGGCGGTCTGATCGCCGATCTCCAGGACGCGCTGGTGGGACTCGCCGAGGCGCACCCCGACGTGGCCATGCCGGGCCGTACGCACCTCCAGCACGCACAGCCGGTGCTCTTCGCCCACCATGTGCTGGCGCACGCGCAGTCCCTGTCGCGCGACGCGGAGCGGCTGCGGCAGTGGGACGAGCGGACGGCGGTCTCGCCGTACGGCTCCGGCGCGCTGGCCGGCTCGTCGCTCGGACTCGACCCGGAGGCGGTCGCCGCCGATCTCGGCTTCGAGCACGGTTCGGCCGCCAACTCGATCGACGGCACCGCCTCGCGGGACTTCGCCGCCGAGTTCGCCTTCGTCACCGCGATGATCGGTGTGAACCTCTCGCGGATCGCCGAAGAGGTCATCATCTGGAACACGAAGGAGTTCTCTTACCTCACGCTGCACGACGCGTTCTCCACGGGCTCGTCGATCATGCCGCAGAAGAAGAACCCGGACATCGCGGAGCTGGCTCGCGGCAAGTCGGGCCGCCTGATCGGCAATCTGACCGGGCTGCTGGCCACGCTCAAGGCGCTGCCGCTCGCGTACAACCGCGATCTCCAGGAGGACAAGGAGCCGGTCTTCGACTCCTGCGACCAACTGGAGGTCCTGCTCCCGGCGTTCACCGGCATGATGGCGACGCTGACCGTCAACCGGCAGCGGATGGCGGAGCTGGCCCCCGCCGGGTTCTCCCTCGCCACCGACATCGCCGAGTGGCTGGTCAGGCAGGGTGTGCCGTTCCGTGTCGCGCACGAGGTCGCCGGCGAGTGCGTCATGGTGTGCGAGAAGCACGGGATCGAGCTGCACGAGCTGACCGACGACCAGTTCGCCGGGATCTCCCCGCACCTGACACCGGAGGTCCGCACCGTCCTCGATGTCTCCGGCGCGCTGGCCTCCCGTGACGGGCGCGGTGGGACGGCGCCTTCGGCGGTCGCCGTCCAACTGGCCGAGGTGAAGACGGACCTGGCGCTCCAGCACGCGTGGGCGGCCGCGAAGAAGTAGCGGCCGCGGGAGAAGCCGGGCGGGGCGCGGTCGCGGCCCCCCCGGCTCACGCGTCTGAGCGCGGGATCAACCCAGCGTCGAGATCGCCTGGTTGAACGTCTTCGACGGCCGCATCACGGCCTCCGCCTTGGCCGGGTCGGGCTGGTAGTAGCCGCCGATGTCGACCGGCGAGCCCTGCACGGCGATCAGCTCGTCCACGATCGTCCGCTCCTGCTCGGCGAGCGTCCCGGCCAGAGCCGTGAACGCCTCGGCGAGCCGCGCGTCATCGGTCTGCTTCGCCAGCTCCTGCGCCCAGTAGAGCGCCAGGTAGAAGTGGCTGCCGCGGTTGTCGATGCCGCCGACCCTGCGGCTGGGCGACTTGTTCTCGCTCAGGAACGTGCCGGTGGCGCGGTCGAGCGTGTCGGCCAGCACCTGGGCCCGCGCGTTGCCCGTCGTCGTCGCGAGGTGCTCGAAGCTGACGGCCAGCGCGAGGAACTCGCCGAGGCTGTCCCAGCGCAGGTAGTCCTCCTTGACGAGCTGCTGCACGTGCTTCGGGGCCGAACCGCCGGCACCGGTCTCGAAGAGCCCGCCGCCGTTGATGAGCGGCACGACCGAGAGCATCTTGGCGCTCGTACCGAGCTCCAGGATCGGGAAGAGGTCGGTCAGGTAGTCACGCAGGACGTTGCCGGTGACCGAGATGGTGTCCTCGCCGCGCCGGATGCGCTCCAGCGAGAACGCGATGGCCTCGACCGGCGTCATGATCTCGATCCGCAGCCCGTCGGTGTCGTGCTCGGGCAGGTACGCGTTCACCTTGGCGATCAGGTTGGCGTCGTGCGCGCGGCCCTCGTCCAGCCAGAACACGGCCGGGTTCCCGGTGGCGCGGGCGCGGGTGACGGCGAGCTTGACCCAGTCCTGGATCGGCACGTCCTTGGTCTGGCACATACGGAAGACGTCGCCCGCGCTGACCGTCTGCTCCAGCACGGCGTCGCCCGCCGCGTCCACGACGCGCACCGTGCCGGTGGCGGGGATCTCGAAGGTCTTGTCGTGGCTGCCGTACTCCTCGGCCGCCCGCGCCATCAGACCGACGTTGGACACCGAGCCCATGGTCGACGGGTCGTAGGCGCCGTTGGCGCGGCAGTCGTCGATGACGACCTGGTAGATGCCCGCGTAGCTGCTGTCGGGGATGACCGCGAGCGTGTCGGCCTCGCCGCCGTCCGGGCCCCACATGTGGCCGGAGGTGCGGATCATGGCCGGCATGGAGGCGTCGACGATGACATCGCTCGGCACGTGCAGGTTGGTGATGCCCTTGTCGGAGTCGACCATCGCCAGCGCGGGGCCCTCGGCCAGCTCGGCCGCGAAGGACTCCGCGATGGCCGCTCCCTCGGGCAGCGACTCAAGGCCCTTCAGGATGCCGCCGAGGCCGTCGTTCGGGCTCAGACCGGCCGCCGCGAGGGTGTGGCCGTGCTCCGCGAACGTCTTGGGGAAGAAGGCGCGCACCGTGTGACCGAAGATGATCGGGTCGGAGACCTTCATCATCGTGGCCTTCAGGTGCACGGAGAACAGCACGCCCTCGGCCTTGGCGCGGGCGATCTGCGCCGTGAGGAACTCACGCAGCGCGGCCACGCGCATCGCGGACGCGTCCACGACCTCGCCCGCCTGCACGGGTACCGACTCGCGCAGAACGGTGGTGTTCCCGTCGTCGCCCACCAGCTCGATCCGCAGGGTGCCGTCCTCGGCGATCACGGCGGACTTCTCGGTGGAGCGGAAGTCGTCGGCGTTCATGTGCGCGACGTTCGTCTTCGACTCGGGGGTCCAGGCGCCCATCCGGTGCGGGTGCGCCTTGGCGTAGTTCTTCACCGAGGCGGGCGCGCGGCGGTCCGAGTTGCCCTCGCGCAGCACCGGGTTCACGGCGCTGCCCTTGACCTTGTCGTAACGGGCCCTTACGTCCTTGTCCTCGTCCGACTTCGGGTCGTCCGGGTAGTCGGGGAGGGCGTACCCCTGCTGCTGGAGCTCCGCGATCGCCGCCTTCAGCTGCGGGATCGATGCCGAGATGTTCGGCAGCTTGATGATGTTGGCCGCGGGGGTCTTGGCGAGGGCGCCGAGCTCCGCGAGCGCGTCGTCGATCCGCTGCCCCTCTTCGAGACGGTCGGCGAACCCGGCGATGATCCGCCCCGCCAGGGAGATGTCACGGCGCTCCACCGTGACCCCGGCCGTCGAGGCATAGGCCTCGACCACAGGCAGGAACGAGTACGTCGCCAAGGCCGGGGCCTCGTCGGTGTGCGTGTAGATGATGGTCGAGTCTGTCACCGGCTGCTCCGCTCAACGTCTGCAACATTGCTCGACATCAAGATATCCCTTGGAGGGCTCCTGTTCGACAGTGCCCCGTACTGAGCGGTTCTCGTATTGAATGAGACATCAGTGTCTCATTTGGCCTATGGTTGTCTCATGACAGTCGATCGTGACCAGGTGCTGCGGACGGCCGCCGCCCTCCTCACCCGCAAGGCCACCGCCACCATGGACGAGGTCGCGCGGGCCTCCGGTATCGGCCGCGCCACCCTGCACCGGCACTTCGCCGGGCGCGACGCCCTGGTCAGGGCGCTGGAGGAGCTGGGCATCCGGGAGTGCGAAGCGGCGCTCGACGCGGCGCGCACGGACGAGGGGCCCGCGAGCGACGCGGTCCGCCGGCTCGTCGCCGAGGTGGAGCCCGTCGCCGGACTGCTGGCCTTCCTCGTCACCGAGAACCAGCTCTTCGAGGGCGAGGTGAACGAGGGGTGGGACCGGCTCGACGCGCGCGTGTCCGCGCTCTTCCGGCGCGGACAGGAGCGTGGCGAGTTCCGGATCGACCTGCCTCCCGCCTGGCTCACCGAGGCCTTCTACGGCCTCGTCGGCAGTTGCGCGTGGGCCGTCCAGGACGGACGGGTCGCCCCCAGGGACTTTCAGTACATGATCGCCGAGCTGCTGCTCGGCGGAGCACGACGGAGCGTGGAGCAATGATCATCACCGACCGGCCGGCCGCGGACCCCCGGTACCGCCCGGGGCGCTGGCTCGCCCTCTCGGTGCTCGTCCTGGCCGTACTGCTGGTGGCCGTGGACGCCACGGTGCTCGGCCTCGCCACGCCGTTCCTCAGCGAGGACCTCAAGCCGTCCGGCACCCAGCTGCTCTGGATCGGCGACATCTACTCGTTCGTCATCGCCGGACTTCTCGTCTCCATGGGCGGCCTCGGCGACCGGATCGGCCGCAAGAAGCTGCTCCTGACCGGCGCGGTCGCCTTCGGCGCCGTCTCCGTCCTCAACGCCTACGCCACCACCCCGGAGATGATGATCGTCGCGCGGGCGCTGCTGGGTGTCGCGGGCGCGACGCTGATGCCCTCCACGCTGGCCCTGATCCGCAACATCTTCCACGACCCGAGGGAACGCAGCCTCGCCATCGGCATCTGGGGCGCCGCGGCCTCGGCGGGCGCCGCCGTGGGCCCGGTCGTCGGCGGATTCCTGCTGGAGCACTTCTGGTGGGGCTCGGTCTTCCTGATCAACCTGCCCGTCATGGCCGTCCTGGTCGTGGTCGGCGTGAAGCTGCTGCCCGAGTCGAGGAACCCGGAGCCCGGCCCCTGGGACATGCGTGGAGTGCTGCTGTCCCTCGTGGGGATCGTCGGTGTCGTGTACGCCGTCAAGGAGGCCGCCGCGTACGGGCTGCGCTGGGACACGGCCGCGGCGGCGGCGGTCGGCGCCGGCGCGCTCGTCCTGTTCGTACGGCGACAGCTCACGATCCGCTTCCCCCTGCTCGACATGCGGCTGTTCGGGAACCGGGGCTTCTCCGGGGCCGTCCTGGCCGATCTGCTGACCATCCTCGGCCTGTCGGGGCTCGTCTTCTTCCTCTCGCAGTATCTGCAACTCGTCCAGGGGCGCGGCCCGTTGGAGGCGGGCGTCGCCGAACTGCCCGCCGCCGTAGGCGCCGTGACGGCGGGGCTGCTCGCCGGCCGGGCCGCCCGCCGCTTCTCCGTACGGCTGGTGGTGGCCGGCGGCCTCGCCGCTGTCGGTCTCGCGACCGCCGCGCTCGTCCTGCTGACCGAGCACACCGGCTATCCGCTGCTCGGCGGCGTGCTGCTGGTCGTCGGCGTCGGCGCGGGATTCTCCTTCACCGTGACGGCGGACGTGATCCTCTCCAGCGTTCCCAAGGAGCAGGCGGGCGCGGCGTCGGCGGTCTCGGAGACGGCGTACGAACTGGGCGCCGCGCTCGGTATCGCGCTGCTCGGCTCGATCGTCACCGGCGTCTACCGGGGCTTTCCGACCCCGGCGGGCGTACCGGCCGAGACGGCGTCGGCCGCCCACGAGTCCCTGGGCGGCGCGGTCGAGGCGGCCGGCGCCGTCCCCGGCCACCAGGCCGCGGAACTCGTCGCGGCGGCGCAGGAGGCGTTCGTCGACGGTCTGCGCATCGCGGCCGGCGCGGGCGCCGCGGTGCTGCTCGCGGCCTCGGTGGCCGCGTGGTTCCTGCTGCGCGGGCAGAGGCTGGAGGAGACGGTGGAGAAGCCCTCCCGGACCGTACGGGCACCGGGCGAGGGCGAGGGCGAGCGCGGGACGGTCACCGGCGCCGGGTGACCGTGTCCCCGGGGCGGACGGCGGGTCAGGCCGCCTTCGCCTTGGTGGCGTACATGTCCACGTACTCCTGGCCGCCGAGCCGCATGACCTCCGTCATCACGGAGTCGGTCACCGCCCGCAGCACATAGCGGTCCCGGTCCATGCCGTCGTACCGCGAGAACTCCATCGGCGCTCCGAAACGGACCGTCACCCGGCTCGGCCTGGGCATCCCCGACCCGTTCGGCTGGATCTTGTCCGTGCCGATCATCGCGAAGGGCACCACGGGCGCGCCGGTCATCAGCGTGAGCCGCGCGATACCCGTACGGCCCCGGTACAGCCGGCCGTCTGGGGAGCGCGTGCCCTCCGGGTAGATGCCGAACATCCGACCGTCCTCCAGCACCCGGCGGCCGGTCATCAGCGCGGCGACACCGCCGTGCCCGCCGTCACGGTCCACCGGGATCATGCCGCAGCCGGTGAAGAACCAGGCCATCAGCCGGCCCTTGAGCCCCTTGCCGGTGACGTACTCGTCCTTGCCGATGAAGAAGACCTGACGGCTGCCGCAGACGAGCGGCAGGATCATCGAGTCGATGAAGGTGAGGTGGTTGCCGGCGAGGATCACCGGGCCCGTCCCCGGAATGTTCTCGGCGCCCTCCACCCGTGGCCGGAACATCAGACGCAAGATCGGTCCGAGCACTGCCTTGACGAGCGCAAAGCGGGACAACGGGGTCCTCCGGTTGGTGAGCGGTCGTGTCGAGCCGTTGGGGCCGGTCTCCCGAATCAGGCCGGACCGGGGAGACGGGCCCTCACTCCCTGCAGGTGAGGACGATACTCGCGGGCCGGGCCCCCGCGCACATCGGGTTCATCGAACGGATACCCGGTGTTGACACGAGTTCGGGGTGTGTTCGCGCCGGGTCTGCCCTCCGTAGGGGGTGGCTGCCTACGATCAAGCCCTCGCTTGACGTGTGCGGGACAGCACATGGACATCACATGAAGGAGCGTTCATGACACAGGGTGCGGGGAACATCCCGGGACGAAGGACCGTACTGGGGGCGGCGGTGCTCGGCTCGGCGGCACTCGGTCTCTCCGCCGGTACGGCCGGTGCGGCGCAGGCCGCCGAGACCGGCGCGCGCGGCGGCCGGACCCGTCCGTCGCGGGGGCGGCTGCCCGTCCCCACGATCATCGGACACCGCGGCGCCAGTGGTTACCGGCCCGAGCACACCCTCGGTTCGTACCAGCTCGCGCTCGACCTCGGCGCGCACGTGATCGAGCAGGACCTCGTGCCGACCAAGGACGGTCATCTGGTCTGCCGTCACGAGAACGACATCACGGGGACCACCGACGTCGCCGACCACCCGGAGTTCGCGGGGCGCAGGACCACCAAGAGCGTCGACGGGGTCGGCCTCACCGGCTGGTTCACCGAGGACTTCACCCTCGCCGAGCTGAAGACGCTGCGCGCCAAGGAGCGCATCCCGGGCAGCCGCCCGCACAGCACCCTCTACAACGGCCGCTGGGAGATCCCCACCTTCGAGGAGGTGCTGCGCTGGGCCGACGAGGAGGGCCGCCGCCGCGGTGAGCCCGTCTGGCTGTACGTCGAGACCAAGCACCCCACCTACTTCCGCGGCCTCGGCCTCGGCCTGGAGGAGCGGCTCGCGAAGCTGCTGCGCCGCTACGGCAGGGACCGCCGCGACTCCCCGCTCTTCCTCCAGTCCTTCGAGCCCACCAGCATGCGGCGCATGGCCGAGCTGGTCTCGACCCCGCGCGTCGTGCTGTTCGACGCGGCCGACACCCAGCCGTGGGACTTCAAGCAGTCGGGTGACCCGCGTTTCGTCTCCGACCTCGTCACGCCCGCCGGGCTGAAGTGGATCGCGTCGTTCGCGCAGGGCGTCGGCCCCTGGGTCGACCTGATCATCCCGAGGGACGAGGACGGCAAGCTCGGCGAGCCGACCACGCTGGTACGGGACGCCCACGCCAAGGGCCTGATCCTGCACCCGTACACGATGCGCAACGAGAACAGCTTCCTGCCCGCCGACTTCCGGGTCGGCACGGACCCCAACGCGTACGGCGACGTCTTCGGGGCCTTCCGGACCTACTTCGAGCAGGGCATCGACGGCATCTTCACCGACAACCCGGACACGGGCCTGCTGGCCGCCGCCGACTTCACCAAGGGCTGAGCCCGGCAGGGACAGGCCCGTTCGTGGCGGGGGGGGGGGGGGGGGCCCCCGGGGAGAAACACCCTTTTTTGGGGAGGCGGGGGGTGGGGGGGGGACGAAAGCA
>NZ_JBVJNN010000007.1:175783-228141 GCF_055583685.1 Streptomyces sp. NPDC104581
TAGAGGCATCTGCAAAAAAAACCAGAACAAGCGACTGCCCACCCCCTAACGCCACCCACAGCCCCCCCCCCCACACCCCCCCCCCCCTCCCCCCCCCCCCCCCCCCCCCCCCCCCCGCCCCACAACTGTTCGTGGCGGGGCCAGAGTTGGGCGTGGGACGGCAGAACGTACACCTGGCCCCCGCCCCGCCCCACCGGCTGGGATGTCGCCCCCCGGTGGCCCCAGCACCCGCTGAATCACAGGAGAGTTGGGTATCTCACAGCGGAGATTGAGGCCGCCGCATTCCCGGCGCCTGTGATGCCTGCGCAGAATGCTCCCCACAGAGGTTGCAGCTCCTGAACTCCGGGGAAAGGAGCGGTAGACAACCGGCGGCAGCAGGTGAGCGGGAGGCATGCACACATGGGCATGAGCGTGACCATCTCAGCGGCGAGTGCGCAGGACGCGGAGCACATTCTCAAGCTGCAGTACCTGTGTTACCAGAGCGAGGCCGAGCTCTACGGTGACTACTCCATCGAACCGTTGACCCAGACCCTCGACGACCTCAAGGACGAGATCGCCCGCGGCCACGCGCTGGTGGCCAGGCTCGGCGGCGAAGTCGTCGCCTCGGTACGGGGCGTCATCGACGCCGAGGGCACGGCCAGGATCGGCAAGCTCATCGTCCATCCCCGGATGCGGCACCACGGTCTCGGCGGCCGGCTGCTCGACGCGATCGAGGGGAGCTTCGCCGGCGACGAGGCGGCCAAGCGCTTCCAGCTCTTCACCGGCAACCGCAGCGAGGGCAATCTGCGGCTCTACCGGAGCAAGGGGTACGCGCCGGTGGCCAGCGAGGTGGCCGGCCCCGGAATCACGCTGGTGACCCTGGAGAAGGAGGCGGCTCCCGGAGCCTTCGTCGCCAGCGCCTGACGTCCGGCGGCGCGACGGCGTACGCCTCACCGGCCCGCTCACCCCGCCGCTCAACCCCGTCGGGACCTGCGCAGCCACAGCATCCCCGTGACCGGCAGCAGCACGGGAATGAAGACATAGCCCCAGCCGAACCCCGACCAGACCGTCGCCTCGGGGAAGGCCGAGGGGTCCACGAGCGTCCAGGTCCCGACGGTCAGCACGCCGACGAGTTCGGCCGCGCAGCACACCAGCGCCGCCTTACGCGCCGTCTCGCCGCCCCGTACGAGCGTGTACGTGATGAACACGTACACGACGGCGGCGATGCCCGACAGCGTGTACGCCAGGGGCGCGCGGTCGAACTTGGTGGAGATCTCGAAGGCGGTCCGCGACACCGCGCCGACCGACATCACCCCGTAGAGCCAGACCAGCAGCAGTCCCGGCCCCTGGACCAGCCGGGTCCGCCCGGCGGGCCGCTCGCCCTCGTTCCGGCCCGCCGTGTCCGCCCCGGCCCCGGTCCCGGTCTCCACCCTCAGCCTCCCCAGATGTCGTACAGGCGCACTTCGAGCACGGCGAGGAGCACGGCGCCCGCGGAGACCGTCACCGATCCCCACCGCGTCCGCTCGGAGAGGGAGAGGAACCCCGCGGCCGGAATCGCGGCGAAGGCGCCGAGCAGATACGAGACGAAGATCACCGAACTCTCCGCCGGCTCCTCGCCGCGCGCCAACTGAACGATCCCGACGACCAGTTGCGCGAGCGCCAGCACCGTGACCACGGCCATGCCGATGAAGTGCCAGTCCTTGGTGGGCTGGTCCCGGTAGGCGGCGAAACCGCACCAGGCGGCGAGGAGGAGCGCGGCCACGGAGATGGTGACCGTCAGGGCGACAAGCATGACGTCGAGAGTATTACGGCCGGACAAGCCTCCCGCCCTCGCCCCTGGAGGGCCGCGCCGAAGCCGCCGGGGGCCGGCCGGACCGGTGCCGTAGGGTCGATTCCCATGAAGATCCACGCCGACGCCCTCCTCTTCGACAACGACGGAACGCTCATCTCCTCCATGGCCTCGGTGTACCGGTGCTGGACCCGCTGGGCCGGCGAGTTCGGCGTCTCGGCGGACGACTTCGCCCGTGTGGAGCTGCACGGCCGCCCCGCCGCCGAGATCGTCGCCGACCTGCTGCCCGCCGCGGCCGTGCCGACGGCCGTGGCCCGGATCGAGCGGCTGGAGGTCGAGGACGTGGCCGGGGGAGTCGTCCTGCTGCCCGGCGCCGCCGATCTGCTCGCCGCGCTGCCCGCCGACCGCTGGGCCGTGGTCACCTCCGCCTCCCGGCGCCTCGCCGAGGCCCGGCTCACCGAGGTCGGCATCCGGCCCAAGACGCTCATCGCCGCCGACGACATCACGCGCGGCAAGCCCGACCCCGAGCCGTTCCTGCTCGCGGCCGGCCGCCTCGGCGTCGACCCGGCCCGCTGTCTTGTCTTCGAGGACGCCCCGGCCGGACTGCGCTCCGGAGCCGCCGCCGGTATGAGAACCGTGGCCTTGGCCACAACGCACGACCGCTCCGAACTGACCGCCGACGCCGTCGTCGGCGATCTCTCCGCCGTATCCGTGCAGGTCAGAGGCGCGGAGCTGGAAATCGACCTCGCCGTGTGAGCGCTCCGCCGCACCACCGGCAGGACCCGGAGGGCCTATCCGGTATCCGGACGGCCGGCCGGAGCGCGGAACCGTTTCTGCTTTACTTGCGCCATGACCACGACGAGCAGCCGCACCCTTGCGACCGAGGCGATCACGACGCCCGGTGCTCGCTGTCTGTGTCGAATGTGCGCCCACTGAGGGCCCCTGCCTGAGTCCCGCGCCCCGAAGCGGGACCCGACAGCTGCGACGCGGTGTACGTCGTGCCGTTCCGTACCTCTCGTCGTACGTCACGCGCGCGGACCACGCCCGCCCGCGCACGGCGCCGCACGGTCGTCCACCACGGAACGACGACCGGCCGTGCCACGCCGCGAGCCGACGGGCCGTGCCGCGCCGCGTCCCGTCGGACCCCCGCCCGTCCCTTCAGCAACTCCCCATGCCCCCGCGGCCGTCGTGCCGCGCACCGACAGTGACGGAAACCCCCTGTGATCACCACTACGGGCCTGACAAAGGTCTACCGGTCCGGCCGGTCGCGCGGCCATGAGGTCACCGCCCTGGACGGCGTCGACCTGCACGTACGCGACGGCGAGGTCTTCGGAGTCGTCGGCCGCAGCGGCGCCGGGAAGTCCTCCCTCATCCGCTGCGTCAACCTCCTCGAACGCCCCACGGCGGGCACCGTGACCGTGGACGGCACCGACCTGACCGCGCTCGCCGGGCGCGGCCGGCGGGCCGGCAAGGAGTTGCGCCGCGCGCGCAGTTCCATCGGCATGGTCTTCCAGCACTTCAACCTGCTGTCCTCGCGCACCGTCGAGGACAACATCGAACTGCCGCTGGAGATCCTCGGCCACTCCCGCCGGGAACGTTCCCACCGGGCCCTGGAACTGCTCGACCTCGTCGGTCTCGCCGACAAGGCCAAGTCCTACCCCGCCCAGCTCTCCGGCGGCCAGAAACAGCGCGTCGGCATCGCACGCGCCCTGGCCGGCAATCCCAAGGTGCTGCTCTCCGACGAGGCGACCAGCGCGCTCGACCCGGAGACGACCCGCTCCATCCTGCGACTGCTGCGCGACATCAACCGGCAACTCGGCCTCACCATCCTGCTGATCACGCACGAGATGGAGGTCGTGAAGACGATCTGCGACTCGGCCGCGCTGATGGAGAACGGCCGCATCACCGAGTCCGGCACGGTCGGCGAACTGCTCGCCACTCCCGGCTCCCGGCTGGCGCACGAACTGTTCCCCGTGGACGGCGCCGGAACCGGCCCCGGCAGCACGGTCGTCGACCTCACCTTCCACGGCGACGCCGCCGCCCGGCCGGTCATCTCCCAGCTGTCGCGCACCTACAACATCGACATCTCGATCCTCGGCGCGGCGATGGACACCGTCGCGGGCCGCCAGATCGGCCGGATGCGCGTCGAACTGCCGGGCCCCTTCGAGGAGAACGTCGTCCCCCTCGGCTTCCTGCGCGAACAGGGCCTCCAGGTCCGGGTCGTCGACGAACCGGCCGACGGCGCCGTGCCCGTCCCCGCCCCCGCGGCCGGTGACCCGGCCGGATCCACTGGGCAGCCCGCCGCGCTCACCAAGGACGGTGCCAAGTGACCTGGTCCGAAATGCAGCCGCTGCTCAGCCAGGGGACGCTCGACACCCTCTACATGGTGCTGTGGTCGGCGCTCGTGACCGTCGTCGGCGGACTGCCCCTCGGCGTCCTGCTCGTCCTCACCGACAAGGGCGGCCTGCTCCAGAACACGCCCGTCAACAAGGTCGTCGGCGTGATCGTGAACATCGGCCGCTCGCTGCCCTTCATCATCCTGCTGATCGCGCTGATCCCCTTCACCACCTTCGTCGTCGGCACCTTCATCGGCCCCACCGCGATGATCGTGCCGCTCGCCATCGGCGCGATCCCGTTCTTCGCCCGGCTGGTCGAGACGGCGATACGGGAGGTCGACCACGGTCTCGTCGAGGCCGTCCAGGCCATGGGCGGCTCGATCCCCACCATCGTCCGCAAGGTGCTGCTGCCGCAGGCGCTGCCGTCGATCGTCTCCGGCACGACCACCACCGTCATCGCGCTCATCGGCTACTCCGCCATGGCCGGCGCGGTCGGCGGCGAAGGTCTCGGCTCCAAGGCCGTCACCTACGGATTCCAGCGGTTCGAGAACGGCTTCATGATCGCCACGGTCGTCGTGCTGATCGTCGTCGTCACGGCCGTCCAGCTGATCGGCGACCTCGCCGTACGGCTGCTGACCCGCCGGACCCGTACGGCGTAGGCAGCCGCCCCCCAGATGTCCCACCGGTCCCGAACTCCTTGTCCGGGAGCGGCCACCCACACCGGAAAGAGGCACTCTTCGTGCGCACTCACCTCAAGATCGCCGCCGCCGCGGCCACCACCGCCCTCGCCATCGGCCTCAGCGGCTGCGGCACCTCCTCCGACCCCGCGGAGAAGTCCGCGGCCGGAGCGGAGGCCGACGAGTCCAAGCCGCTGACCGTCGCCGCGTCCCCGACACCGCACGCCGACATCCTGAACTTCGTCAAGGACAATCTCGCGGCGGACGCCGGGCTCAAGCTCGACGTCAAGGAGTTCACGGACTACGTCCTGCCGAACACCGCCACCGAGAGCGGCGAGGTCGACGCCAACTACTTCCAGAACAAGCCCTACCTGGACGACTTCAACAAGAAGAACGACACCCACATCGTCCCGGTCGTCAACGTCCACCTGGAGCCGCTGGCCCTCTACTCCAGGACGGTCGGGGACCTGAGCGCCCTCAAGTCCGGCCAGACCGTGGCGATCCCCAACGACACCGTCAACGAGGGCCGCGCGCTGAAGCTCCTCGCCGACAACGACGTGATCACACTCGCGGACGGTGTGGAGGGCAACGGGACCCTCGCCGACGTCGAGGACGCCAAGGGCCTGAAGTTCAAGGAGCTGGAGGCCGCCACACTGCCCCGCGCACTGAACGACGTGGACGCCGCCGTCATCAACGGCAACTACGCCATCGAGGCGGACCTCAACCCCGCCGAGGACTCGCTGGCCCTGGAGAAGACCGAGGACAACCCGTACGCCAACTTCCTCGCCGTCAAGGAGGGCGGGGAGAAGGATCCGCGCGTGCTGAAGCTCGCGAAGCTCCTCAACTCGCCCGAGGTGGAGAAGTACATCGAGGACACCTACAAGAACGGCGCCGTCCTGCCCGCCTTCGGTCCGCCCGCGTAACCAACTCGCCCCGCCAGGCCGTCAATCCGGTACGAGCCCCGCACACCCCGCGTGTGCGGGGCTCACCCGATACTGCATGCTGTGCATTTACGACGGACTGAGGCATGGAGCTGCGTATGACCACCACCTTTCCGGACGTCTCCATCAGCACCGAGCGGCTGGTGCTGCGCCCGTTCGAGGCCGCGGACATCCCGGCCCACATCGAGATGATGAACGACGAACCGGTCATCGCGTGGACGTCGACGCCGCACCCGTACACCACCCGGGACGCCGAGGAATGGGTGAGCAGGCTCGCCCCGGCCGAACGCACCGAGGGACGCGGACTGGTCCTGGCCGTCACCGAGTTCCTCACCCAGCGCCTCGTCGGCCTCGCCCGCCTCCAGAACACCAACTGGCGCACCCGCGCGACCGAGATCTCCTACATCACCGCTCCCTGGGCGCGCGGCGAGGGGTACGCCACCGAGTCGGTGCTCGCCGTCGCGCAGTGGCTCTTCCGCGACCAGACCTTCGAGCGCATCGAACTGCGCACCGCCGCCGACAACACCGCGGCCCAGCAGGTCGCGCAGAAGGCCGGCTGCATCAGCGAGGGAGTCCTGCGCAACGCGTGGATAGCGCGTACCCGGACGGAGGCCGGGGGCTGGATCGACATCCGCACCGACCTCATCGTCTGGAGCCTGCTGCCCGAGGACCTCGAAGGCGTGGCCGATCACATGGCGGACGCGGGAGGCTACTCGTCCTACCCCGACTGGAACTGAGCACGGGCCGGCCGCGACCCCGCCGCGGCTCCCGGCTTCCGGCCTCCGATGCCCGCCCCGGGGCCCCCGGGCAGACGGCGCGACGGCCGACCGGTACCCTCACACGCACCGCCCCGGTGCGGAATCCCTCACGGCACCATGTGCTCCACGGCGACTTCGGCCTGCGACAACACCACCTCACGACTCCTGGGGAGACTGACGACGATGGCCGACCGCGTCACGGTGATCGGCTGGGACGGCTCACCCCTCGCGCCCGCGGCCACGTCCGCGCTCGCCGCCGCCACGCTGGTGGCCGGCGCCGCTCACCATCTCGCCCTGCCGGAAGTCCCGCGGGACGCCGAACGCATCCGCCTCGGCAGCGTCGACCTCGCGGCCCGCCGGATCGCCGGCCACCGCGGCAGCGCCGTCGTACTGGCCGACGGCGACCCCGGGTTCTTCGGTGTCGTACGCACCCTGCGCGCGCCCGAGCACGGCCTGGAGGTGGAAGTCGTGCCCGCCGTCTCCGCCGTGGCCGCCGCCTTCGCCCGCGCGGGAATGCCCTGGGACGACGCACAAGTGGTGGTCGCCCACCGGCGCACGCTCCGGCGCGCCGTCAACGTGTGCCGGGCGCACACCAAGGTCGCCGTCCTCACCTCCCCGGGTGCGGGGCCCGCCGAACTCGCCCTGCTGCTCCAGGGAGTTCACCGCACCTTCGTGATCTGCGAGGAGCTGGGCACCGACCGCGAACAGGTCACCGTCCTCACCTCCGACAAGGCCGCCGACCACGTCTGGCGTGACCCCAACGTGGTGATCGTCGTCGGCGGCATCGGCACCGCGCCCGTCCGGACGGGCGGCTGGATCGCCGGCCACGACGCCGAGTACCCGCCGGCCGTGCGAGGTTGGGCGCTGCCCTCCGACGAGTACGGCATCGACCTCGACGAGGGCGAGTCGACCTGGCTGCGCGCCGCCCAGCTCGCCCGGCTCGGAGCCCGTACCGGCGACCTGGTCTGGGACATCGGGTCCGGCAGCGGCGCGCTCGCCGCGGAGGCGGGGCGCTTCGGCGCCGCCGTGATCGCCGTGGACGCGGAGCCGGGGGCGTGCGCGAGCACCGCCGCCGCGGCCCGTCGCGCCGGCGTGCAACTGGAAGTCGTGGAGGGCCGCGCTCCCCATGTCCTGGAGAACCTGCCCGAGCCCGACGTCGTCCGCATCGGCGGCGGGGGAGTGGACGTCGTCGTCGCCTGCGCCGACCGCAGGCCCGCGCGCATCGTGACGCACGCGGCGACGAGGGACGAGGCCGAGGCCGTCAGCACCGCGCTGCGCGAGGGCGGTTACACGGTGGAGTGCGTCCTGCTCCAGTCCGTCGACATGGACACCGGGGCCTGGTCCGAACGCGAACGTGCCGTCGTTTTCCTGGTGTCCGGTCAGCGGCCGGACCGCGCCCCCTGACCCTGTTGTCAGAGGTGCGAGGTAGGCTGACCGATCGTTGTACCGCAGCCGGTCGTTCGTCGCTTCGTTCGTCAATGTCCGGAAAAGTGGGTCGTTTTGGACCCCCATGTGGTACGGCTGCACCGGGGGACGCGCGACGTGGCGCAGCCCACAGCAAGCCGCGGCGGATCTCCGTGTGTCGGCGCCGGAGGGCCGCGAGAATACGTGCGGGCCGCGGCTCGACTCGTGCCGCGCGGCGCCCACGCTCGTTGACACTGACGGGCGCCGGACGCGCCGCCGAATCGGGCGCCCCGGTCGAAGGGCCGAAGGAGCACAACCAATGGGCGAGGGGTACGCATGACTGACACCGGCCAGGTCCCGGGCGAGGGGCAGCCGGAGAACGCAGGCATGGTGGAGCAGCCGGGCGACCCCGCCGGCTCCTACGCCTACCTGGGCCCCTCCGACGGTGCTCCCGAGGACGACGACCTTCTGCTGATGCCGAGTTCGCAGGGTGCCTGGGGCGATCCGCAGCCCGTGCCCCCGGCCGATCCGCTCGCGTCGGCGGGCTATGCCGTGCCGGAGCCGGAGCCCGTCCCCGTGGGGCATGTCCCGCAGCAGACGGCACAGGCCGAGTACGCGCCGCAGGCACCGTCGGTGCCGCAGTCGCAGATCGCCGCCTACTCGCAGCCCGAGTACCAGGCCGACTATCAGACCGACCCCTCGGGGAACGGGCAGACGCCGTATCAGCCGACGCCCGAGTACCCGGCGCCGGACGTGGCGTACGCGCAGGCGCAGCCCGTGCACGCCGCGCAGCCTGCACACCCCGCCGTGCCCGTGGCGCGGCAGGCCGAGTTCGCCGTGGCGCCCGAGGCGTACGCCCCGGCGGACGTCCCCGTGCAGAGCCCGGTCCCGGACGCCGTGGCGCAACCGGCCCCTGAGCCCGTCCCGGACGCCGTGCCGACGCCCCCGGCGGAAGCCGCCGATGCACCGGCACCGGCACCCGAGCCGTCAGCGGAGCCGGCGCAGGTAGTTCCCGCACCGCAGCCCGCTCAGGAGGCGCCCGCACCGGCGGTTCAGAAGGCGCCCGCGCCCGCGCACGAGCCGGGCGCGCACGAGACCGGTGGCCGCGACTCGGGCTCGGTCGACCTCGGGGCCGTACGGGTCCCGACCGCCACGCCCGCGCCGACTCCGCCGCCCGCGCGACGCCCGCTGCACATGGGTCCGCCGATTCCCGACCCGACGGGTGGCGTGGTGCGTTCGCTCGCGGACCGCGGCCCTTCGAGTGCGCCGCCGCACCCCGTCCGGGTGATGACGCAGGGTCCGCCTACGACCGGCCCCGAGTATCTGGACATCCCGCGCGAGGAGGCCGACGCGCTGCCCGGCCCGCAGCTCGGCGCGATTCCCGTGCGGGGCGCGGACCCGTGGGGCTCGCTCCCGCCGCAGCCCGGGACCCCGGTGGCGGAGACCGCGGTCGCGGTCGCCGAGCCCCAGGTGGTCGCGGAGCCCGCGGTCGTGGCGGAGGCTGCGGCGGAAACGGTCGTCCCCGAGGGGGGACCGACGTTCGCCCCGCAGCCGGTCGAGGCGCCCGCGCCGGAGCCCGAGCCCGTACAGGAAGCGGTGGCGGAGCCGGAACCCGTGCCCGTGCCCGAGGTGGTGGCCGGAGAGACGCCCGCGCCCGAGCCGATTGCGCAGCCGGTGCCCGAGGCGCAGCCGGTTCCCGAGCCGGTGCCTGTGCCGGTGGCCGAGGAGCCGGTAGCGGAGCCCGCCCCCGCGCCGCTCCCCGTGCCCGACGCGGTGGTCGTGGACGAGTCCCCCGCCGCCGACCCCGCCGACCCGGTGGAGCCGGTCGAGGCCGAGGAGAAGCGCGAGCCGATAGCGCTGTCCGGTGCGGACGCGGAGACCCCCGCACCCGCCGAGCCACAGCCCCCGCAGCCTGAGTCCGCACAGGCGGAACCGGAGCCGACGCCGGAGCCCGAGCCCGTAGCGGTCCCCGAGCCCGTGGCGGAGGCGGAGCCCGTACCGGCACCCGCCCCCGAGCCGGTGGCCGCCGCCGCCCCCGTGACGGAACCGGCACCGGCCCCCGTGCCCGACGCCGAGCCGCAGCCCCCCGCCGTCGCCGACGACGCGTCACCCCCCGCCCCCGGCTACGACGACGCCGAGCGCGAGGCCGTTCTACGCGTGATGCGCGAACGCCGCGACATCCGCAACGGCTTCCGCTCCGACCCCATCCCGCACGAGGTGCTGCTGCGCGTCCTCGAAGCCGCGCACACCGCTCCCAGCGTCGGCCACTCACAGCCCTGGGACTTCGTGGTCATCCGGTCCGCCGAGACCCGGCAGACGATGCACGAACTGGCCCAGCGCCAGCGCGACGCCTTCGCCAAGTCCCTCCCCAAGGGCCGGGCCAAGCAGTTCAAGGAACTGAAGATCGAGGCCATCCTCGACACCCCGGTGAACATCGTCGTCACCGCCGACCCCACGCGCGGTGGCCGCCACACCCTCGGCCGCCACACGCAGCCGCAGATGGCGCCGTACTCCTCCGCCCTCGCCGTCGAGAACCTGTGGCTCGCCGCCCGCGCCGAAGGGCTCGGCGTCGGCTGGGTCAGTTTCTTCGACGAGCGCGAGATGGTCCGCGCGCTCGGTCTGCCCGAACACCTGGACGTCGTGGCGTACCTCTGTGTCGGATACGTCGACGAGTTCCCGGAGGAGCCCGAGCTGGCGCAGGCCGGCTGGTCCAAGCGCCGCCCGCTGTCCTGGGTCGTCCACGAGGAGACGTACGGCCGCCGGGCCCTGCCCGGTGAGGAGCCGCACGACCTCCTCAAGGAGACGATCGCCGGGATCCGCCCGCTCGACGCCAAGGCGCTCGGCGAGGCGTGGGAGCGCCAGAAGCGGATGACGAAGCCCGCCGGCGCGCTCGGCATGCTGGAGATCATCTCCGCGCAGCTCAGCGGTCTGTCCCGGATGTGCCCGCCGCCGATCCCCGAGCCCGCGGCCGTCGCCGTCTTCGCGGGCGACCACGGGGTGCACGCGCAGGGTGTCACCCACTGGCCCCAGGAGGTGACGGCCCAGATGGTCGCCAACTTCCTGGGCGGGGGAGCCGTCTGCAACGCCTTCGCGAACCAGGTAGGCGCCGAGGTCTGTGTCATCGACGTCGGTGTCGCCGGCGAACTGCCCGCCACACCCGGTCTGTTGCCCCGGAAGGTCCGCGCGGGCACCGCCGACTTCACGACCGGGCCCGCGCTGACCCGCGAAGAGGTGCTGGCCGCGATCGACGTGGGCATCGAGACCGCCCGCGATCTGGTGGCGGCGGGCAACAAGGGCCTGCTCACCGGGGAGATGGGCATCGCGAACACCACGGCCTGCGCCGCGCTGATCTCGGTCTACACGGACGCCGACCCCGCCGAGGTCACCGGCCGCGGCACCGGCATCAACGACGAGATGCACGCGCGCAAGATCGACGTGGTCCGCCGTGGTCTCGAACTCCACCGGCCCGACCCCGCCGACCCGATCGGTGTCCTCGCGGCCTTCGGCGGTCTGGAGCAGGCGGCGCTCGTCGGGTTCCTGCTGGGCGGCGCCTCGCTGCGCACACCGGTCATCCTCGACGGTGTGAGCGCCGGAGCGGCGGCCCTGGTCGCCCGCGCGATCGCCCCCGAGGCGCTGGCCGCCTGCATCGCGGGCCACCGCAGCGCGGAACCGGGCCATGTGGCCGCGCTCAACAAACTGGGCCTGCGGCCCCTGGTCGACCTCGATCTCCGCCTCGGCGAGGGCACCGGCGCCCTGCTGGCGCTCCCGGTGGTGCAGAGCGCGGCGCGGGCGATGCACGAGGTGGCGACGTTCGATTCGGCGGGTGTGACGGAGAAGTAGCCGAACCGGGCGGGCGGTCCCGGCCCGCCCGGCGTTCGAGGGCACGGCCGAAGGCCGTACGGGGCCCTGGGGCGGGACCTCCGGCGCCGGGGCGGGGGAGAGCTCCGCCGCCCGCCACCCACGCCGCCATCTAAGCTGGAACCGCGCCCCACCAGCCTCTTCCCCACCTCAACACCTCACCCGTACCGTCCCCAGAGGAGCCCGCAGCACCATGGCCGAGCATCCCGCCTACCCCGTCGGACTCCGTCTGGCCGGGCGGCGCGTCGTCGTCGTCGGCGGCGGCCAGGTCGCCCAGCGCCGGCTGCCGGCCCTCATCGCGACCGGCGCCGACATCGTGCTCGTGTCGCCCTCCGCCACGCCTTCCGTCGAGGCCATGGCCGACGCAGGTGAACTCCGCTGGGAGCGCCGCCCGTTCGCCGACGGCGACCTCAGCGACGCCTGGTACGTGCTGATCGCCTCCAGCGACACCGAGGCCAACACCCGCGCGTCCGCCGAGGCCGAGCGGAACAGAACCTGGTGCGTACGCAGCGACAACGCCGAGGCCGCGACCGCCTGGACCCCGGCCACCGGCCGCAGCGAGGGCGTGACCGTCGCCGTCCTCACCGGCCGCGATCCGCGACGCTCCGCCGGGGTGCGCGACGCCATCGTGGAGGGCCTGCGCGACGGCAGTCTCGTCGCCCCCCGGCACCGCACCAGGACCCCCGGCGTCGCTCTCGTCGGCGGCGGGCCCGGCGACCCGGAGCTGATCACCGTACGGGGCAGGCGGCTCCTCGCCGAGGCGGATGTCGTCATCGCCGACCGTCTCGGCCCGCGCGACCTCCTCGACGAACTCCCGCCGCACGTCGAGGTGATCGACGCCGCCAAGATCCCCTACGGCCGCTACATGGCCCAGGAGGCGATCAACAACGCGTTGATCGAGCACGCCAGGGCGGGCAAGGCGGTCGTCCGGCTCAAGGGCGGCGACCCGTTCGTCTTCGGACGCGGCATGGAGGAGGCCCAGGCGCTCGCCGAGGCGGGCATCGCCTGCACGGTCGTCCCCGGTATCTCCAGCTCCGTCAGCGTGCCCGGCGCCGCCGGTATCCCCGTCACCCACCGGGGCGTGGCGCACGAGTTCACCGTGGTCAGCGGCCATATGGCGCCCGACGACCCGCGCTCCCTGGTCGACTGGTCCGCGCTCGCGAGACTGCGCGGCACGCTCGTCCTGCTGATGGCCGTGGACAAGATCGGCGCCATCGCCCTGACCCTCATCACCCACGGAAAGTCGCCGTCGACCCCCGTGGCGCTGATCCAGGAAGGGACCACGGCGGCGCAGCGGCGCGTGGACGCCACACTCGAAACGGCGGCCGAAGCCGCCCGCACGGGTGACGTGCGGCCCCCGGCGGTCATCGTCATCGGCGACGTGGTCGCGGTCGGCCCGGGTGACGCCGGTGGTTCGGGCGACGGCGGCGGTCCCGGCCGTGGCTGAGATCGTCACCGTCGAGGCGTCGCCCGGCGGCTCCGCAGACCCCCGCCTCACCGACTACACCGACCTCACGGACGTCGAACTGCGCCGCCGGCGCGAACCCGCCGAGGGCCTGTTCATCGCGGAGGGCGAGAAGGTCATCCGCCGCGCTGTGGCCGCCGGTTACGAGATGCGGTCCATGCTGCTGACGGCCAAGTGGACGGAGGTCATGCGGGACGTCATCGACGCGAGCGCCGCCCCCGTCTACCAGGTGGCACCGGACCTCGCCGAACGCGTCACCGGCTACCACGTCCACCGCGGCGCGCTCGCCGCCATGGGCCGCAAGCCCCTGCCGCCACCCGCCGACCTCCTGAGGAAGGCGCGCCGCGCCGTCGTCTTCGAGGACATGGTCGACCACGCCAATCTCGGCGCCGCCTTCCGCAACGCCGCGGCGCTCGGCGTCGACGCCGTCCTCCTCACCCCGCGCTGCGCCGACCCGCTCTACCGGCGGGCCGTGAAGGTGTCCATGGGCGCCGTCCTCCAGGTCCCCTGGACCCGGCTGGAGTCCTGGCCGAGGGACGCCCACCTGCTGGGCGACGCGGGATTCGTCACCGCGGCCCTGTGCCTGGACGAGAACGCGATCACCCTCGACGAACTGGCGGAGCGCCGTCACGACAGACTCGCGCTCCTCTTCGGCACCGAGGGCGACGGGCTGACCCCGGGCGCCCTCGCCGCCGCCGACCTGCGCGTGAGCATCCCGATGGACGCGGGCGTCGACTCCCTCAACGTCGCCGCCACCTCGGCCGTCGCCTTCTACATGACGCGGCCCCGGGCCTGACGCGGCCCCGGACCCGACCTGCTCCTACAGCTTCTGCGCCGCCGCGATCCCCAGCGCGACGACCAGCGTCACCACCACGAACACGATCAGCCGCTGCCGCAGCAGACGCGGATTGGCCGGCCTGCGTCCACCGCGTCCCCCCGACGTCGTACGCGCCCCGGGCCTGCTGCCGCCCTGCCGGCCACCAGTGCGCGCACCCGTACGCGCGCCGTCACGCGGCCTGGTCGGCCGCCCGCCGCCGCCCGTACGCGGAGCCGGACCGGCACCGCCGCCCGTGCGCGGAGCCGAACCGCGGGAGCCCCGCTCCCGGGAGTCCGGCCCGTCCGCCGTGCGGCCGTGGGTGGTCCGGTCCGGCCGCTCGCCCCGCTGGGGCATCCGCGCCGTACGCTCCGGGATCCGCCCCGTCGCCACGTCCTGCCGGGGCCGCTCCCGCTGCGCCGGCGGCCGTCCGTCCGGCAGTCCCTGCGCCTCTCGTGCCGCGATCTCCTTCAGCCGCATCGAGAGCTGGAGGGTGCTCGGCCGCTCCTCGGGGTCCTTGGCCAGACAGGCCCGCACCAGCGGCGCCAGCGCGTCCGGCACCCCGTACAGCTGCGCCTCCTCGTGCACCACGCGGTACAGCATGACTTCCGAACTGCCGTGGCCGAAGGGCGAGTCGGCCGTCGCGGCATAGGCAAGCGTCGCGCCGAGGGCGAAGACGTCGGTCGACGGGGTGACCGCCGCACCGCGCACCTGTTCGGGCGCCAGGAAGCCCGGCGATCCGACGGCCGTACCCACGTGTGTGAGGGTGCTCGCCCCGGTCGCCCAGGCGATCCCGAAGTCGATGATGCGCGGGCCCTTGGGGGAGAGCAGGATGTTCGACGGCTTCAGATCCCGGTGGACGACCCCCGCCTCGTGCACCGCGAGCAGTCCCTCGGAGAGCGCGGCCCCCACGGAGGCGACCTCGGCGGCCGACAGCGGCCCGTCCTCGGCCACCTTGTCGTGCAGCGAGGGCCCCGGAACGTACTGGGTGGCGAACCACGGCCGGTCCGCGTCGAGATCGGCGGCCACCAGCCGGGCCGTGCACCCGCCCCGGATCCGCCGGGCCGCCGAGACCTCGCGGGCGAACCGCGAACGGAACTCCTGGTCCTCCGCGAGATCGGGCCTGATCACCTTCAGCGCGACCCGCTGGCCACGCCGGTCGGAACCCAGATACACGACGCCCATGCCGCCCTGGCCCAGCCGCCTGTGCAGCCTGAACGAACCGACGACACGCGGGTCCTCGCGCCGGAGCCGCATCATCGCCATGTCCATCCCCGCTGCCCGGTCGTCCGTGTGACGTGGCACAGCTTACGTACCCGCGCCCGTGGGCGCTCATAGGCCGCGCCCTCACGAACCGATCGATTGTCAGTGCCGGGTGAGAAACTTGAGGGGTGGTCAGAGGACCGCGGATCCAAGGTCCTCGGGCCCGTGCGAGATCTCAATGGTCGGTCGCAGAAGGGGGATTGGATCAATGAAGGGTGACCGCGTGGAGATAGTGGTGGACGCGGGTGACACGACGCGTACGTACGAAGTCGTGGCAAGTCGGGCAGGCCGCCGGGTGGAGACGGCGGTGCGTCGAGGAGTGGTGGAAGTGAGTGAAGTCACCCGCAACGGCTCGGTGGTGCGCACGGCGCGCTTCATGGCCACACACGTGCTCGCTCTGGTCGAACAGCCAGTGCCCAGGGAGGACCTCTCGGAGCGTCCCCTCCGGGAAGACCCCAAGGGCTGACAGCGCCTCTCCACCCAGGGGAGTACGCGAGGGGGGTACCGCTCATCCTCCGGGAGGCCCGGCAATCGGTACGCGGGCATGACGACCCGGGCCCGGCGCGTACCTAATGTTGTCTCAAGCGGCGAGTGCAGCACTCGTCCCCCGAGGTCAGACACTCGCCGCTGCCAGACATGACGGGAGAAGGACCATGGCCGACACGGCATCGCGAGCGATGACCCGCACGCAGGGACGCGGGGCGTTCGACGCGTTCGGCGGGCGGAACCGGGGTTCGCGTCACCCCCTGGTGGCCACCGCCATGGTCCTCCCTCTCGCGGCCCTGCTGGTCGTCGTGTTCGGCGGCTGGGAAGCAGTGGTCACACAGGCGTCGTCCGTGGGCGTGATGCTGGGGCGCTGAGCGGCGTCCCAGGTTCGGGAGAGCGGCCCGAACCTCCGACATCCGGCCAACAACCCCGTGGGGACGGGGGTGCGGCGGACGGCAGCGTTTGGCCGGTCAGCTGGGGAGCTGACCGGCCATCGCGCTGTCCGGACCCGTTTCCCGGAGCCGTCCCGGACCCGTTCGCCGAACCCTTTCCGGGCCGCTCGCCCACCCCGGCCGCGTAGGCTCCCGGCGGGAACAGACCGCACCGGGGGACACCGCCGTGACCACATCCGCCAGCGCAGCCACGAACACGTCCGTCGTACGCGCGCTCACCCGCGCCGCCCGGCACGCCGCGCACCCGGACACCGGCCCGCCGGCCGCGCCGCCGGGTGCCTGCGGCACCTGCGGGGCCGAGGAGACCGTGCTGGCCGACCGGGCCGACGCCGTGGTCGTACGCCACGGGGCCGCCGTCGCCAAGGCCCACGCCCCCGGCACCGACCCGGCGGGACACCGCGCCCGGCTCGCCGTCGCCGCGCACCCCCTGCTGGCCGGCATCCTGCTCCCACCGCTCCCCGCGACCACCCCGCCCGTCGCGGGCCGTTTCGTCACCGTCTGGCCCCACGGCACCCCCGTCGACCCCGACCGGCCCCACCACGCGCCCTGGGAGGCGGCGGGTACCCTCCTGGCCCTGCTGCACGCCGTACCGCCCGCCGCACTCGCTCCCCCGGCCCTTCCTCCCACGCGCGGCCCGCTCAAGGCCGCACAGGCCCTCTCCCGGATGCGGGCCGCCGGACCTCGCCCCGGCGCCGCCGATGTCGAGCGGGCCTGGTCGGGGCTGCCCGGCTGGGCCCGGGGCGAGGCTCCCGCACCCGCCGGAGGCTCCCTGTGCCACGGCGACCTCCATCTCGGCCAGCTCGTACGGCACCCCGCTGCGGACGGCCCCTGGCTGCTGATCGACGTGGACGACCTCGGACTCGGCGACGCCGCCTGGGACTTGGCCCGCCCGGCCGCCTGGTACGCCGCGGGACTGCTGGCCCCCGACGAGTGGCGGCGCTTCCTCGGCGCCTACCGGGCGGCGGGCGGGCCCGCCGTACCCGCCGACGGCGACCCCTGGCCCCGGCTCGACGTCCCCGCCCGCGCCCTCACCGTCCAGACCGCGGCGCTCGCCGTCGCGAAGGCGGCCGAGCAGGGCCGTGAACCGGACGAGGTGGAGGCGACGATGATCGAGACCTGTACCCGAATCGCCACACTCACAACGGAGTTGGCGGCGGGACCCCCGTCGTAAGGTGAACCGACCGTCGCCGGGAGGCATTCCGGCGGTGCCCACCGACCGGCGAGGAGCTGACCAGACCCATGCAGTGCCCCAAGTGCCATGCAGCGATGCATACGTACAACCGCAACGGTGTCCAGATAGAGCAGTGCAGCGGCTGCCGCGGGATCTTCCTCGACTACGGCGAGCTGGAGTCCCTGACCCGTCTTGAGGCGCAGTGGGGACAGCAGGCCCCGCCCCCGCCCCCGGCCCCCGGCGGTTACCCCGCCGCCGCGCCCGCTCCCGCGTGGGGCGCGCCGCACGGCGGTCATCACGGGGGCCACCACGGCGGCCACCACCGCCAGAAGGGCTTCGGCCGGATGCTCTTCTCGTCCTGAGCGGCCCTTGCGGCACCCCGTACACACGACGAAGCCCCCGGCCTTCTCCGGCCGGGGGCTTCGGGCTGTGCGCGATACTGGGATTGAACCAGTGACCTCTTCCGTGTCAGGGAAGCGCTCTCCCGCTGAGCTAATCGCGCAGGGTGACCCCGCGTGTGTACTGCGTGCGCGATACTGGGATTGAACCAGTGACCTCTTCCGTGTC
This sequence comes from Streptomyces sp. NPDC104581, assembly GCF_055583685.1. Taxonomy (NCBI): domain Bacteria; kingdom Bacillati; phylum Actinomycetota; class Actinomycetes; order Kitasatosporales; family Streptomycetaceae; genus Streptomyces; species Streptomyces sp. NPDC104581. Next base: position 193,744 of record NZ_JBVJNN010000007.1, read on the forward strand.
AGGGAAGCGCTCTCCCGCTGAGCTAATCGCGCGGGAATCCAGGTGGATCCAGTGGACGATACTGGGATTGAACCAGTGACCTCTTCCGTGTCAGGGAAGCGCTCTCCCGCTGAGCTAATCGTCCTTGGAGGTGGAGACGGGATTTGAACCCGTGTAGACGGCTTTGCAGGCCGTTGCCTCGCCTCTCGGCCACTCCACCAGGAGTACGGGGGCCGGGAATTGATCCCCCCACTCGAGCGGACGACCAGGTTCGAACTGGCGACCTCAACCTTGGCAAGGTTGCGCTCTACCAACTGAGCTACGTCCGCGTGCCGTTTCCCGGTCCTCGACTCGTGGTCCGGCGACGTGGTGAACTCTAGCGGATTACGGGGCCAGTACAAAAACGCGTTTGTGCAGCGTGCTGCCGTGCGTTCACACTGCGGTACCCGCACGGCGCCCTGGTGACACTTCAGTGGAGCGTCCCGTGAGCCGTCCTAGACTCACCACCGTGCCCGACCTCCCTCCGCTCGCCCGCTTCGGTGACCTCGTCGCCACCGATCTGCGCGATGTCACGCGTGACCCGGAAGCCCTGGACTCCACCGGCTTCTGGGCCGTCGCCATGGACTTCGAGGGCCGTCCCACCTGCGCCCGCTTCGGCGACGTGCGCCGCGAACCGGTGCCCGAGCCCGTACCGGGGCAGTGGCGGGGCCCCGGTACGGGCGACTGGACGTCGTCGCTCGACCGCGCCGCGTACGTCTCAGGCGTACGGCGCGTGCGGGAGCTCATCGCGGCGGGCGAGGTCTATCAGGCCAATCTCTGCCGGGTCCTCACGGCCCCGCTGCCCGACCCGGACTCGGCCGACGTCGACGCGCTGACCGCGCTGCTGGCACGCGGCAACCCCGCCCCGTACGCCGGCACGATCCGGCTGCCCGCCCACGGTGTGGAGATCGCCACCGCCTCCCCGGAGCTCTATCTCCGGCGTACCGGCCGCACCGTCGAGTCCGGGCCCATCAAAGGCACCGGCCGTACCGCCGCCGACCTGCTGGAGAAGGACCACGCCGAGAACGTGATGATCGTGGACCTGGTCCGCAACGACCTCGGCCGTGTCTGCGCCACCGGATCGGTGACCGTGCCCGCCCTCTGCGCCGTCGAGCCCCACCCCGGACTCGTCCATCTCGTGTCGACGGTGCGCGGCGAACTCGCCGAGGGTGCCGGCTGGCCCGGACTGCTGGCCGCGACCTTCCCGCCCGGATCGGTCACCGGCGCGCCGAAATCGAGCGCGCTGAAGATCATCCAGGCGCTGGAGACCGTCCCTCGCGGGCCGTACTGCGGCGCGATCGGCTGGGTCGACGCCGACCGAGGCACGGCCGAACTCGCCGTGGGGATAAGGACGTTCTGGATCGAGCGGGACCCGCCGCACGGACCCGTCGTCCGGTTCGGCACGGGCGCGGGCATCACCTGGGGATCCGACCCCGAGCGGGAGTGGCAGGAGACGGAACTCAAGGCATCGCGTCTGCTGGCGGTAGCGTCGGGAGTGTACGAAGCGACGGGAAGGACCGGCTAGATGATGATCTGGGTCAACGGCGGACTGCGGGAGGCCGACGCCGCGCGGGTCTCCGTGCTCGACCACGGGCTGACCGTGGGTGACGGAATCTTCGAGACGGTGAAGACCGTGCAGGGGCGGCCCTTCGCCCTCACCCGGCACCTGGACCGGCTCACCCGCTCGGCGCGCGGACTCGGACTGCCCGACCCCGACCACGACGAGGTGCGCGCGGCCTGCGCCGCCGTCCTGGACGCCAACCCGGTGGACCTGGGCCGGCTGCGGATCACCTTCACCGGCGGTCTGTCGCCGCTGGGCTCCGACCGCGGCGACGCCGGCCCCACCCTGGTCGTGGCCGTCGGGGAGACACGGCGGCGGTCCGACACCACCGCGGTGATCACCGTCCCCTGGACACGCAACGAACGCGGCGCGGTGACCGGGCTCAAGACCACGTCGTACGCCGAGAACGTCGTCGCGCTCGCCGCCGCGCGTGAACAGGACGCCTCCGAGGCGCTGTTCGCCAACACGGTGGGGGACCTGTGCGAGGGCACGGGCTCCAACGTCTTCGTCGTACTCGACGGCCGGCTCCACACCCCGCCCCTCTCCTCGGGCTGCCTGGCCGGCATCACGAGGGCGCTGACGGTGGAGTGGACCGGCGCCCACGAGACCCGGCTGCCGTTCGACGCGCTCGACCGTGCCGAGGAGATCTTCGTGACGTCGTCGCTGCGCGACGTGCAGGCCGTCCACCGTATCGACGGCCGCGAGCTGCCCGGCGCGCCCGGCCCGGTCACGGCCAAGGCCATGCGCGTCTTCGAGGAGCGCTCGGCGGGCGACATCGATCCGTGAAACCTGATGACGTGGGGCCCGCCGGGTGGGTAGAACTCCTCTGATGACCACGACCCTGCGGCCGGCCGGGCCGCTTCAGAGGACCGACGACGGTACGGTGTCACGCGGTTACGAGGTGTGTGACAACAGCCGTGCCGTCGGCGTGATCGAGCTCGGTACGGACGGCGCGTTCGGCACGCCCGCCGGTGTGCTGAGCCGGCTGCGGATCGACGAGGCGGACCGGCGCCGGGGTCGCGGCACGATCGCCGTCCTGGCCGCCGAGGAGGTCCTGCGCGGCTGGGGCTGCGGCCAGGTGGTCGCGTCCGTCCCGGCCGAGGCCGAGGGCGCGCTGCGGCTGCTGGAGTCCCTGGGCCACACCGAGCGCAGCAGGAACATGCTCAAGGAGCTGGACCGGGAGCCGCCGGTCCTGCCGGCCGGACTCGTGGGCAGACGGATGGACGAGACGGAGTACGCGCGCTGGGCGGAGAGTTCGTTCGACGGCTTCCGGCGGAGCTGGACCGACCGGGGTCTGCCGGAGGAGCAGGCTCGGGCCAAGGCCGAGTCCAGCCGCCGTGAGCTCCTGCCGAACGGCCTCGCCAGCCCCGGCACCTCGATCGACGTCCTGGTCCACGACGGAGCGGTGGTCGGCCATGTGTGGGTGGGCAGGCGGGAGCTGAGCCCCGGTGCGGTCGTCGCGTTCGTCTACGACGTGGAGGTGCCCGAGGAGCAGCGCGGCAAGGGATACGGCCGCGCGCTGATGCTGCACGCCGAGCGGATCGCCGGAGCCACCGGAACCGGCGCCCTGGGGCTGCACGTCTTCGCGGGCAACGCCCCGGCGATCGGCCTCTACGAGTCCCTCGGTTATGTGACGACGCACCGCAACCTCTTCAAGCCCCTGCTCTGAGGCGACGCCGGGGCGGTGGCTGTCAGACCCCGGCGAGCAGCCGGTCGGCGATCTCCTCGACCCGCTCGCGCAGCCCGTCCTGGCTCTTGCCGCCGTCGAGCCGCTCGCCGCCGATGACATACGTGGGGGTGCCGGTCACGCCGATCGCCTTGCCCTCGGCCTGGTCGGCGTCGACGATCAGGGTGTGCCGGCCGTCGATCAGCGCGGTGTCGAACTCCTCGTCGTCCAGGCCGAGTCGGCGGGCGACTTCCAGCAGCACCGGTTCGCCCCGCTCGGCCAGCTCCGCGTGGCGGGCCAGCACGGCCTCCGCGTACGCCCAGCCCTGGCCCTGCTCGACCGCCTCCTCGGCAGCCTGCGCGGCGGCGAAGGCGTGCCGGTGCTTGTCCAGCGGGAAGTGCCGCAGCCTGATGTCCAGCCGGTCGCCGTAGCGCGCCCGCAGCGCGCGCAGATCGGCCAGCGCGGTGTGGCAGTCGGCGCACTGGAGCTCGCACCAGACGTCGAGGACGACGGGGCCGGCGATGGGGGAGTCACTCATGGGGCCAGTCTTCCAGGTCCCCGCACCCGCTCCCGACCGGGACCTGGGGAGGAGGACGACCCCGGAGATCTCCCTGAGGTCCCTCCCCACCGTGGCCCCCACCCCGCCGGGAGGTGCAGGATGGAAGCGTCGGCATGTCGGCCCCGGCCGGCACGCGCGACGACAACCGCCCCCACCGACGACGGCGCCCAGCCTGGAGGACCGGATGATTGCCGAGACCATTTGTTCCGCGGTGTCCGCTGCCGGACTCGGCATCGCGGCGATCACCGCTTACCGCAAGCGCTTCCTGGCGGCGACCAGGATCGCGGCGTACTCACTGGTGCCGGTCGCGCTCGTGATGACGGGAGTGGTCCAGTGGCTCGCCGACAAGGCGTTCAGCCCGACCGCGTGGGTGGGTGTCGGACTGCTCGGGCTCTCCTGGCTGCTCTTCCTGACGACACGGATGGTGGAGCGGCGAGCGGGCGTCGGCAGCCGTAAGGAACGCAGGGCGGCGAACAGGGCCGCCCAGCGCGACGCGGTCGCCCCGGCGGCCTCCGCGCCCTCGCTGGGCGCTTCCGCGGCCCCCGCCGCGCAGCCGAAGGCGGGCAAGGCGAAGAAGCCCGCCGCCGCCGACCCGGCCGACGATTTCAGCGATGTCGAGGCCATTCTGAAGAAGCACGGCATCTGACCGGGGAGGCTCCCGGGGCGCGGTCCGTCTCAGGGGGTGGACGTTTGCCGGGAATCTGACGAACTCGCCCCGCCGGGAAGCGTGTTGGTTGACCGGCGGACTGCGGCCTGCGTCATGATCACCCCGAGATGCTCGATACCTCACGGGGCACAAATCCCGCACCCACCGAAGAGCCGCGCGGTTGTCTGTTCGCGCTCTCCCAGCCGCCCTTGATGATCTTCCTGGCGGTGATCGGGACCCTGCTGCTGATGGCGGCGGTCCACGATCTGTTCCTCCTGTGACCCTCAGCCGGCCGCTTCCTTGCGGCGTGCCCGGTAGGCGGCCACGTGGAGCCTGTTGCCGCAGGTGCGGCTGTCGCAGTAACGGCGGGAGCGGTTGCGCGACAGGTCGACGAAGGCGTGCCCGCAGTCCGGCGCCTCGCAGCGGCGCAGCCGCTCCTGTTCGCCCGCCACCACGATGAAGGCCAGCGCCATGCCGCAGTCCGCGGCGAGGTGGTCGGCCACCGACGCGTCCGGTGCGAAGTAGTGCACGTGCCAGTCGTAGCCGTCGTGATCGGTCAGCTGCGGGGTCGTGCCCGCGGCGGCGACCAGCCGGTTGATCAGTTCGGCCGCCTCACGGGGGCCGGGTGCGGCGAACACGTCGGCGAGGCGCGTCCTCACCTCCTGTACGGCCCGCAGATCGCGGGGGCCGAGTTCTCCCACGCCGCTCACGCGGTGGGTCCGTGCGAAGCCGTACAGGGCCTCGACATCGGCGAGCCCGTCCGCGCCGCCGGCCTCGGGGACCGTGTTCACGAGACTGACGACGGTCTCGAGGGCGATGCGGGTGTCGTGGGGGATCTGCACGATTGGCTCCCTGGCCTGCTGCGGACCGGTGCCCGCCGGGTTCCGCAGATCCTAGGGGGTGTCTCGCCGGTCGTGCCCGGCCCGTGAGCGCGGCGACGCCGTCGTCGCGGTGGTTCCGCGGCGACGGCGTCGCTCTCCGCCGTATGTGGTTGTCCGCACGGCGCCGTCTCCCCGAGTCGGACGGCGCCGAGCAGTTCTCGGGCTGGCTCAGCTGTCGGCCAGGATGTGGGAGAGCTCGGTGTCGAGGTCGAAGTGGCGATGCTCGGTGCCGGGTGGCACCGCCGCGTCGGTTCGCTTGAGGAAGGATTCCAGGGCTCGCGCCGGTGCCTCCAGCAGGGCTTCCCCCTCCGGAGAGCTGAGCGCGATGCAGACGACGCCCTGGCCCTGGCTGCGTGAGGGCCAGACTCTGACGTCGCCGGTGCCGGTGGGCCGGTGCAGCCCCTCGGCCAGAAGGTCGCGGGCGAACACCCACTCGACCGTCTCCTCGGCTCCGGTGTGGAAGGTGGCGTGCACGGCATAGGGATCGGCCGTGTCATACCGCAGGCCCGCGGGTACAGGCAGTGAGGACTCGCTCGATACAACGAGGCGCAGGTGCAGCTCGCAGCTGACCGTGGTGTTCATAAGCGCCAGGGCCTTTCGCTCAGTGTGCGCTCGGGGATTCGCACGTCGGCGAAATCGACATGCCACCTACGGTGTCGTTGTAAACCCCTCTGTCTGTTTTGTGATCCTTCAGGTAGCTCGTACAGCGGTGCGTAACTTCGGCTTATGCCGCCATTCCGGTGACGACTCGGCTTCGGGTAGGTTGGGCGGCATGCATGCGGAGAGTGACGGGCGGGGGGATGTCGTCGTGCCGACGGCAGAGAAATCCGCTGGGGAATTGACCGGCGAACTGGCGGAGCGTGAGCTCGGCTCGCGCGCTCCGGGCTTCATCAAGAGTTCGAAGACGCTCCATATGAGCTGGCAGGTCGGGGTGTTCGTCGTCGGCCTCGCGGTCGTCGTGGCGGGTGCGGCGATGCTGGTGCTGCCCGGCCCCGGCTGGCTGGTGATCTTCGGCGGCATGGCGATCTGGGCGACCGAATTCGTCTGGGCCCAGCTGGTGCTCCGATGGACGCGACGCAAAGTCACCGAAGCGGCGCAGAAGGCGCTCGATCCCAAGGTCCGGCGGCGCAACATCATCCTCACCACGGCCGGTCTGGTGATCATCGCGGTGCTGGTCGGGATCTACCTCTGGGAGTTCGGGCTGACCATGCCCTGGAAGATCGACGAGTGACCGCGGAGCGGTCCGGACCGTCGGCTGACATGGGGTAATGTTGGCCCCGCGTCCGGGCGATTAGCTCAGTGGGAGAGCGCTTCGTTCACACCGAAGAGGTCACTGGTTCGAACCCAGTATCGCCCACCCGGAATCGATGCCCCGGAGACTTCACCGTCTCCGGGGCATCGGTCGTTCACGGCACGTTCGCGGCACGTGAATCCCGTGCCGCGGCCCGTCACGTCAGCGCATCCGGCCCAGGGACTCCCTGAGCCGTCTGGCGTCGTCGAGGCGCCGTTCGTAGGTCGCGCCCACCGCCAGGAGCAGCAGTCCGGCGAGCGCGGGCGGTACCCAGCGCGGCATGGCCCCCACGACCTGGACGATGTACGGCGCCAGCTCGTGCAGCGTGTCCAGGGCGAGCACGGCGCCGCCGAGGACCAGCAGCGCCTGGAGCCGCAGCCGGGCGCCGGCGAGCGTGACGGCGAGCGCGGCGACCCCCAGGGCCAGCGGGCGCTGCCAGTGCGTGTCGCCCCAGGCGGCCACGAGGCTCGGCAGGAGCGTCACCGCGAGGCCGGGGCCGTACGCGGTCCAGGACGACGCCCCGGGATCGCGGCGGCGCCGCAGGACACCCACCACGAGCGCGGGGACGGTCACCGGCAGGGTGTACGCCTCCGGGGTGGCCACGTCGGACGCGTACAGCCGCACCCAGGTGGCCAGGACGAACAGTCCCGCCGCGAGACACCCGGCCGCCGTGCGGCGCTCCGGGCGCAGCGCGGTGCCCGCCGCGACGACCCCGCACAGGGCGAGTACGAGGGCGACGGTCTCCGGGCGGCCGGCGGCGAGGCCGAGCGCGAGCGGACCGGCACCGGCCGCCGTCAGCTCGACCGGCAGTGCCACGGGGTGGCGGCCCAGCCGCGCGCCGAGCAGCGCGCCCGCGGCGGGTACGGCGAGGACGACGAGGGCGGTGTGCTCGCGCGGCAGCCCGGCGGCGGCGCAGAGCGCGCCGAGCAGGGCGACGGCCGTGACGACGGCGAGGCAGGCCAGGACCGCCTGGCAGGACCGGGCCCCGAAGGCGGCCCGCGCCGAGGGGGAGTCCTCCGCTCCGTCGCCGGTCCCGGTGCCGGTCACGGCGGCGTCCAGTGCCACCGCGGCGCCGCAGAACAGGACGAGCAGCGCACCCAGGGTGATCTGCGTGGCCGTCTCGGAGGCCAGCGACAGCAGCGAGACACCGCCCGCGCCCGCCAGCGCGCAGAACAGGGCCGTCGTCGAGAGCGCCGACAGCGCCGCGGGGCCGAGTCGTCCCGGCGCGCCAGGCAGCCGCGCGTACACCGCGAGCGCCAGCGCGCCCGCCGTGGTGGCCAGGCCCGCCGCCACGGCCGTCGCGTAACCGAGGTCCAGCGAGGCGGGCAGGACCAGCGCGGCGGCCCAGGCCAGGCCCGTGGCACAGGCCGGCGCGGCGGGTCGTACGGAGGCCGGGAGCCGCCCGTACGCGAGCGCCGGAAGGGTGGCGGCGATCAGCAGCACCAGGGGCGCCGTGGCCGTCGCGGGCCATCCCTGACCGGTCCCGATCGCCTCCCGTACGCCGCCGGGCGCCCCCGGCCAGAGCCCGTCCATCCGGGACACCGGACCGAGCAGCGTGACGGCCACCGACGGCAGCGTCCACAGGACGGCGACCGTCACGGTGGCGCCGGCGGCGGTGCACAGCCCGCGCACCGCGGCACGGGGCAACGGGGCCCGTACGGCGGTCAACAGGGCCGCGCCGCACAGCAGATACCCGACGACGGCCCAGCCGAGCGGTACCGAGGGGCGTACGACCCCGCCGGCCGCGGTGGTCGCGGCCAGACCGGCCACCAGGGAGCCGGCGAACGCGGCGCCGGGAACGCGGACCGCCGCGAAGAGACCGACACCGGCCCCGGCGATCAGCAGCGCGCCGGGGCGGGCGGCGTCGAGCGGGGAGCCCGCGGTCACCGAGAGCCCGGCGGCGGTCAGCAGCGCCCAGCCGCCGGCCACCCAGGCGGTGACACCCGCGACCGACCGGGCCGGCTCCGGCCGGGTCCACAGCAGGATCGCGAGGTCCGCGGCAGCGGTCGCCAGCAGCGCCCAGGCGAAGGTCAGTTGACCGCCCCCCGATGCCAGCGCCCAGAGCGGCAGCGGGAGTTGGGCGGTGAGGACGGCGGCCGGCAGGGGAGTCCTGAGCCGGTCGACGACCAGCCCGTACGCGGCCCAGCCGCCGGCCAGCACGGCGCACGCGGCGGCCGTGTAGCCGAGCGGGTCCGTGTCCGGGAGCGCGACCCGGTACAGGGCGTAGGCGTCGAGGACCGCCAGCACCAGGGCCAGCGCGCCGACGGCCTCGGCGGTGGAGGTGAGCGCGCGGCGCAGCAGCAGGGCGGGAGCGGCGAGGGCGCCGGCGGTGACGGTGCCCAGCACCGCCGACCGGCCGCCGATGCCCATGGTGCCCCAGCTGACCAGGGTGAAGGCGACCGCCGCGATGGTCAGCAGCACCCCGCCGAGCGCCAGCAGCGCGTTCTGCACGCTCGGCGGGGACGTCTCGGGCGCGCGGGCTGCGGGCCACCCCGCCGGTGCGTGCGGCGGCCGGGGTGCCAGCGGGCGCGGTGGTGCCATCAGCGTCAGCAGATAGGTCCTGCGGGCGAGCAACTGCGCTCTGCGCGCGTCGATGTGGGCCAGCTCGCGGTCGAGGACCGCGAGCTCCTCGGCCGGACGCGGAACGTTCTCCATGGTCCCGGAGTGTGGTCCGTGCCACAGGACGGGCCATCGGCTCTCGTACTCAGATACGGGTGTGAGTACGTGTGCGGGGCCGCACACTTGGGGCCATGGACAGGAACCACTACCGCTTCCGCAGTGTCTGGGAACTCGACGCGGCCCCGGACGCCGTGTTCGCGGTGCTGGAGCGGGCCGGTGAGTACCCCGACTGGTGGCCACAGGTCCGGGAGGTCACCCCGGTCGACGAGCGCACCGGGACCGCCCGCTTCCGGTCCGTGATTCCGTACGACCTCCATGTGCGCGCCCGCGAGAGCAGGAACGACCCGCGCGCCCGGGTCCTGGAGATCGAGATGACCGGCGACCTCGAAGGCTGGGCGCGGTGGACGCTGAGCGCACGGGGCGGCGGCACCCGCGCCCTCTACGAGCAGGAGGTGGACGTCAACAAGCCGCTTCTGCGGCGCCTCGCCGTCGCCGGGCGGCCCTTCTTCCTCGCCAATCACGCGCTGATGATGCGGGCCGGGCGGCGGGGGCTGCGGAAGGTGCTCGCACGCCGTCATACGGTTTGAACGCAACCCGCCGGGACCTGTATGGTTCAGTCCGTTCCCGGGCGATTAGCTCAGTGGGAGAGCGCTTCGTTCACACCGAAGAGGTCACTGGTTCGAACCCAGTATCGCCCACCGGGAGAGGCCGGTCCGTCGATGACGGACCGGCCTCGCTGTTGTCCGGCCGGGCGTGCCGCCGGGCCCGCCGGGTGGCGTGACTGTCAGGCCACCGCGGGGATTTGGGGACGCAGCGGCCATGCCGGACCGGACGCCGGCCCTGCGCCGCCGCGCGCGGACCGGTCCTGCCGGCCGCGTGTCTGCGCCGCGTGCCAGACCGCCTGGCGCGCGTGCAACTGGGCCGCGGTGAGCTGCTGCGTCGTGGTGGCGAACCGCCGCCCCACCGACCGCGCCACCTCCAGCGCCGCCACGGCCTCGGCCACGGCGTCGTGCTCGCCGTCCAGCGCCACCCCGTACTGCGCACAGAGGTCGACCAGCCGCCGGCGGCCCTTGCGGACGGGGTCGAGATGCCGGTCCAGCACACCCGGATCCAGCACACAGAGTGGGGCCTTCTCCAGATAGCGGGCCAGGGACGAGTTGCGGTGGCGCCCCATCTCGCGGTCCAGGACCGTCAGACGGTACGGCGCGTCCATCACCACCAGCGCCCGGCCCGCCGCGCACTGCTCGGCCAGCGCCCGGCCGACCTCCTCGATCACCGGGGCCGGCCAGCGGCCGGAGCGCTGCACCAACGCGTCGGTGAGGCCGTGCAGTTCGGTCGCCTCGGCCGGCACCGGGACACCCGGACTGACCAGCCAGCGGGTGACCCGGGCGCGGGCGCCCGAGATGTCCTGGACGACGAGGGCGGCCGACACGATCCGGTCCTCCTCGGCGTCGCTGCCTGTCGTCGCCGTACCGAAGGCGGCCAGCGGGCCCTCGTACCAGTGCGTCATGCGAACTCCTCACGCACGCTCGGCAGATGGCGTCCGGCCGACTGCCCGAATCGGTGATACCCGCGCCCTTTGCGCCGTACGCCGGAGACGGCGGCGCAATTGGACTGTTTGGCGAGTGGCCCCTCCGGCTCGGTACCATTTCCGTCGCGTACGGATACCAGCCCGCACGCCCCCCGAGTGAAGGAGAGACCGGTGTCAGATGTCCGCGTGACCATCGAACGCGATTCCGAGCGGGAAGAGCGCGTGGTGACGACGGGCACTACGGCGGCCGACCTCTTCCCCGGCGAGCGCACCGTGATCGCCGCCCGCGTGGGCGGCGAGCTGCGGGACCTCAGCCACCAGGTCGCCGACGGCGACAGCGTCGAACCCGTGGAGATGTCGTCCGAGGACGGCCTGGACATCCTGCGTCACTCCACCGCGCACGTCATGGCGCAGGCCGTGCAGGAGCTGTTCCCCGAGGCCAAGCTGGGTATCGGCCCGCCGATCAAGGACGGCTTCTACTACGACTTCGACGTCGCCGAGCCCTTCACCCCCGACGACATCAAGCGCGTCGAGAAGAAGATGCAGGAGATCCAGAAGCGCGGCCAGCGGTTCTCCCGCCGGGTCACCACCGACGAGGACGCCCGGACCGAGCTGGCGGACGAGCCGTACAAGATCGAGCTGATCGGGCTCAAGGGCAAGGCCGCCGACGCCGCCGAGGGCGCGTCCGCCGAGGTCGGCGGCGGTGAGCTGACCATCTACGACAACCTCGACGCCAAGACCGGCGAGCTGTGCTGGAAGGACCTGTGCCGGGGTCCGCACCTGCCCACCACCCGTAACATCCCGGCTTTCAAGCTGATGCGCTCCGCCGCCGCCTACTGGCGCGGCAGCGAGAAGAACCCGCAGCTCCAGCGGATCTACGGCACCGCCTGGCCGTCCAAGGACGAGCTGAAGGCCCACCTCGACTTCCTCGCCGAGGCCGAGCGCCGCGACCACCGCAGGCTCGGCAGCGAGCTCGACCTCTTCTCCTTCCCCGACGAGCTGGGCTCCGGCCTCGCGGTCTTCCACCCCAAGGGCGGGGTCATCCGCAAGGAGATGGAGCAGTACTCGCGCCACCGCCACGAGGTGTCCGGGTACGAGTTCGTCAACACCCCGCACATCTCCAAGAAGAAGCTCTTCGAGACCTCGGGACACCTGCCGCACTACGCGGAGGGCATGTTCCCGCCCATGGAGTTCGACGGCCAGGACTACTACCTCAAGGCCATGAACTGCCCGATGCACAACCTGATCTTCAAGGCGCGCGGCCGGTCCTACCGCGAGCTGCCGCTGCGTCTCTTCGAGTTCGGCACGGTCTACCGTTACGAGAAGTCCGGCGTCGTGCACGGCCTCACCCGCTCACGCGGCTTCACCCAGGACGACGCGCACATCTACTGCACCAAGGAGGAGATGGCGCAGGAGCTGGACTCCCTGCTCACCTTCGTGCTGGAGCTGCTGCGGGACTACGGCCTGTCCGACTTCGAGCTGGAGCTGTCCACCCGCGACCCGGAGTCCGACAAGTTCATGGGCGAGGACGCCGAGTGGGAGGAGGCCACCGCGGCGCTCCAGGAGGCCGCCGACAAGCAGGGGCTGCCGCTGGTCCCCGACCCGGGCGGCGCCGCGTACTACGGCCCCAAGATCTCCGTACAGGCCAAGGACGCCATCGGCCGCTCCTGGCAGATGTCCACCATCCAGGTCGACTTCCAGCAGCCGAAGCGCTTCGAGCTGGAGTACACCGCGCCGGACGGCTCCAAGCAGCAGCCCGTCATGATCCACCGTGCGCTGTTCGGCTCGATCGAGCGCTTCTTCGCCGTGCTCCTCGAGCACTACGCGGGCGCGTTCCCGGCCTGGCTGGCGCCCGTCCAGGCGGTCGGCATCCCGATCGGCGACGCGCACGTGCCCTACCTCCAGGAGTTCGCCGCGCGGGCGAAGGCCAAGGGGCTGCGGGTCGAGGTCGACGCGTCGGCGGACCGGATGCAGAAGAAGATCCGCAACCACCAGAAGGCCAAGACACCGTTCATGATCATCGCTGGTGACGAGGACGTCGCCAACGGCGCGGTGTCCTTCCGCTACCGGGACGGCACCCAGAAGAACGGCATCCCCGCCGACGAGGCCCTGGCCGAGCTGCTGGACGTCGTGGAGCGCCGCGTACAGGTCTGAGGAACGGCCCGCCGCCCCCGGCGTCAGATTCCCGGGGGCGGTACGTCCTTAGGCGGCGGCATCCCGCGCTCCGCCCTGCTCGCCCGGTCCTCCCGGCCGAAGACCTGGATCAGCCAGGACGAGAAGGCGCCGGTGACCGCCCCCAGCAGCGCCAGGCCGCAGAGCATCAGAAAGACCGCGAACAGCCGGCCGAGCGAGGTCACCGGGGTGACATCGCCGTAACCGACCGTGGTGATCGCCGAGCAGGCCCACCAGACCGAGTCCCCGAAGGTCCGGATGGTGGCCCCCGGCGCGTCGCGCTCCTGCTGGTAGACGGCGAGCGCCGTGGCGAAACTCAGCAGGGCCGCCGTCACCCCCGCGTACAGCATCACCCGCCCGTACAGGCTCAGCCGTGGCTCGTCCCGGCGGCGCTGGAGCGCCACATAGGTGTTCACGATGCGCACCGGGCGCAGCAGCGGCAGCAGCAGCACGACCGTGTCCAGCCAGTTCTTCGTGACGAAGCGCGCCCCCTGGCCGCTCAGGAACAGCCGGACCGCGTAGTCCACGCCGAACAGCGTCCAGATGGTGAACAGGAGGGACAGCGCCGTGTCCCGCACGACGGGGTCGCTGCTCCGGTTCAGCACGCAGACCGCGTAGCAGGCGAGGAAGAGGAGCGAGCCGGCGAGCAGCGGCAGTTCCACGCGCCGCTCCCAGTCACGCAGCCGCTCGGGTCGGTTCCGGACACGCATCGCGCCAGCATGGCGGGGTGTGCGCGGGCGGGCCCGGCGACACGCTCCAGCCGGCCGAAGTCATATGCTTCACAGCATGATGAGCGAGCCGGAGCAGCAGATCGGAGTGGGTACCCAGGACGCGTTCCAGCGTCTGTGGACGCCCCACCGGATGGCCTACATCCAGGGCGAGAACAAGCCCACCGGTCCGAACGCGGACGACGGCTGTCCCTTCTGCTACATCCCGCGCAAGTCCGACGAGGACGGGCTCGTCATCGCCCGCGGCGAGTCGGTCTACGCGGTGCTGAACCTCTATCCGTACAACGGCGGCCACCTCATGGTCGTACCGTTCCGGCACGTCGCGGACTACACGGAGCTGGACGCGGACGAGACCGTCGAACTGGCCTCGTTCACCAAACAGGCGATGACCGCGCTGCGTACGGCGTCCGGGGCGCACGGCTTCAACATCGGCATGAACCAGGGCACCGTGGCGGGAGCGGGCATCGCCGCCCACCTGCACCAGCACGTCGTACCGCGCTGGGGCGGCGACGCCAACTTCATGCCCGTCGTCGCGCACACCCGGGTACTGCCCCAACTGCTCGCCGACACACGGGTGATGCTGGCGGACGCGTGGCCGGCGCCGGGCTCCTCCTCGTAACGCCGGCCACCGGTCCTACGCGTCGTACACGTCCACCTTCTTCGGTGTCGGGTCCTGGACCGCGCCGCTGAGGGACGAGGAGCGGCTGCCGAAGCGCTCGGTGTCCACGCCGTTCTCGTTCAGCACCCGCAGGGCCGCCGCGTGCGCCACCCGCAGCACCGGTGTGGCCGCGCGCATCGCGTCGTCGGCCATGAAGCGGTGGCGCCAGGGCTTGTCCGCCCAGGCGTGCCGCAGGCCGAAGGGCTCGGGCAGCGACAGCTTCCCACCGAGGAAGTCGAGGACCGGCGGGTACCAGGTGAAGGGGGCGCGGACCGCCAGCCGGACGGCCTCCTTCGGCTCCACCAGCGGCAGACTGTGCGTCGTGGTCTCCCAGAACCTGACCGTCTTCGGCTTGGTGACCGTCTTCGGCGACGGCTTCGAGAAGAAGAGGGGGTTCACCGGCCCCAGCGCGTGACCCGTCACCTCGATGCGCAGCGTCTCGTGCAGGACCGTCACCGTGATCATCATGGTGATGATCAACTGGCCGTCCCAGAGGACGAACTGCACACCCAGGTAGTGCCGGTCACCGGCGCCGAACTGCTGGTGGTTGCAGATCCGCTGTATCTCGTGCGGTTTGACCTGGTACGCCTCGACGTCCTGCCCGTCGGGCCTGCTGACCGATCCGGCGTTCTCGTCGACCGGCCGTACGATCCAGTGCTTGACCTCGGGCTTGGGGAAACCACCGGAGTTGAGAGGGCCGCGCTCCAGCATCTTCAGCTGGTCGTGCATCGCCTTTATGACGTCGTAGCTGCGGAACTGGTGGATCTCCTTGCCGGCCTCCTTGGGAACCAGCTCCTCCGCGAGGGTCCAGTTGCCCCACCGGGTGCCCATGCCCAGTATCCCCTTGGGCCCCGCGTAGAAGACCGCGTTGGAACGCTGCTCCGCGGTCAGCTTCTCCAGCCCGCTGCGCAGCTCCTCCCGCGCCGTCTCGTCGGGATGCCCCGGCACCGCCTCGGGCACCTTGGCGCCGAGACCGCCGCCCGCCAGGAGGTCGGTCCAGCGGGCGCGCAGGTCCTTCGCCGTCGTCTCGCAGATCCGCTTGGCGAGCAGCCAGCCGATGACGGGCGCGATGATCACACCGCGCAGATACCAGCCGAGGAACCCCGTGAACGGCAGCGCCACCAGGAAGACCACCGCCAGGGCCGCGACGCCGAGCAGCAGGGCGCCGCCGATGGCACCCGCCTTCTTGTCCTTCGAACCCGCCAGTGTCCTGCGCAATTGGAAGACGCCGATCCACAGCAGCGTCCCCGGCAGGAACAGCAGCCCGAACAGGACGGTCACCAGGGTGAGCCGGGTGTCGCGCTCCTTACGGATGCGGGAGGCCGCCAGCGCGTGCTCGACCACCGTCTGCGGCTCCGTGCCGAAGGACTGGATGAGCGCGGCACGGCCGCCGCCCAGCATCCGGGTCTGCACCGCGCGGGAGAACGCCTCGCCCAGATTCGGCTCGAACAGCGACACCTTGCCCTTCTTCACCTCGGACTTGTGCCACTCGCTGTTCGCCTTGAGGATCTCCTCCACCGGGCTGTCCCGGTACGCCGCCGAGGCCAGGGCATGCGTCGCCGCCGTCTGACCCGCCGACCCCTGAAGTGGAACCTGAGCCCCAGGAGAGAAATCGAATCCGTCCGACACTGTCCGCCCCCATCGCCGCGAGCATCCGCTGCTGCGCCCTCTTCCCAACTGCCGTGCCCCGCACACCTGCTGAGCTGGGGCGCATCACAGCGTAGCCGGGGCACACGCCCCGCGTCAGGGAGAAACCGGACCCCGCTCCGCACGTCCCGCCCGCGTCACACCGGCTCAGGCCCCCACGGCGGCTCCGGCGCTCTCGCGGAACCGGTCGGCCAGGTGGGGCGGCATCGCCTCGTGCCGGGCGTACGAGCGGCTGAACCGTCCCGCGCCGTGCGACACCGACCGCAGGTCGATCGCGTACCTGCCGATCTCGATCTCGGGTACCTCGGCCCGTACGACCGTCCGCCCCTCCCCGGCCCGGTCGGTGCCGACCACCCGGCCGCGCCGCCCCGACAGATCGCTCATCACGGGCCCCACGTACTCGTCGGGGACCACCACCTCCACCACGGCGACCGGCTCCAGCAGGTCGATACGGGCTGCCGCGGCTGCCTGGCGCAGCGCCAGCGCCCCGGCCGTCTGGAAAGCGGCGTCCGACGAGTCCACCGAGTGCGACTTTCCGTCGACCAGCGTCACCCGCACGTCGACCAGCGGATGTCCGGCCGCGACACCGCGCGCGGCCTGTGCCCGCACGCCCTTCTCCACGGAGGGGACGAACTGCCGGGGCACCGCGCCGCCGACGACCTCGTCGACGAACTCGACACCGGACCCGGCAGGCAGCGGGTCCACCTCGATCTCGCAGATCGCGAACTGCCCGTGGCCGCCGGACTGTTTGACGTGCCGGCCGCGTCCCGCCGCCCGTTCGCCGAAGGTCTCCCGCAGCGCCACCCTGTGCGGCACCACGTCCACCTGCACGCCGTAGCGGTGGCGCAGCCGCTCCAGCGCCACGTCCCTGTGCGCCTCGCCCAGACACCACAGGACGACCTGGCGGGTGGCCTGATTCTGCTCCAGACGCATCGTCGGATCCTCGGCGGCCAGCCGCGCGAGCCCCTGCGACAGCCGGTCCTCGTCCGACGTGCTGTGCGCCTCCACGGCGAACGGCAGCAGCGGGTCGGGCATGGCCCAGGGCCGCATCAGCAGCGGATCGTCCCTGGCGGAGAGCGTGTCGCCGGTCTCCGCGCACGACAGCTTCGCCACACACGCCAGATCGCCCGCGACGCAACTGCCCAGCGCGCGCTGCTGCTTGCCGAAGGGAGCCGAGAGCCCGCCGATCCGTGTCTCGACGTCGTGGTCCTCGTGGCCCCGGTCGGTGAGACCGTGCCCGGAGACGTGCACCGTCTCGTCGGGCCGCAGGGTGCCGGAGAAGACCCGCACGAGGGAGAGGCGCCCGACGTAGGGGTCCGACGCCGTCTTCACCACCTCGGCGACCAGCGGGCCGTCCGGGTCGCAGACCGGACGCGGTCGCGCCGAGCCCCCCGGCGTGGTCACCTCGGGGGCCGGGCGCTCCAGCGGGGTCGGGAAACCACCGGTGATCAGTTCGAGCAGCTCGACCGTGCCGAGGCCCTGGCGGGCGCCGTCGGCGGCGGGCGCGGCCGCGAGGACGGGGTGGAAGACACCGCGGGCGACGGCCTTCTCCAGATCGTCCACCAACGTCTGCTCGTCGATCTCGCCGCCGCCGAGATAGTGGTCCATGAGCGTCTCGTCCTCGCTCTCGGCGATGATCCCCTCGATCAGCCGGTCACGGGCCTCGTCGATGAGCGGCAGCCGGCCGGGATCGGGCGTCAGGGCCCGGCGGGTGCCGGAGGAGTAGTCGTGGATCCGCCGCGAGAGCAGCCCGGTGAGCCCGGTGACCGGCGCGTGCCCGTCCGGGCCCTCGGGGCCGTACACCGGCTGGAAGAGCGGCAGGACGGCGTCGGGGTCGTCGCCGCCGAAGATCCGGCCGCAGACCCGGGTCAGCTCGTCGAAGCCGACGCGGGCCGTCTCCAGATGCGTCACGACGATGGCGCGCGGCATGCCGACGGCGGCGCACTCCTCCCACACCGCGCGGGTGGCGCCGGCCACCGCCTCCGCCTCCTGGGCGGCCGAGACGACGAAGAGGGCCGCGTCCGCCGCGCGCAGACCGGCCCTCAGCTCCCCGACGAAGTCCGCGTAGCCGGGGGTGTCCAGCAGATTGATCTTGCACCCGCCCCACTCCAGTGGGACGAGCGAGAGCTGTACGGAACGCTGCTGCCGGTGCTCGATCTCGTCGTAGTCGGAGACGGTGCCGCCGTCCTCCACCCGGCCCGCACGCGTGAGCGCCCCGGCGGTCAGCGCCAGGGCCTCGACGAGAGTGGTCTTGCCGGATCCGCTGTGGCCGACCAGCACCACGTTCCGTACGGAGGAGGGCCGGTCGACCGTCGCCGCCCTTCCGGCGGCCCCGGGATGCCCGTTCGCCTTGTCGCCCATGATCGTGCCTCCCGAACGATCGCACGGTGAGGAGGGGGCGCGGGCGACGGGAGCCGCGCGGCGGTTCCGGCGGCGCCCACGGTGGTCCTTCGAGCTTTCCACTCGTGTCGGCCCGCGTCCATACGTGGGTGGGCGCCCCGGCGGTGGAGCCGGTCGGGGCTGGCTACGATGGGCCAGCCGGCGGCCGATGGGGCGGCCGGCCAACCGACCGTCGGGAAGGCCATGCTGAACAAGTACGCGCGTGCATTCTTTACGCGTGTCCTCACCCCGTTCGCCGCGTTTCTGCTCCGCCGGGGGGTGAGTCCCGACGCTGTGACGCTCATCGGTACGGCGGGAGTGATGGCCGGTGCGCTGTTCTTCTTCCCCCGCGGAGAGTTCTTCTGGGGCACCATCGTCATCACGCTCTTCGTCTTCTCCGACCTCGTCGACGGCAACATGGCGCGGCAGGCCGGGATCTCCAGCCGGTGGGGGGCCTTCCTGGACTCCACGCTCGACCGGGTCGCCGACGGCGCCGTCTTCGGCGGATTCGCGCTCTGGTACGCGGGGACGGGCGACAACAACGTGCTGTGCGCCGTGTCGATCTTCTGCCTGGCGAGCGGCCAGGTCGTCTCGTACACGAAGGCCCGCGGCGAGTCCATCGGACTGCCCGTGGCGGTCAACGGGCTCATCGAGCGCGCCGAGCGCCTGGTCATCTCGCTGGTGGCGGCGGGTCTCGCGGGGCTCCACGCGTTCGGCGTGCCCGGGATCGACATCCTGCTGCCGATCGCGCTCTGGGTGGTGGCCGCCGGCAGTCTGGTGACCCTCGGACAGCGCGTGGTGACCGTACGGCGGGAGGCCGCCGAGGCGGACGCCGCCAGTACGAGCGAGTCCGCCTCATGAGCGGCGCGCGGGACCGGATCGTGGACGCGCTCTACGGGGTCGGCTGGAGCACCGTCAAGAGGCTCCCCGAGCCGGCGGCCAACGCACTCGGCAGGACCGTGGCCGACACCGTGTGGAAGCGGCGCGGCCCCAGTGTGCTGCGGCTCGAATCGAATCTGGCCCGCGTGGTGCCGGACGCCGGCCCGGAGCGTCTGGCAGAGCTGTCGAGGGCCGGCATGCGCTCGTACACGCGGTACTGGATGGAGTCGTTCCGGCTGCCCGTATGGAGCGCGGAGCGGGTACGCGACAGTGTCGAGGTCAAGGACATCCATCTGCTCGACGAGGGCCTCGCCACCGGGCGGGGCGTCGTCCTCGCCCTGCCGCACCTCGCCAACTGGGACCTGGCGGGTGCCTGGCTGACCCGGGGGATGGGCGTCCCGTTCACGACCGTCGTGGAACGGCTGAAGCCCGAATCACTCTTCGACCGCTTCGTCGAGTACCGCGAGAGCCTCGGTATGGAGGTGCTGCCGCACACCGGCGGCAGCGCCTTCGGGACGCTCGCCAGACGCCTGCGGGCCGGAGGCCTGGTCTGTCTGGTCGCCGACCGGGACCTGTCCGCGTCGGGCGTCGAGGTGACCTTCTTCGGTGAGAGGACGCGGATGCCGGCCGGGCCCGCGATGCTGGCGCAGCAGACCGGGGCGCTGCTGTTCCCGGTGACGCTCGGCTTCGACGGTCCGAAGCTCATGCGGGGGCGGGTGTATCCGGCCGTCGAGGTGCCGGAGACAGGCAGACGGGCCGAGAAGACGTCCGTGATGACACAGGCCCTGGCGGACAAGTTCGCCGTCGGCATCGCCGAGCATCCGGAGGACTGGCACATGCTGCAACGGCTGTGGCTCGCCGATCTCGAACCGCGTACCGGTGACGGCGCCGGGGCGGCGGGAGGCCCCGAAGGAGCCGGGGCCGCGGGGAGCGCCGGGCGTGCCGGGGGGACCGGGTGAAGATCGGCATCGTCTGCCCGTACTCCTGGGACGTACCGGGCGGAGTGCAGTTCCACATCAGGGACCTGGCGGACCATCTGATCCGTCTCGGCCACGAGGTCTCGGTGCTCGCGCCCGCCGACGACGACACCCCGCTCCCGCCGTTCGTGGTGTCCGCCGGACGTGCCGTACCCGTCCCGTACAACGGCTCCGTGGCCCGGCTGAACTTCGGCTTCCTGTCGGCGGCGCGCGTACGGCGCTGGCTGCACGACGGCACCTTCGACGTCATCCACATCCACGAGCCCACATCGCCCTCGCTCGGGCTGCTCACCTGCTGGGCGGCGCAGGGCCCGATCGTGGCGACGTTCCACACGTCGAACCCGCGCTCGCGCGCGATGGTCGCCGCGTATCCGATCCTCCAGCCGGCGCTGGAGAAGATAAGCGCACGGATCGCGGTCAGCGAGTACGCCCGGCGCACGCTGGTCGAGCACCTGGGCGGCGACGCGGTCGTCATCCCCAACGGCGTGGACGTCGGCTTCTTCTCCGGAGCCGAGGCCAACCCCGAGTGGCAGGGCGGCACGATCGGCTTCATCGGGCGCATCGACGAACCCCGCAAGGGGCTGCCCGTCCTGATGAAGGCCCTGCCGGCGATCCTCGAAGCCTTCCCGGCGACCAGGCTGCTGGTCGCCGGCCGCGGTGACGAGAAGGAGGCGGTGGAGTCGCTTCCCAAGAAGATGCGTGACCGCGTCGAGTTCCTCGGCATGGTGAGCGACGAGGACAAGGCGCGGCTGCTGCGCAGTGTCGACGTGTACGTGGCGCCCAACACCGGGGGCGAGAGCTTCGGCATCATCCTGGTCGAGGCGATGTCGGCGGGCGCGGCGGTGCTGGCGAGCGACCTGGACGCGTTCACGCAGGTACTGGACCAGGGCGAGGCGGGCGAACTGTTCGCCAACGAGGACGCGGACGCGCTGGCCCGGGCGGCGATCCGGCTCCTGGGAGACCCGGAGCGCCGCGACGAGCTGCGCCGGCGCGGGAGCGCGCACGTGCGGCGCTTCGACTGGTCGACGGTGGGCGCGGACATCCTGGCGGTCTACGAGACGGTGACCGACGGGGCGGCGTCGGTGGCCACGGACGAACGCGTGGGCCTGCGCGCCCGCTTCGGCCTGGCGACCCGCGACTAGCGCCCTCCGGCCGGGGTACGGGGCGCGCCCTCAATCGCCGGGCGGCTCAACCGAGCCCGTCCGGCGATTGAGGACAGCGGGGTGCCGGGGGGCGCCCCCGGTTTCGGGAAGGGGCGGGGTGGGGGAACACACCCCCGCTCCCAGTAGCCTGCCGTGCGTGACCGAAACCCTGATCTGGATCTTCGTCGGGCTGCTGGCGATCGGCCTCTACCTCAGCTGGACCGCCGGCCGCCTCGACCGCCTCCACTCACGGATCGACGCCGCCCGCGCCTCCCTCGACGCCCAGTTGCTGCGCCGCGCCTCGGTCGCCCAGGAGCTGGCCACCGCCGGTGTCCTCGATCCCGCCGCCTCGATCGTGCTCTACCAGGGCGCGCACGCCGCGCGCCAGGCCGAGGAGGAGCAGCGCGAGGTGGCCGAGAGCGAGCTGAGCGAGGCGCTGCGGGCCGTGTTCGGGGAAGCCGCGCAGGTCGAGGCCGTACGGGAGGCGCCCGGCGGCGAGGAGGCCGCGACCGAGCTGGCCGCCGCCGTACGCCGCGTACCCATGGCCCGCCGCTTCCACAACGACTCCGTACGCGCGGCCCGCGCCCTGCGCAGGCACCGCACCGTCCGCTGGTTCCGGCTCGCCGGGCACGCGCCGTTCCCGCTCGCCTTCGAGATGGACGACGAGCCGCCGGTCGCCCTCGCCGACCGCCCCCAGTAGCGCGCCGCCCCGCCGGCCGGGGGCCGCGAGAACGATCCACCGGCCTTCCATTGGCCCTTGCTGTGGACTGGTCCGGAGAGGTTTGCTCTGCTCGTCGAACCGCTCCCTTCCCCGTTCCCCAGTGAGGTCGTCCCGTGTCCAGCACGCTTCCCACCACCAGCCAGACCCCCGAGACCGGCACCGCGCGTGTGAAGCGCGGAATGGCCGAGCAGCTCAAGGGCGGCGTGATCATGGATGTCGTCACGCCCGAGCAGGCGAAGATCGCCGAGGACGCCGGAGCGGTCGCCGTGATGGCACTGGAGCGCGTTCCCGCCGACATCCGTAAGGACGGCGGCGTCGCGCGGATGTCCGACCCCGACATGATCGACGGCATCATCGAGGCCGTCTCGATCCCGGTGATGGCCAAGTCCCGCATCGGCCACTTCGTCGAGGCCCAGGTCCTCCAGTCGCTCGGTGTCGACTACATCGACGAGTCCGAGGTGCTGACCCCCGCCGACGAGGTCAACCACTCCGACAAGTGGGCCTTCACCACTCCGTTCGTCTGCGGCGCGACCAACCTGGGCGAGGCCCTGCGCCGGATCGCCGAGGGCGCGGCCATGATCCGCTCCAAGGGCGAGGCGGGCACCGGCAACGTCGTCGAGGCCGTGCGCCACCTGCGCCAGATCAAGAACGAGATCGCCAGGCTGCGCGGCTACGACAGCAACGAGCTGTACGCCGCCGCGAAGGAGCTGCGCGCCCCGTACGAGATCGTCAAGGAGGTCGCCGCGCTGGGCAAGCTGCCCGTCGTGCTGTTCTCCGCGGGAGGTGTGGCCACCCCGGCGGACGCCGCGCTGATGCGCCAGCTCGGCGCGGAGGGCGTCTTCGTCGGCTCCGGCATCTTCAAGAGCGGCGACCCCGCCAAGCGCGCCGCCGCCATCGTCAAGGCCACCACCTTCTACGACGACCCGAAGATCGTCGCGGACGCGTCGCGCAACCTCGGCGAGGCCATGGTCGGCATCAACATCGACACACTGCCCGAGTCCGAGCACTACGCGAACCGTGGCTGGTGACCCGGTCGCCGCGCGCGGCCCGCTGATCGGCGTCCTGGCCCTCCAGGGCGACGTACGCGAGCACCTGGCCGCCCTGACGGCGGTCGGCGCGGTGCCCACGACCGTACGGCGGCCGGACGAACTGGCCGCCGTGGACGGTCTGGTCATCCCCGGCGGCGAGTCCACCACCATGTCCAAACTGGCCGTCCTCTTCGGGATGCTGGAGCCGCTGCGCGAGCGCGTACGCGCCGGAATGCCCGTCTACGGCACCTGCGCCGGCCTGATCCTGCTCGCCGAGAAGATCCTCGACCCGCGCTCGGGGCAGGAGACCGTCGGCGGGATCGACATGATCGTCCGCAGGAACGCCTTCGGGCGGCAGAACGAGTCGTTCGAGGCGGCCGTCGACGTCGCGGGTGTGGGACCGGTGGACGGGGTCTTCATCCGGGCTCCCTGGGTGGAGTCCGTCGGCGCCGGGGTGGAGGTGCTCGCCGAGCACGACGGGCATGTCGTGGCCGTACGACAGGGCGGCGCCCTCGCCACCGCGTTCCACCCCGAACTCACCGGCGACCACCGGCTGCACGGGTTCTTCACCGAGATGGTGCGCTCCGCGGGGTGAGGGGATCCCGGTAGGATCTCTGCCGAACGGAGCAGGATTGGTTACGCGAAGGAGACAGGCAGATGTCCGGCCACTCTAAATGGGCTACGACGAAGCACAAGAAGGCCGTGATCGATGCCAAGCGCGGCAAGCTCTTCGCGAAGCTGATCAAGAACATCGAGGTCGCAGCCCGCACCGGCGGCGCCGACGTCGACGGCAATCCGACCCTCTTCGACGCCATCCAGAAGGCGAAGAAGAGTTCGGTGCCGAACAAGAACATCGACTCGGCCGTCAAGCGCGGCGCCGGTCTGGAGGCCGGTGGCGCCGACTACGAGACGATCATGTACGAGGGCTACGGACCCAACGGTGTCGCCGTCCTCATCGAGTGCCTCACCGACAACCGCAACCGCGCCGCGTCCGACGTCCGCGTCGCGATGACCCGCAACGGCGGCTCGATGGCCGACCCCGGCTCCGTCTCGTACCTCTTCAACCGCAAGGGCGTCGTGATCGTCCCCAAGGGCGAGCTGGGCGAGGACGACGTCCTGGGCGCCGTCCTCGACGCGGGCGCCGAGGAGGTCAACGACCTCGGTGAGTCCTTCGAGGTGCTCAGCGAGGCCACCGACCTGGTCGGGGTCCGCACGGCGCTCCAGCAGGCCGGTATCGACTACGACTCGGCCGACACCAACTTCGTTCCGACCATGCAGGTCGAGCTGGACGAGGACGGCGCACGGAAGATCTTCAAGCTGATCGACGCGCTGGAGGACAGCGACGACGTGCAGAACGTCTTCGCCAACTTCGACGTCTCGGACGACGTCATGGAGAAGGTCGACGCCTGACGCGCCGACTTCGGCGGGCGGCCCGGCCCCGGCTCGGCCGACGGCCCCGGCCCTGCTTCACACGGCGGGCCGACGGGGACACACCCCCGTCGGCCCGCCGCGTTGTCGGTGCCGACCGATACTGTGCTGATCAGGGGTTCTGACTCACCGGCAGAACAGGTGATCGGACGGGACCGGGAGTGCGAGGGGGAGGGGCACGATGCGGGTACTGGGCGTGGACCCCGGACTGACACGGTGCGGTGTCGGCGTCGTCGAGGGCGTCGCGGGGCGCCCGCTGACGATGCTCGGCGTCGGAGTCGTGCGTACGTCCGCCGACGCGGACCTCGGAGCACGGCTGGTCGGCATCGAGCGGGGCGTGGAAGCCTGGCTGGACGAGCACCGGCCCGAACTGGTCGCCGTGGAGCGGGTGTTCAGCCAGCACAACGTCCGCACGGTGATGGGGACGGCGCAGGCCAGCGCCGTCGCCATGCTCTGCGCCGCACGTCGCGGCATCCCCGTCGCCCTGCACACCCCGAGCGAGGTCAAGGCCGCCGTCACCGGCACCGGCCGCGCCGACAAGGCACAGGTCGGCGCGATGGTGACCCGGCTGCTGCGGCTGGACGCCCCGCCCAGACCGGCCGACGCGGCCGACGCCCTCGCCCTGGCCATCTGTCACATCTGGCGCGCCCCCGCGGTCAACCGCCTCCAGCAGGCGCACGCCGCGGCCAGGGCGTCCCGCCCCGCCGGCAACACACCCGTACGGAAGGTCCCCCGATGATCGCCTTCGTCAGCGGCCCGGTGGCCGCGCTCGCGCCGACCACCGCGGTGATCGAGGTCGGCGGTGTCGGCATGCTGGTCCAGTGCACGCCGGCCACCCTCGCCGGACTGCGGATCGGCGAGCAGGCCAGGATCGCCACGTCCCTGGTCGTCCGCGAGGACTCGCTCACGCTGTACGGCTTCGCCGACGACGACGAGCGCCAGACGTTCGAACTGCTCCAGACCGCGAGCGGCGTCGGTCCGCGGCTGGCCCAGGCGATGCTCGCGGTGCACGCGCCCGACGCGCTGCGCGTCGCCGTGGCCACGGGTGACGAGAAGACGCTGACCGCCGTTCCCGGCATCGGCAAGAAGGGCGCCCAGAAACTGCTGCTGGAGCTGAAGGACCGGCTCGGCGAGCCCCTCGGCACGCCTGTCGTCCGACAGGGCGTCGCCACCGCCCCCGCGTCCTGGAACGAACAGCTCCACTCGGCGCTGATCGGCCTCGGGTACGCGACGAGGGAGGCCGACGAGGCGGTCGCGCTGGTCGCGCCCCAGGCGGAGGCGGCGATCGCGTCGGGCGAGGCCCCCGCCGTACCGCGACTCCTGCGCGCCGCGCTCCAGTCGCTCAACCGGACCCGCTGACCCCGGCCCCGCCGCCCCCGCCGGGCCTGCCGCACCGGCCGAACTCCACGGGACCGTCCACGGACGTCCCGATTCCACGAGGTGATCCACAGTGAACTGGGACGACAGCCGCAGCGGTCCGCCGGGAGGCGGCCTCCCGGCGGACCCGACCGGCGGGCCCGGCCCGGCCGAGGAGGCCGAGCGGCTCGTCGGCTCGTCGGCCGACGGCGAGGACCAGGCCGTCGAGGCGGCCCTGCGGCCCAAGTCGCTGGGCGAGTTCGTCGGGCAGGAGCGCGTACGCGAACAGCTCGACCTCGTCCTGAAGGCGGCCCTGGCCCGTGGCGCCACCGCCGACCATGTCCTGCTCTCCGGCGCGCCCGGTCTCGGCAAGACCACCCTCTCCATGATCATCGCCGCCGAGATGGGCGCCCCCATCCGCATCACCTCGGGCCCCGCCATCCAGCACGCGGGCGACCTCGCGGCGATCCTCTCCTCCCTCCAGGAGGGCGAGGTCCTCTTCCTCGACGAGATCCACCGGATGTCCCGGCCCGCCGAGGAGATGCTCTACATGGCCATGGAGGACTTCCGCGTCGACGTCATCGTCGGCAAGGGCCCCGGCGCCACCGCCATCCCGCTGGAGCTGCCGCCGTTCACCCTCGTGGGGGCCACCACCAGGGCCGGACTCCTGCCGCCACCGCTGCGCGACCGCTTCGGTTTCACCGCGCAGATGGAGTTCTACGAACCCGCCGAGCTGGAACGGGTGATCCACCGCTCCGCGCACCTGCTCGACCTGGAGATCGACGCGGACGGGGCCGCCGAGATCGCCGGGCGCTCCCGCGGCACGCCCCGCATCGCCAACCGGCTGCTGCGCCGGGTCCGTGACTACGCCCAGGTCAAGGCCGACGGCTGGATCGACCGCGACATCGCCGCCGTGGCCCTGCGGGTCTACGAGGTCGACGAACGGGGCCTCGACCGGCTGGACCGGGCCGTGCTCCAGGCGCTGCTGAAGCTGTTCGGCGGGGGACCGGTCGGTCTCTCGACGCTCGCCGTCGCCGTGGGGGAGGAACGCGAGACGGTCGAGGAGGTCGCCGAGCCGTTCCTCGTACGGGAGGGGCTGCTCGCCCGTACACCGCGCGGCCGGGTGGCGACCCCCGCGGCATGGGCGCACCTCGGGCTGACCCCGCCCCCACGGGGGCCCGCCGCAAGCGGACAACCGGGGTTGTTCGGGGCGTGAGCGCGCAGTCACTCGTCCAGGCAGGAACCCCGGTGCCATGCCGGGCGTTGTTCCAATGATGCGGACTCGCTTAGACTCCGCCGATGCCGCCCGTAACGGTCGGCTACCCACCCCCGTATACCAGGCCGCTCGACAGCGGTCGTGCGAAGGAAGTTCCCTCCCGTGAGTCTCGTGACCCTTCTCCCCTTCATCGTGCTCATCGGGGCCATGTTCCTGATGACCCGGTCCGCCAAGAAGAAGCAGCAGGCCGCCGCGCAGATGCGCGACGAGATGCAGCCCGGCACCGGTGTCCGGACGATCGGGGGCATGTACGCCACCGTCAAGGAAGTTCACGACGACACGGTCCTCCTCGAGGTCGCACCGGCCGTCCACGCCGTGTACGCGAAGAACGCCGTCGGCGCCGTCCTCACCGACGCGGAGTACAACCGCATCGTGCACGGCGACGAGGAGGAGCCGGAGGACGACGCTCCCGTCGTCCCCGACGACGCCTCCTCGCTGACCGCGGACGACGCCCCGAAGCTCGACCTGGGCAAGAAGGACGGTCCCGAGGACACCGCCGCGGCCGACGCCGAGAAGGCCGAGTCCGGCAAGGACGGCAAGGCCGACGGCGAGAGCGGCGCGAAGTAACCACCTCCGGCACCGCGGTGCGTCCCCGGGCGTACCGCGGCTCCCGGAGCATGCGGTCATTCGCATGGGCAGGTCCCCACAACACTTCGGTGCCGCTCCGTCGCTCACCCGGCGTGGGGCGGTTGGACAGGGAGAAACGAAAAGGTGGCAGCACCTCAGAAGGGCCGAAGGCAGACGGGGGCCCCGGGAAAGCCGGGGCGCACCCTGATTCTGTTCCTGATCGCGATGATCGCCCTCGTCGGAGGGATGTTCGGGGCGGGCGAGATGACGCCGCGCCTGGGCATCGACCTCGCCGGTGGTACGACCATCACGCTCAAGGCCAAGAGCTCGCCGGGCCAGGCGAACGCGGTCAACGAGACCAACATGAACACCGCGGTCGGCATCATCGAGCGCCGTGTGAACGGTCTCGGCGTTCAGGAGGCCGAGGTTCAGACCCAGGGATCCGACAACATCATTGTCAACATCCCCAAGGGCACGAACTCCCAGCAGGCTCGTGAGCAGGTCGGCACCACCGCTCAGCTGTACTTCCGGCCGGTCCTGACCCTCGGCCCCGGCGATCCCTCCGCGCAGCAGCCGCCGCCGGACGCCAGCCCGGCCCCGAGCGCCGACTCGTCCAAGAGCCCCAGCCCCTCGGGCGGCGACAAGGGCGGCGACAAGCCGGACGAGGAGTCGGCGGACCCGCCGGCGGCCGAGGCTCCCAGCGCGTCCGAGACGACCCAGGGCCGCGCCCTGACGGAGGACCTGAAGGCCGACGCGACGCCCACGCCGTCCGGCTCCGGCAAGCCCGAGCCCTCCGGCAGCCCGTCCGCGAGCGAGCCCGCGACGCCGCCCGCCGACCCCGCGACCGAGAAGCTCCAGGCCGACTTCACCGCGCTGGACTGCACGAACGAGAAGGCCAGGGGCGCCCTCGGAGACAACGCGAAGCCGGGCGAGCCGACCCTCGCCTGCGGTGAGAACGACGGAGTCTGGGAGAAGTACATCCTCGGCCCCGCCGAGGTGGGCGGCAAGGACGTCGACGACGCCAACGCCACCATCAACCAGCAGACCGGTCAGTGGATCGTCCAGATGGACTTCACGAGCGGTGGCTCGAAGAAGTTCCAGGCCATCACCAGCAAGCTCTCGCAGCAGCAGGCCCCGCAGAACCAGTTCGCCATCGTGCTCGACGGCGAGGTCGTCTCGGCGCCCTCGGTGCGCCAGACGCTGAGCGCCAACGCCGAGATCTCCGGCAACTTCACCCAGGAGTCCGCGCAGGACCTGGGCAACATCCTGTCGTACGGCGCACTGCCCCTCACCTTCCGTGAGGAGACGGTCACCACCGTCACCGCCGCGCTCGGCGGCGAGCAGCTGGAGGCCGGGCTGATCGCCGGTGCCATCGGTCTCGCACTGGTGATCATCTACCTGGTGGTCTACTACCGCGGTCTCGCGCTGATCGCGATCGTCAGCCTGCTGGCCTCGGCGGTCATGACCTACGCGATCATGACTCTGCTCGGGCCGGGTATCGGCTTCGCCCTCAACCTTCCCGCGGTGTGTGGTGCGATCGTTGCGATCGGCATCACGGCGGACTCGTTCATCGTGTACTTCGAACGAATCCGTGACGAGATCAGAGAGGGCCGTACGCTCAGGCCCGCCGTCGAGCGGGCCTGGCCGAGGGCCCGGCGCACGATCCTGGTGTCCGACTTCGTGTCGTTCCTCGCCGCGGCCGTGCTGTTCACCGTGACCGTCGGCAAGGTCCAGGGCTTCGCGTTCACGCTCGGCCTGACCACGCTCCTCGACGTCGTCGTCGTGTTCTTCTTCACGAAGCCGATAATGACGCTGCTCGCCCGCACGAAGTTCTTCTCCAGCGGTGGTTCGTGGTCCGGTCTCGATCCGAAGCGCCTCGGGGCCAAACCGCCGTTGCGCCGCAGCCCCCGCCGTCTCAGCGCCCCCATCGACCCGAAGGAGGCGTGAGATGTCGCGACTCGGCGATCTCGGCGCCCGGCTCTACCGCGGCGAAGTCGGTTACGACTTCGTCGGGAAGCGCAAGTTCTGGTACGCGATCTCGGTGCTCATCACCATCGCGGCCATCGCCGGCCTGGCGATCCGCGGGCTCAACATGGGCATCGAGTTCAAGGGCGGTGCCGTCTTCAACACCCCGAAGACGAGCATCTCCGTGGCGGCGGCGCAGGACCACGCGGAGGAGGCCTCGGGCCACGACGCGATCGTCCAGAAGCTCGGCAACGGCGGACTGCGCATCCAGGTCACCGAGCTGAACACGGCGCAGGCAGACAAGGTGCAGGCGCAGCTCTCGAAAGACCTGAACATCCCCCAGGAGAAGATCAACGCCGACCTGGTCGGTCCGAGCTGGGGCAAGCAGATCGCCAACAAGGCGTGGATGGGCCTCGGGATCTTCATGATCCTGGTGGTGATCTATCTCGCGATTGCCTTCGAGTGGCGCATGGCGGTCGCCGCGCTGATCGCCCTGATCCACGACCTCACGATCACCGTCGGTGTGTACGCCCTGGTCGGCTTCGAGGTCACCCCGGGTACGGTGATCGGTCTGCTGACCATTCTCGGTTACTCGCTCTACGACACGGTGGTGGTCTTCGACAGCCTCAAGGAGGGGTCGAAGGACATCACCAAGCAGTCGCGCTTCACCTACAGCGAGATCGCCAACCGCAGCATCAACTCCACGCTGGTGCGTTCCATCAACACCACCGTGGTCGCGCTGCTGCCGGTCGCCGGCCTGCTGTTCATCGGTGGCGGTGTCCTCGGCGCCGGCATGCTGAACGACATCTCGCTGTCGCTGTTCGTCGGCCTCGCCGCCGGCGCGTACTCGTCGATCTTCATCGCCACTCCGCTGGTCGCCGACCTCAAGGAGCGCGAGCCGTCGATAAAGGCCCTGAAGAAGCGCGTCCTGGCCAAGCGCAAGTCCGCCGCGGCCAAGGGCGAGACGGCCGACTCCCCGGACGAGGGACCCGACGGGCCGAGCGGCGCGGAGCCCGAGGACGGTGAGGCCCCGGAGCGGGACGTCCCGCCCGCCGCCGTCGTCGCCGGTCCCCGGAGCCACGGAGGCCGTGGCCGCGGCCGTCCGTCGGGCAAGCGCCGATGACGGACGACAGCACGAGGGAACTGCTCCTCAGCCGGATCCGTGAGGTGCCCGACCATCCGAAGCCGGGCGTGGTGTTCAAGGACATCACGCCGCTGCTCGCGGATCCGAAGGCGTTCACGGCACTGACCGAGGCGCTCGCCGAGCTGTCGGTGCGGCACGGAGCCACGAAGATCGTCGGCCTGGAGGCGCGCGGCTTCATCCTGGCCGCGCCGGTCGCGGTGCGGGCCGGCATCGGCTTCGTCCCCGTCCGCAAGGTCGGCAAGCTGCCCGGTGCGACGCTCTCACAGGCGTACGACCTGGAGTACGGCAGCGCCGAGGTGGAGGTCCACGCCGAAGACCTCCAGGAGGGCGACCGCGTCATCGTCATCGACGACGTGCTCGCCACCGGCGGCACGGCCGGTGCCTCGGTCGAGCTCGTACGCCGCGCCGGCGCCGAGGTGGTGGCCGTGGCCGTCCTGCTGGAGCTCGGCTTCCTGGGCGGCCGGGACCGGCTGGAGCCGCGTCTGCTCGGCGCGCCGCTGGAGGCGCTGATCAAGGTCTGACCCGCACGTCACGGGTGACGAGAAATCGACGTGACGAAATACGGCAGAAGCGGACGCTCCGGGAATTCCACCCGGGGCGTCCGCGTTCTGTCCTCATCGACCCGGAATCGGTTCGCGGCCCTCGCGCAGGTGCTCTGAACAGGCTCCGCGCGGGAGCGGGAGTAGGTGTGCGCGCCCGCGTGGGCACCGGTCTCGTGAGCACCGGCGCGACGGGGTCGATACCATGGCCGTCCGGACCTGACCGGGGGACCCGGAAAGCACGAGGAGCGCTCTTGCCAGACGAGGCCCAGCCACTCGCCGCCGCCCAGCCCGATCCGCACGCAGACCAGGCCACAGCGGCGCCCGCCGCGCCGCAGAAGCCGGCGGACGGGGCGAGGAGAGCTGCGCACACGCCCGCCGAACGCAACGGCTCCGAACGCGCCCGGTCCGAGCACGACGGATCCGGACCCAGCGGATCCGATCCGGCGCGGAACGGCTCGAAGCCCCTGGACCCGGCCGCCGGCCCGGCACCGGCGCCCGGTTCCGCCCCGGCGTCGTCCACCCCCGCCCCCGGCTCCTCCTCCGCCAAGAGCCGGCTCCCGGTCCCCGTCACCGCGCCCAAGCCCGCCGCCCCCGCGGCCCCCTCGCGCTCCGGTGGATCCTCCAACCGCGTACGCGCCCGGCTGGCCCGCCTCGGCGTCCAGCGCTCGTCGCCGTACAACCCGGTCCTCGAACCGTTGCTGCGGACCGTACGCGGCAACGACCCCAAGATCGAGACCGCCGTGCTCCGCCAGATCGAGCGCGCCTACCAGGTCGCCGAGCGCTGGCACCGCGGCCAGAAGCGCAAGAGCGGCGACCCGTACATCACCCATCCCCTCGCCGTGACGACCATCCTCGCCGAACTCGGCATGGACCCGGCCACGCTGATGGCGGGGCTGCTGCACGACACCGTCGAGGACACCGAGTACGGCCTGGACACCCTCCGCAAGGACTTCGGCGACCAGGTCGCGCTCCTGGTCGACGGCGTCACCAAGCTCGACAAGGTCAAGTTCGGCGAGGCCGCCCAGGCCGAGACCGTACGCAAGATGGTCGTCGCCATGGCCAAGGACCCGCGCGTCCTGGTCATCAAGCTCGCCGACCGCCTCCACAACATGCGCACCATGCGCTATCTCAAGCGGGAGAAGCAGGAGAAGAAGGCCCGCGAGACGCTGGAGATCTACGCCCCGCTGGCCCACCGCCTGGGCATGAACACCATCAAGTGGGAGCTGGAGGACCTCGCTTTCGCGATCCTCTACCCCAAGATGTACGACGAGATCGTCCGGCTCGTCGCCGAGCGCGCGCCCAAGCGCGACGAGTACCTGGCCATAGTGACCGACGAGGTCCAGTCCGATCTGCGCGCCGCCCGCATCAAGGCGACCGTCACCGGCAGGCCCAAGCACTACTACAGCGTCTACCAGAAGATGATCGTGCGGGGCCGGGACTTCGCCGAGATCTACGACCTGGTGGGCATCAGGGTCCTCGTCGACACGGTCCGCGACTGCTACGCGGCGCTCGGCACCGTCCACGCCCGGTGGAACCCGGTACCGGGGCGGTTCAAGGACTACATCGCGATGCCCAAGTTCAACATGTACCAGTCGCTGCACACGACGGTCATCGGACCCAGCGGCAAGCCCGTCGAGCTCCAGATCCGCACGTTCGACATGCACCGCCGCGCCGAGTACGGCATCGCCGCCCACTGGAAGTACAAGCAGGAGGCCGTCGCCGGGGCGTCCAAGGTCCGCACCGACGTGCCCAAGAACGCGGGCAAGGGCGCGGGCCAGGACACCGTCAACGACATGGCGTGGCTGCGCCAGCTCCTCGACTGGCAGAAGGAGACCGAGGACCCCAGCGAGTTCCTGGAGTCCCTGCGCTTCGACCTGTCGCGCAACGAGGTCTTCGTCTTCACCCCGAAGGGCGACGTCATAGCGCTGCCCGCCGGGGCCACCCCCGTCGACTTCGCCTACGCCGTCCACACGGAGGTCGGCCACCGCACCATAGGAGCACGGGTCAACGGGCGGCTCGTCCCCCTCGAATCGACCCTCGACAACGGCGATCTGGTGGAGGTCTTCACCTCCAAGGCGTCGGGCGCCGGCCCCTCCAGGGACTGGCTGGGCTTCGTCAAGTCACCACGGGCCAGGAACAAGATCCGCGCGTGGTTCTCCAAGGAACGCCGCGACGAGGCCATCGAGCACGGCAAGGACGCCATCGCCAAGGCGATGCGCAAACAGAACCTGCCGATCCAGCGCATCCTCACCGGCGACTCGCTCGTCACACTCGCGCACGAGATGCGCTACCCCGACATCTCGTCCCTCTACGCGGCGATCGGCGAGGGCCATGTCGCCGCGCAGGGCGTCGTACAGAAACTCGTGCAGGCGCTCGGCGGCGAGGAGGCCGCCAACGAGGACATCGCCGAGAGCGCCCCGCCCTCGCGCGGACGCTCCAAGCGCCGCTCCAGCAGCGACCCCGGTGTGGTCGTCAAGGGTGTCGAGGACGTGTGGGTGAAGCTCGCCCGCTGCTGTACGCCGGTCCCCGGCGACCCGATCATCGGCTTCGTCACCCGGGGCAGCGGCGTCTCCGTCCACCGCGCGGACTGCGTCAACGTCGACTCGCTGTCGCAGCAGCCGGAGCGGATCCTCGAAGTGGAGTGGGCGCCCACCCAGTCGTCCGTCTTCCTCGTCGCCATCCAGGTCGAGGCCCTCGACCGGTCCCGGCTGCTGTCCGACGTCACACGCGTCCTGTCCGACCAGCACGTCAACATCCTGTCGGCGGCCGTCCAGACCTCCC
The DNA here is from genome assembly GCF_055583685.1 of Streptomyces sp. NPDC104581. NCBI lineage: Bacteria > Bacillati > Actinomycetota > Actinomycetes > Kitasatosporales > Streptomycetaceae > Streptomyces > Streptomyces sp. NPDC104581. The sequence goes on from NZ_JBVJNN010000007.1 coordinate 227,906, forward strand.
GCGACCGGGTCGCCACCTCGCGCTTCACCTTCGAGATGGGCGACCCGAAGCATCTGGGGCACGTACTGAAGGCGGTACGGGGCGTGGAGGGCGTGTACGACGTCTACCGGGTCACCTCGGCCCGCAGACCGTAGGACACCCGACGACGCAGCGGGGGGGGGGGGGGGGGGGGGGGGGGGGGGGGGGCGGCGTGTTGGGGGGTTGGGGGGATCGAGCCCATAACGAAGCCCAGGCAT